>JAQYVP010000117.1 GCA_030145485.1 Chromatiales bacterium
CGAATTCAAGAAGCAGTTTTCCACATCTGCTGCGACCAATTTCGGCTCAGGCTGGACCTGGCTGGTCAAAAACAGCGACGGCAGCATCGAGATCTTCAACACATCAAATGCAGGATCTCCGATGACCGATGGCAAGACTGCTCTGCTGACCGTTGATGTTTGGGAGCACGCCTACTACGTTGACTACCGCAATGCGCGTCCGCAATATCTGGAAGAGATCTGGAAACTGATAAACTGGGATTTTGTTGGCGCTAACTTCAGCAGCTAACAATTGGCAGCCCGTAGGGCGGCATAGGTGAAGCGCATCCCACCATTTTCTGGTGCAATGCGCTTCACCTACATGGACGTAGGTGAGGGGCGTGAGCAGGACGCGGAAGCTTCGCTTATTGCACCCCACGGCTACGGTAATGTCATTGCGAGGAGTGCAACGACACGGCAATCTAGATTGCTTCGCTATACCCGCAATGACAGAATTTCATCATTTTGTAAATGATTTACAGAGTAAAAAACCAAAGTCTCTATCTTTAAACCCCTCACTTAGTCATACTCCCTGTCTTTCCAGTTCCTTATCGCAGTAAAGACTGCATCACCATTTGACAGCTGTTTTCCTGCATACTTTTCAGCCGCATTCTTAACCTGTTGTACATCACAGCGCAGGAATGGATTGGTTGCCAGCTCCTCTTTCAGCGTTGACGGCACTGTCGGCAACCCTGCTTTGCGACTCGCCCTGTCACGTTGAATTCTTTGCTTGAGCGCCACGCTCTCAGGTTCAACCCATGTTGCGAATCCGAGGTTGTCGAGAGTGTATTCATGAGCGCAGTAAAGCCTGGTATCTGCTGAAAGAGAGGCTATTTTCTTCAGTGAGGCATAGAGTTGCGCATGGGTGCCGCTAAACACCCGACCGCAGCCTCCGGCAAACAGGGTGTCGCCACAAAACAGCACACCTTCACCCAGATAAGCCACATGTCCCTCCGTATGCCCGGGAACATCCAAAACCACGAATGCTGCATCAATTCCCTGCAGACCAACACTCTTCCCACCACCGACCTTAAGAGTCACTCCCTTGATCGTTTCATCGCGCGGACCATAAACAGGAACCCCAGGATAGAGTTCGGCCAAACGTTGAATCCCGCCGATATGATCCCAATGTTTATGTGTGATCAGGATTGCAGTGAGCTTCAGATCATGCTTCTTCAGGTGGGAAAGAACCGGCGCAGCATCTCCAGGATCAACTACAACGGCAGAGTTATTTTCTGAATTACCGAGGCACCAAATGTAGTTGTCATCGAATGCCGGAATGGGATCAATATTCATCTTGCTCAGCTATAGAGTGTTTGCGGATCAATGATCGGATCGCTGTCGATCACCACCTGCTCTCCATCCACGCGGTGAAAAAAGCAGCTTCGCCTTCCAGTATGGCATGCAGGACCTGTCTGATCGACCTTCAGCAGGATAGTGTCACCGTCGCAGTCAAACGCCATCGATTTGAGTTGCTGCACCTGTCCCGACGACTCACCTTTGCGCCAGTAGGACTGGCGTGAACGTGACCAGTAGCAGACGCGGTCGGTTTTCAGCGTCTCTTCGATGGATGACCGATTCATCCACGCCATCATCAGCACCTCGCCACTGTCATACTGCTGGGCAATCGCCGGAATCAGATCATCATTATTATATCTGAGGCTCTCAAGCACATCATCCAGTGGATGCGTCTCTCCTTTGTGTAATTTCTCATGGTTTTTGAAACTGCTCATCTAGTAATATCTCAATAAGTCCGTTGAAGAATGGTGGGATACAGAACATATTGTAACGCCGGATTCATACAGCTGAGGTAAAATAGTAATTATGAAAAAGAAAATTTACCGCGTTACATTCCTGAACCAGTCACATGTGTACGAACTCTACGCGACTGACGTGAACCACGGCTATCTTCCAGGGCTTATCGAAATCTCAGGAATAGTATTTGGCGAACGCTCAACAGTTGTTGTGGATCCCTCCGAGGAGAAGCTCAAACAGGAGTTCGCCGGTGTTTCCGTCACCCACATTCCATTTCACTCACTGATTCGCATCGATGAGGTCATTAAACAGGGCACTGCTAAAATCAGTGATGCCACGACAGGTTCCACGGTAACTCCTTTTCCATCAAACTTCATGGATGCCGGAAAACCCGAATAATGGATCCATTGAAGCAAAACATCGATATTCAGCGCGCCTCTCTGCGAAACATGCTGGTTGATCCTATGCAGCGTATTGGCCGTGAAATCAGCGCTAAATGGGATGACAAGGAGCGACTTGACAAGGCCCTGCTCTCAGACCTCAGCACCCTTCCCTATGTCAAATATATCTACGCCATGAATCCTGGCGGGATCCAGGTCAGTGACAATGCTGCACGGGAAGAGGGACTGCTAAGAAAAGATTTTGGCCGGGATCGCTCTTCCAGACCCTATATGTCACCCTATCCATCAACACAAGAGCTGACTCTGTCCGACACCTATATCAGTCAACGCATCAAACGTCCATCAATTACTGCGATCCAACCTGTTCACAAAGATAGTGAACTACTCGGTTTTCTGGGAGCCGATGTCGATTTAAGGGATCTGCCGCTGACACTCGAGGTTTATAAGGAGCCCAGCAAGTGGCAGCAGTTGAAGGGCGACCCCGCAATACGCGGACAAATCTTCAAGCAGAAGCGTGTCGAGAGTCGGATTGACCGTCATATCGACGAGATCCTGCCCGTCATCGAAGAGTTGATGTGCGAAAGCGGGGTCTACCATGGAAAAATACATTTCTCCTCGAATCGCGCCACCATATGGCATATCGATGATCCCTACTGCTACCGGCTGCTTGACTACGACGCCCTGATCGATCCGGATATCTGCTTTACCTACCCGCATCGCGAGTATCCGCACAAAGCCGTTATTCCAAAGGATGCCATTGCCCCCATCCTGGATACGTTTAAATACCTGCGCTTTGCTGACGACACCATTTATCTGCGCGCAGGCTCGATCAATATTTTCAATGGAATTGTCGGGTTGAATTTTTCCTGTGACGGTTCACACTATATTCCCTATACACAATTTCTGGCAAAAGATTCCAAATTCTGGGGTGACACATCATGAACAGGCGCGAGTTGATCGAGCAACAGCTGAATACTGCATTTACACCGCTCCACATCGAGGTGGTCGACGAGAGCCACATGCACTCGGTTCCCAAGGGAGCACAATCACACTTCAAAGTAACGCTGGTAAGCAAGCAATTTGAACACAAACCACTGCTGCAGCGCCACCGCGCTGTCAATCAGCTACTGACACATGAACTCGAAAACGGGATGCACGCACTGGCGCTGCATACCATGACGCCGGATGAGTGGTTTGCCAAAGGTGGCCACTCTCCAGAGTCACC
>JAQYVP010000123.1 GCA_030145485.1 Chromatiales bacterium
GCCGTGCTGCATCGCGTGGGGCATATCAATGGTTCCAACCTGGGTGGTCTCTACAAGAGCATGCCAAAAACTACTGCATTGTGCATTATCGGCGCCTTGTCGATATCCGCGTTTCCACTCTTCAGCGGCTTCGTCAGCAAATCCATGGTGATGACAGCCATGGTGATGGAAGGCTATGATTTTTTATGGCTATTCATGTTGTTTGCCTCAGCCGGGGTATTCCACCATGCAGGCATCAAGATTCCCTACTTCGCGTTTTTTGCACATGATTCCGGCCTCCGGCCCAAGGAGGCGCCCGTCAATATGTTAATCGCCATGGGACTTGCCGCAGCACTGTGCCTGTTTATCGGCATGCAGCCACAGTATCTTTACTCACAGCTGCCGTGGGAAGTCGACTACTGGCCTTATGATGCAACCCATGTGCTGAGCCAGTTGCAACTGCTGTTCTTCTCCGCACTGGCATTCGTGTGGTTGAATAAGCGCGGCATCTATCCGCCGGAATTGCACTCAGTCAATCTGGATGTAGACTGGATCTATCGGAAATTCCTCCCTGCGGGAATTCATCGCGGCCTGATCACTTTTCGTCATGCCAGAGAATCCATGATGTCGGCGCTAGTTGCCGGCATGCACAGTATGCGTCACTCCTTTTCCCAATCCTCGATGGCCAAATATTATCTCTCTGAAAGCTGGCCGACGGGTAGCATGGTGTTATGGATTTCGATTATTCTGGTTGCTTATCTGCTGCTGGATATTTTTGTGTACTCGTAGGATTTGTTGCTCAAGTGTAACTATTCAGTACATACGAGATAAACGACAACAACCGGGCCTGGCATGCATCCTTTACTCCGAAGGTTTATCCCACTGATGTAAATCGCCATATCGCTGCGTGCGGGCTACTTGTTGTATATTCACATGCAGTGCGGCCTTTGCCATTAAATGCGCGCTTACCGGTGCTGTGATAAACAAAAACAGGGTCACCAGAATTTCATGCAGGCTGGCGGCATCAGTGGAGAAACTAAAGTAGAGCATGGAGGCGATTAAAATAGCGCCCACTCCGAGTGTCGTGGCCTTGGTCGGACCATGTAAACGCATATAGAAATCAGGTAGTTTATACAGTCCGATTGAACCGACCAGGGTAAAAAAGGCGCCAATCAAAACCAGCGCGGCTAATATCCAGTCAAGCATGTCGTTGCTCCTCACCAATAATTATCATGTTGATTACTCTATTATATCGCCGCGCAACAGGTATTTGCTTAGAGCAATGGTGCCAACAAAACCCATAACGGCGATCAATAATGCGGCTTCAAAATAGAGCGCGCTGCCAAGGTGCAGGCCCAACAAAACCACCAGGGCAATGGCGTTTATGTAGAGTGTATCCAGCGCAAGAATTCGATTGGGAAGATCAGGCCCCTTCAGCAGGCGCACAAAACTCAGAAATAGCGAAATACCCAGCAACGCAAAGGCGATGGGAAGAACAGTTTCTAACATGCTGTAAAGACCTTTTTCAGCGGCGTCTCATAGCGTTGCTTGATGTGTTTGATGGCGCCAGGGATATCTTCCACATGCAGTGCATGTACCAGTAAACGGCGGTGATCCGCACTCAGATCACAAGAGACTGTGCCCGGAGTCAGGGAGATGGTATTAGCCAGCAGACTGACGCCTAACGGAGTCTGGATATCCAGCTCGACATCAAAAAAAGCAGGCTTCAGGTCATCATTACGTCCTAATATCAATTTTGCAACAATCATGTTCGCAATGACGATATCCCATAAAACGATGACGAGGAATCGAAACAGCGTCAGTGGTGATTGAATACGCACCTTTTCAGGCCAGAAAGCAGATGTTAGAAATGGAATCAGGATTGCCAGTATCAGTCCCAGCAGAATATGCCCGGCAGCCACTGTATTGTTGAGCAGCAACCAGATCAGCCATAAAATTACTGTGAGAACAGGGTGAGGCAGGAGTCGAGTATAAAAATTTTTCAACATCACTCACTCCTCTCTTGCAGCGGTTGTGTGGACATCACGGATTCGATATAGCCCTTGTTGTCATACTGTTGTCTGGCTGCTGATTCGGTAAAAGCGGTGATCGGTTGTGCAAATAACACCAGCATGGGGCTTGCCATGAACAGGGCGATCACGGCAAGCATTGAGATGCGATTCAACGGCTCGCCAGTTGCATTGATTTCAGCTGTAGTTCCCACTTTCCCATTGGCTGAGTGATTGACTTCATTTGCAGGAATTACCTGGTAAAACAACAGTGAACCGCTGCGCGCCATGCTGACAATCATCATAAAACCGGCCACCAGTACAACTGACAATATCAGGCTCGACCACAGATGATCGAGTGACGCATTGAGAATAAGCACTTTACCTATAAAACCCGACAGGGGCGGCATGCCCGTCATGGCGACCGCTGCAAACATAAACATGCCACCAACCAGGATGATGCCGGGTACAGCATAACCACTCTCGAAACGATCTTCAAAACGACCACGGCCACGTGAAATCATATCCGCCAACAGAAACATGCCGCCGGCGATCAGGGTCGAGTGAATAAGATAATAGAGGCCGGCGCTCAATGCCATCGGCGTATTCAAACCCACGGCAACCAGCAAGGTCGCAACAGAAGCCAGCACCAGGTAAGCCACCTGCTCACGTAAACCCCTCGCAGCCATCACCCCGAAAGCCGCCATCATCAGAGTGATCAGACCCAGGCCTAATATCCATGGCATATAGTACCCCGCCAGGACACCGGCATCAGCGCCAAAAACAGTACCATGCACCCTGATGATGGCATAGACACCAACCTTGGTCATAATGGCGAACAGTGCGGCGACTGCCGCCGAGGTATGGGTATAGGCGGCCGGCAGCCATAAGTACAATGGAAACATGGCCGCCTTGATAGCGAATACCAGCAACAACAATAATCCTGCGGCAGCGACGACCCCCACCTCACCTTGCGGCAAGGATGCAACCCTGAGCGCCATATCAGCAATGTTCAGCGTTCCTAAAACTCCATACAAAGCACCTACAGCAAACAGAAACAGGGTGGCGCCGAGCAGGTTGATGATGACGTAATGCAAACCCGCCCTGGTGCGCAGTCGTCCTCCACCATGTAATAACAGACCATAGGATGCCAGCAGCAGCACCTCAAAAAAAACAAACAGATTGAAGACATCGCCAGTTAGAAAGGCCCCGTTCAAACCGAAAATAATCAACTGGAACAGGACATGAAAATGCGCACCTTTTTTATCGGTGTCAGTGGCGATGGCATAGACCAGAGCTGCCAATGCCAGCATCGAAGTAATGGCAACCATCAAAGCCGATAGTTGATCCAACACCAGCACAATACCAAAAGGCGCCTGCCAGTTACCAGCCAAATAGACCTCGTTAGTTCCTGCCTGGGATACTTTGACCAGGGCAATACTTAATACCACCAATCCTGACACCGCCAGCAGATTGAGCATTCGCTGGAGTTGCACTCCCCCTGCCCTGGCAAACAGCACAATAACTCCTGCTATCAGGGGTAGTAACACCGGCCAGGCTGCTAAATGAGTCATTGTCTATCCGCCTGCCGCTGTGACTTGTCTATCGGGTTATGCGTCTCTCCTACCCTGCTCTTCCCTGCCGGCAACTTATCTTCAGCGAGAGGCAGTCCGTCAACATGGTCATTCCCCAGTTCGCCGCATGCTTTCAGGGCTAACACAATCAGGAACGCAGTCATGCCAAAGGCGATAACAATTGCCGTTAACACTAAAGCCTGCGGTAAAGGGTCACTATAAACTGTCGCAGCGGAATCGATAATTGCAGGTTGGCCAATGGTTAATCTCCCCATGGCGAATAAAAACAGATTGACTCCGTAAGCCATCAGGGTCAAACCCAGCACCACCGGAAAAACACGTGCGCGCAGGGTTAAATAGACGCCACTTGCGGTCAACACAGCAATAACCAGGGAGATCAACCACTCCATTATTTCGCCCCCCGTTGAAAACCGTGCTGCTGATACTGCTGGTGAGAAACGTCACTTAATTTACCGAGCTGCACCAGAATCATCACCGTGGCGCCAACAACAACAAGAAAGACGCCCACATCAAAAGCAATGGCGCTGGCCACCTCAAACTTACCCACGACCGGCCAGGTCAAATAGGTGAACGCGGTAGTCAGGAAGGGGTAACCCAGACCCATGGAGACCAGGCCGGTGAGTGTTGCAATCAACAAGCCGCAGCCAATCACCCAGTGCATATCGACTCGAAGTCTCTCATCCGTCCACAGCAGACCATTGGCGAGATATTGCACGATGAGAGCAACAGCAGCAATTAAACCCGCGATAAAACCACCTCCCGGTAAATTGTGCCCGCGGATGAAAATAAAAACCGCCACCATCAGCATCAGCGGAAACAATAAACGCGTCAAAATTTGCATGATTTGCGGGTGGTTGTCCCTACTCCAGGGTAAACCGCTCGCATCCTGACCCGGCGCATGTAATTTCAGGCCTTGCAGCAAGGCAAAGATCCCCAAACCGGCCAGCGCCAGAACCACAATCTCTCCTAAAGTATCAGTACCTCTAAAATCAACCAGAATAACATTGACCACATTGGTTCCACCACCGCCGGGCACCGAATTTGCCAGGAAGAATTCGGAAATAGGCATATAGTCCCGCGTCAATACTGCCATCGCCAAAATCATCACGCCGACTCCCGACAACACCGAGATAACAATATCCCGACTGGTGCGCAAGCGAGCGTTTTCAGCAGGAGTCGTTTGTGGCAAATAATAGAGCGCCAGCAACAGCAGGATGATGGTGACGATTTCGACCGATAGCTGCGTTAATGCCAGATCCGGCGCCGAGAATTTAACAAACACCAGGGAGGCGAACAGACCAACGACGCCAATCATCACCACCGCGAGCAGCCGTTGTCGATGCAACACCACCGTCATGATGCTGGCAATGATGAGTATAAAAGCGGCGAGCAGACTCACTCCATCGACCGGTATAAGCTCTCTGTGGCCCAATAAAGGTGCAGACACAGAGATGAAACCACTCAAACCTGCAACAAAGGCCGAGCCAATGATCCATGCAAGCGCATGTTGTAAAGAGCCTTTATCAAAAGCCCGGGTGACAACTATTGACAGCTGCTCGATGCGCTCTAAAACAGAATTGAAAATAATGCGGGCGTCTAAATGATCAACCCGATGGTCATACCATGCAAACAGACCTCGGCGGAACATATAGACAACCACACCCAAAGCCAGGGCTACAATGCTCATCATCAAGGGGAGATTAAAGCCATGCCAGATTGCCAGGCTGTATTGCGGTGGTGAGGTTTGTAATGTAGCTGCAACGGCAACCGCTAGAATTGGAGCAATGGTAAATGCCGGAAATATACCAACCGCCAGGCAGGTTATCACCAGCAAATCAATGGGTATTTTCATGAAACGTGGCGGTTCCCCGGGCGTTTTAGGCAGGTCGATCGGCTCGCCATTAAAAAACACATCATGTATAAAACGCAATGAGTAAGCCACTGCGAATACCGCTGCTACTGTGACCAATAACGGTACGAACCACATCAAAGGCGATGCATCTGCTGCCGCCAACAGCGCCTGATCAAAAAACATCTCTTTGCTCAAAAAACCATTCAACAGGGGAACGCCGGCCATTGCTGCGGCTGCGATCATCGCCAACACAGCCGTATGCGGTAAATACTTGAGCAAACCATTGATCCTGCGCATGTCCCGCGTACCGGTTTCATGATCAATAATGCCCGCCACCATAAACAGCGATGCTTTGAAGGTGGCATGGTTGATAATATGAAATATGGCAGCCACAGCGGCCATCTTGGTGCCAAAACCAAACAACAGGGTAATCAGACCCAGGTGGCTGATGGTCGAGTAAGCAAGCAAACCTTTGAGATCATGTTGAAACAACGCCATATACGCGCCAAGCAGCAGGGTCGTCAAACCGGCGCCACCCACGATCCAGCTCCATTCCGGAGTGCCGGACAACACTGGAAAAAAGCGGGCTAACAAAAATATACCTGCTTTGACCATCGTGGCGGAATGCAAATATGCAGAAACAGGTGTCGGCGCCGCCATCGCATGCGGCAGCCAGAAGTGAAATGGGAACTGTGCCGACTTGGTGAACACACCAAGCAGGATAAGTATCAGAATCGGCAGATACAACACATGCGAACGAACCAGCTCACCCGCAGCCAACACATCGCTCAGGTTGTAACTACCGACAATATTCCCCAGCATCAGCACACCGGCAAGTAACGCCAGGCCACCGCCGCCTGTGATCACCAGCGCCATCATGGAGCCCTCGCGAGCATCTGCATGGTGCTGCCAGTAGCTGATGAGTAAAAAAGAGGAGAGTGAGGTCATCTCCCAGAAAACCACCATCAGTAAGATGTTTTCTGAAAGCACGATACCCAGCATCGAGCCCATGAATGTCAGCAGATATGCAAAAAACCTGCCCATGGAATCCTTTGTGTACAGGTAGTAACGCGCATAAATAATCACCAGCAGCCCGATACCCAGTATCAGGATGGCGAATAACAGCGCCAGGCCATCCAGGCGAAAGGCAAACTCCAGACCGATTGCCGGTATCCATGACCAGCTTTGAACCAGGGTTTCACCTGCAAACACCATCGCCATCGAAGGCGCCAGCAAAGCGAACGCCAACAGTGTTATCGCTGCCGCCGCCCAGGCCGAAGCAAGGCGGTTGATAGAGGCCGCCCATGGCGCAACAATGGCCCCCGCAAAAGGCAATAAAGCAACGATTGGCAAGTTGGATGATAAAAATGTCATGCTTTCATCTGTCGAGTCATGGTGAATTCTCAATTACCCCGTACATCATCGCGGTCAGCCGGTAAATGCTCCTGCGTTGCCGGTACTTCCGCTATCCATGGCAGTCGGATGAGCGCTCCTGCAATTTGATGCGGAGCCAGATTCAGGAGTGCTCATCTGACCACGATTGTATTGCGTGACCAACTATTCCTCAATCGACTACAGTGCATCCTTCAGCATGCCTGAGAAGTAGTTTACACTTTTAGCTATCATCCCGAGGTAAGTGAGGTACGAAGCTTCCGCGTCTGCAGTACACGGATGTACAAATGACGTGAGCGCAGGATGCGCTGGAACGGCCTGCTCACACCCCTCACCTACTCCGTGTAGGCGAACGACGAGGGATCTTGACGCACACAGAGCACCAAGATCTCCTTCGTCGAGATGACAAACTGTAAACTGGCCATGTAGGATGCCAAAAATTTCATCAAGATCATATCATCTCAATACCCTCATGAATTCCGAATCTTGTGCGGCTGACGCAAATCTGCAGTGAAGCAATAAATCTCAAAACTCACTCTTAAATGGTATAAGGTATACTGGCTTGGCATCTGTAGATAACAGGATTCAAGCGGATAATGCATGGGTTATTGGAGCTGGATTCCTGGAGTTGGAATATGATGATTAAGCAACAATCTATACCTTGTTTACTCGGTTTATTATTACTCTTTACCACCGGAATTCATGCAAAGGAGTCAGAACGACCCATATCCAAAGCCTATTTTGCTGGCGGATGCTTTTGGGGAGTAGAGTACTTTTTCGAAAGACAGGATGGTGTAGTCGATGTCATCTCAGGATATATGGGTGGAGAATCAGAGTACCCTACCTATATGGAGGTGAGTTACACGCACACCAATCATGTCGAACTCGTGGAAGTACAATATGATCATAGCAAAGTTGATTATGAGACCCTGGCGCGGTTATTTTTTGAGACTCATGACCCTACCCAGATAGGAGGACAGGGAGCGGATGTGGGAGATCAATACTCTTCTGTGATTTTCTATAGCAATGAATCAGAAAAAGAGATTTCAGAAAAACTGATAAAACTGTTAGAGGTGAAAGGATTTGAAATTGCGACACAGTTAAGGTCAGTGATGCCATTCTGGGAGGCTGAAGAGGACCATCAGGATTACTACAGTCGTAAAGGCGGCACACCATATTGTCATGGCTACACTGAGCGTTTCTAGAACCTGATGATCTTTGTATACCCCCTGCTGTTGCTTCTATGCATCTCTTTTCAGGTCAATGCTGATCCTGCAAAGCAGTTTATGGAAAACCGATCGAACGAGTAGAGCTGTAGGCTGTCAATCAGTGCAGCGTATTGCACCTATCCATGCGGCGCAATCTGCTGTCGCTTATTGCGTCCCCCACACGAAATATTTGTGTTTTTTTGGGCAAAATGAAGATGCTGAATATTCTCTACTCAATTTATTCTGAACTGTATAAAACCTCATTAAATGTATGGGGATCGTTGCATTTCAGCTATCCTGTGGAGTCCTGCAACTGATGCGCTGAAGCCAGGGAGGAGCAAGAAATTGACAAAACCTCCCAAAAAATCTCCCTTTATGCGTATGTTTGCATTACACTTGCCGACAGGATGATTTAGCAGCCTGATCAATGCACACGCTGTTTGTGCGAATTTATGCAGCTGAAACCTCATCTGACAATAAGCCGGAACCTCCTCAGTTAATATTAATTAATAAGGCATTCGGCAATAAACTCAACCATCAAGCGGAGATACACTGATGAATGACGACTCAGCATCTGCATACTGGAAGGCAAACCTGAGGCTGGTAGGCTTCTGTCTCGCCATCTGGTTTATTGTTTCCTACCTGTTTGGAATCATCCTCGTGGAACCCCTCAATGAGTACCGCCTCGGCGGCTATAAACTGGGGTTCTGGTTCGCCCAGCAGGGCTCCATCTACACATTTGTGGTTCTGATCTTTTTCTACGCCTGGCGTATGAATGCCCTCGATCGCAAATTCAACGTCCACGAAAAATAGGAGCTAACAGATGGAACTACAAACATTAACTTATATTGTGGTGGGCCTGACATTTGCCCTCTACATCGGCATCGCCATCTGGGCGCGTGCTGCAACCACCGGTGAATTTTATGTTGCCGGCAAGGGTGTACATCCGGTACTGAACGGCATGGCGACAGGCGCCGACTGGATGTCCGCGGCATCTTTCATCTCCATGGCAGGTCTGATCGCCTTCAACGGCTACGGCGCATCGGTATTCCTCATGGGCTGGACAGGCGGCTACGTGCTGCTGGCAATGCTGCTGGCGCCCTACCTGCGTAAATACGGCAAGTTCACGGTGCCGGAATTTATCGGTGATCGCTTCTACTCGAAGACCGCCAGAATCGTCGCGGTGCTTTGCCTCATCATTGCTTCCATTACCTATGTTATAGGTCAAATGAAAGGCATCGGCGTGGCTTTCTCACGTTTTCTCGAACTCTCATTTGACACAGGTCTCTATGTTGGCATGGCGATTGTCTTTTTCTACGCTGTACTTGGCGGTATGAAGGGCATTACCTATACGCAGATCGCACAGTACTGCGTGCTGATTTTTGCCTATACAGTTCCTGCGGTATTTATCTCCCTGAACCTGACCGGCAACCCGTTTCCTCAAATCGGACTCGGCAGCCAGATGACGGACGGTACCTACCTGCTGGACAAACTCGACCTGGTCGTACAGGATCTTGGCTTCGATAAATACACCACCGCGGGAATGGACAACAAGCTCAATATGTTCGTCTATACGCTGACGCTGATGATCGGCACTGCGGGCCTGCCGCATGTCATCATCCGCTTCTTCACAGTACCAAGCGTCAAGGCTGCGCGTTTCTCAGCCGGTTGGGCACTGGTCTTCATCGCCCTGCTGTACACCGTTGCTCCAGCTGTTGGCGCCATGGCGCGTCTGAACCTGACAACCACTTTTCAAGGGGAAGATGGTCAGGGCATGGTGTATGCAGAGCGTCCACAATGGGTCAAGAACTGGGAAAAAACCGGTCTGCTGAA
>JAQYVP010000151.1 GCA_030145485.1 Chromatiales bacterium
TGTGAGTCAACCTGAGCCAGGCACCGTCAATTCAACCATCAAGGTCAAAAAAGGACCTGCCATGAAGGTTGAGTGCGATGCACATGATTTCATGCATGGTTTTGTCTTTATCGCCAAAAACCCCTACTTTGCCCAGGTCGGCGATGATGGAAACTTCAGCATTGCCGATGTACCTCCGGGCGATTACACCATCAAAGCATGGCACGGCATGTTGAAGAACCAGAAAGCCAAGGTAAAGGTTGAAGCCGGCGGCGCCACCACAGTAGATTTCACCTTCAAGTAATCGTCATGCACAAACTCATGACAGGTGAGAAAACCCGCTTCAGTCCAGGCCTGATGGACTACCTGGCGATTGTGGCCGGCGTCATCAACGTGATCGTGATCGGCTATATCGTCGGTTACTGGTTGATGCAATAAACCTTAACCACGGAACACACGGACGACACGGAATATGTCGATTATTTTTCCGTGTATTCCATGGTTCCTTTTTTTGAAAGAGCTTTTGCATGAGCGCACAGAGACAAACCATTCATACAGATAGAGCCGCCCTGCCCTCTTATGCATCCATCCTGCTGGCCGTGGATTCGTCGGATCACTCCAACCAGGGGATTCACGAGGCGGTTGCTCTTGCTGCACTGTTCGGTAGTGAGCTGACCGCAGCGCATGTCTATGCTGCCAAGCTGCACGATATGCGCTTTCGCCAGATGGAGGGCGGCCTGCCGCAGCAGTTTCGCGAAGAACAGGAGCTGGAGCGCCAGCGTGATGTGCATGACGACCTGATCACCAGGGGGCTCTCCATTATCACCGACTCCTACCTCGACCAGGTGAATAAATACGCTGGCAAGCTCGACACAGCCGTCAAGCGCTGTTCACTGGAGGGCAAAAATTACCGCGAACTTGTCAGGGAGAGCAACAGCGGCGCCTACGACCTGCTGGTGATGGGTGCGCTGGGTCTCGGTGCTGTCAAAGGCAGCCGCCTGGGCACCGTGTGCCAGCGCGTCGCCAGGCGCAGCAACATCGATACCCTGGTCATCAAGGATCCGTTGCGCCAAATCAGTGAGGGTCCGCTGGTGGTCGCCATCGACGGCTCGACAAAAGCCTATGGAGGGTTGCTGACTGCCTTTTCCCTGGCCAGGGAGTGGGGAGTTAAAATCAAGGTGGTCTCCGCCTTCGACCCCTATTATCACTATGTCGCCTTCAACCGCATTGCCGGGGTGCTCTCCGAGGAGGCGGGCAAGGTGTTCAAATTCCAGGAGCAGGAGAAACTGCACGAGGAGATCATCGACTCCGGCCTGGCCAAAATCTACCAGGGTCATCTTGCCGTCGCCCAGTCGATTGCCGCAGAGCATGAGATGGAGATCGAGACAGTATTGCTCGATGGCAAGCCCTATGAAGTCATCAACCGTTATCTCAACGAGATAAAGCCCTCACTGCTGGTGCTGGGTACTACCGGCATCCATGCAGACCCCGGCCTGGATATCGGCGGCAATAGCGAACAGTTGCTCAACGATGCAGCGTGTTCCGTTTTGCTGAGCCAACGCGAACACACCCCCAGGATCGACAGCCTGGCAGAGGTGACAACCTCCTGGACCAATGAAGCAGAGACCCGCATGGAGCGCGTCCCCTCCTTCGTGCGCAGCATGGCGCGTATGGCGATCCTGCGCTACGCACAGGAACAGGGGCACACGGTCATCACCGAAAGCATCGTCGAAGAGGCGACTGCCCAGCTCATGCCCGCTCATGCCGGGCAGGCCATGGAAGAGATCGTCGGCGCCTATGACCGCGGCGAACTCAAACGCAAGCCTGATGCGCCTACCGCCATTCGCTGGAGCGAGGCCGCGACCAAGCTGCTACTTAGTGAAAAAGATCTCAGCCTGCGCGGCAACCTCAGCATGCGGGCTGAAAAGAAAGCTCGCAGCACCAAATCCAGCCAGGTGAAAGCCGAACATATCGAGGCTTTCCTTGGCCAAGAAGATATAGGACTTAAACCACAGGAGTTAGGACTTAGGACTGAGGACTCAATACTTAGTCCTAAGTCCTCACCACTCAGTCCTATTCTTTGGCAATCCGCCGCACTGGCGCGCCTGATGCGCGTTCCGCAAGGCTTTATGCGCGATGCTTCCAAACAACGCATCGAGGCCTATGCAGTGGCCAATGACCATGATGAGATCACTCTTGATGTTGCCGAAGCCGGTTTGGCGCAGGCGCGTGAAGCGATGGCCGATCAAATGCAATCTACTACTCCCATGCCGGACGCAGCTGCACAGCAGAGTGACACCACTGAAAAAGCGAATAAAAGTGGCTGCCCTTTTGCCGACATGCTGGAGCCTGTTGAAGCACCGGCAGATACTCCTGAGTTGGAAAACAATTGGTCACCCCGGGCGGAAGCCATGCTGGATAGCGTCCCCCCGGGTTTCTGCCGCGACATGACGCGCAAGGCCGCTGAAGCGATAGCCGTCAAAAACGGCCTCTCCACCATCGAACCGCACTTCGTCCAGGAGGTGTTGAAGACCTTCCAGGCTGGATCCGAATCAAGCAGTGAATCCATGCCATGGGAACTGGGCGCAACAGAGCGCATCGCCAAAGCGCCGGATATGGTGCGCGGCATGTTGATTAGGGAGATAGAAGCATGGAGCCAACGCAACGGGCTGCAGCAGGTCAGCGGAGAGGCTGTGGACGCCATCAAACAGATCTGGGCCGAACGCGGCATGTTTCACCTCGACCCCGACGATCCCAGGAACAGGTAGTTGAAATGACTACCATCAATCCCCCCCTGCCCCCCTTTTTCAAAAAGGGGAGTAATTGGTGGATGTGGCAAAAGGACGCCTTATTCCCCCTACGGCTAATCTCCATCGTGATCAGAAGACCACTCCCACACCCAGATGACAACTCGCTATCGTGGGAGCGGTCTTCTGACCGCGATAAAAAGAGCACGACCTATGGATAATGATCTCTTCATCATTGCTGTCAACCTGACGCGCCGCTGCAACCTTGCGTGTGCGCACTGCTACATGGATGCGGAGACGCGCGACAGCGGCGGCGACGCTGAACTGAGCACCAATGAGATCAAAAATCTGCTGGATGAGATCGCATCACGCAGCAATGAAACCATGGTGGTGCTCACCGGTGGCGAACCGCTGCTGCGCCGCGACCTTGAACAGCTGGTGGCGCACGGTCACTCCCTGGGCCTCTCGATGGTAGTGGGAACCAATGGCGTGCTGCTGAATGAGCAGCGGGTTCAGTCGCTAAAAGCTGCCGGCGCCATGGGCATGGGAATCAGCCTCGACTCCCTCGATCCTCACAGCCACGACAGTTTTCGCGGCTGTCCCGGCAGCTGGGAGAAGACCCTATCCGGAATGGATCTGTGTAAAAAACATGACCTCCCCTTCCAGGTGCACTTCTCGGTGACCGAGCACAATGCGCATGAAGTGCAGTCGATGGTCGATTTCGCCAGCGCCAGCGGCGCGCACGTGCTGAACATCTTCTTCCTCATCTGCACAGGACGCGGCGAATCCATGTCCGACATCACTCCGGCCCGCTACGAAGAGGTGCTCAAACAGCTGGTCGAGGCGCAGCAGCAGACACGGGATCTGATCATCCGCGCCCGCTGCGCACCGCATTACAAGCGCGTGGTCTACGAGCGCAATCCGGAATCACCCCTGACGCGCGCCCAGGGCTACGAAGGCGGCGGCTGCCTGGCGGGCATCCACTACTGCCGCATCACTCCTGAAGGTGCAGTGACAGCCTGCCCCTATATTCCCGACGAGGATGGCAGCATCCGGGAACAATCCTTCTGGGAGATCTGGGACGACTCGACCGGTTTCCAGCAGCTGCGCAATCCAACCCTCGGTGGAAAATGCGGCAAGTGTGAATACCAGAAACTTTGCGGCGGCTGTCGCGCACGGCCACTGGCGATGGGTGGAACAATCATGGATGCCGATCCCTGGTGCAGCCATTACCCTGGCGGAAAACCGATCATCCAGCCCCTGGTAGAACTGCAAAACACCGCAGTCGCCTGGTCGGAAGAAGCACAACAGCGCCTTCAACGGGTGCCCGGCTTCCTGCGCAAGATGGTGCGCAAGCGCGCCGAGGCGCATGTGCTGGAGCTGGGTGAAAACCAGGTGACCAGCGAACACATGGCCACCTTGGCGGCCAGGCGCTTCGGTGACAACTTTCCGGGGCAGCGCCCTGGCAAGCATCCCGAAAACAAGCCTGCTACAGAAACATCCACGGTCTCCTCCAGCGGACTGGCATGGACCAGCGAAGCGAAATCCTACCTTGATGAAATCCCTGCCTTTCTGCGTGAAGGCATCTTTGCAGTCGCCGAAGATGTTGCCCACGACGAGGGGCGTCTGGAAGTCAATATCAAACTGCTGCAGCGCCTCGAGGAGGAGGATAGCCCGGAGAAAAAACTGGCATGGGAAGCCGACGCAGTGGATCTGCTGGAGAAGCTGCTGACCGACCGCGAACCCCAGGTGCTGATGTTCGTCAAACCCAGCATGGAAGCAGCAGCGGAGCGCGAGGCAAAAAGGCGCAGCGCCATCGTCGTAAGCATGGAAGATGTACAAACCATCATCGACACACAGATGGCAGGCGTGGAGTGGGATGCCGACGCATTGGCGCGAGTCGAATCCGCTCCGGATTTCGTGCGCGCAGGCATCAAGAAGGCTGCCGAATTCGGCGCACGTCGCGAAGGGCTGGAAAGAATCAGCTGCGATGACCTGACCCGTTTTCGCAACCGCGCCATGATGAAAGCTGTACGCCGCATGAAGGGTTTTGGTATGAAAGAGCTGAATTTTGATGCCTTCACCATCGCCAAACAACGGGTGCCGAGGCTGAAGCAGAATACACAGGCAAAAAAACGTTTTTCCGAGATCCGCAATTACGTGGAATCGAAGCAAAATCCTGACGGCGGCGGCCTGGGACTGCTCGACAGTGAACTGCTGGAAAAGATGAAGGCCGAGCTGAAGAGATGAGCAACTGCTCAACCATCTTGCGTCAATCATGTAGGTTGGGCAAAGGAGCGATAGCGACGTGCCCAACGGATGCATTGCTTGTTGGGCACGTCGTGCCTCCTTTGCCCAACCTACGATTGAACGGGCTTATTGAGAACTTACAAAAATGAGCCAAACAGACGTCCTCATCATTGGTGGCGGCATCTCCGGGCTCTCGACTGCCTGGTGGCTTGCTCAGCAGGGCATCGGAGTCGAGGTGTGGGAGGCTGATGAACGTCCGGGCGGAAAAATACGCACCAGCCACGAAGAGGGTTATGTCACCGAACGGGCAGCAGGGTTGCTGGTCAATTTCCGTCCTGAAATCGACAGCCTGATAAAAGAGTCAGGACTGGAGAACAGCCTGAGACAACGTGATGATCAGCTGAATCGCTATATCGTCCATCAGGGCAAACTCACGCAGGTGCCGATGCTGCTGCCGGCGCTGCTGACTTCTCCGCTGTGGAGCCTGCCGGCAAAATTGCGTCTCATAGCGGAGCCATTTATTTCCAGGGGAACCGATGAGAGTGAAACGGTCTCTGAGTTTGTCGGGCGCAGACTTGGGCAGGAGGTGCTGGATACCGCCATGGACCCCTTTATCAGCGGCACTCTGGCATCCGATCCCGATCTGGCCGAGGCGCAATCTGTACTGCCGCGTCTGACTGCTCTGGAAAATCGCTACGGCAGCCTCACCGCCGGAATGCTGGTAAACAGGGTATTGAAACGCCGCCGCGCCAACACAGCTGACACCTTTTCTTTTCAGGGAGGCATGTCTGAACTGATCGATGCGCTGGCGCGCGCACCCGGAGTCACCATCCGTTGCGGTGCCTGTGCAACCAGCGTTATCAACCACGGCAGCCAATGGCAGGTTGAGGGCGTTGTCAATGGAACGCCAAACAGCATCAGGGTACCTCAACTGGTGATGAGCACGCCCGCAGATGTCAGTGGCAAATTGCTGAATCCCATCGACAGTCACCTCGGTGAACTGCTTTGCGGAATCGAATACAGCCCTGTTGCAGTGCTGCACATGGGCTTGAAAAGCAACACCATCAAACATCCTCTGGACGGCACAGGGTTCCTGGTTTCAAAGCAGAATCATCTTCCTGTGAACGGCAACCTGTGGATGAGCAGCATGTTTCCTGAGCGGGCTCCGCAAGGGCATACACTGCTCACCAGCTACCTGGGAGGGGTGCATCATCCTGAACAGCTGCATCAGAGCGACGAACAGTTGAGCAGCACTGTGCTTGACTGCCTGCGGCCACTGCTTGATATCAGGGGATCAGCAGAGTATGTGCGAGTGGAGCGGCACCACCAGGGCCTGCCGCTCTACCACGGCCGCTACCGGGCCAGAATCAAAGCAATCGATGAACAGCTGAGCTGCCTCTCCGGCCTGCATCTCAATGCAAACTACATACATGGCGTATCAATCAGAGAGAGAATTTTTCAGGGACAGCAGGTGGCACAAAAAATTACCAAAGCATTGCAGGGATCTGTCGAAGAGAGCCGCGAATCCATCCCTTTGGCAACGGCGCGTTGATTACTGTGAGTCCTCTCACCCAAGTAATCCTTGAGTGGTCTACATCTTTACAAATGAGCCAAATTTCAATAATGACTCTCGCCAAGGCGCCAAGACCGCAAAGGTTTTTCTTGGCGAGCTTAGCGCCTTGGCGAGAGAAAATATTTATTTTCATGCCTCGTCAGTCTGAGACCTGATCTCGCTCGGATGTAACTCTGCATATGCATAAACTAAATACCCTGAACCAGGATAAGAAAACATC
>JAQYVP010000155.1 GCA_030145485.1 Chromatiales bacterium
TAATTGGTCTGTATGCAGACCATGTTTTTCCTGATGGTCCGCCAGATAAGTGCGGGTTCTCGTAACCATCTACATGGTTTGCGTTACTGCATCAATTTTGCTTCGTTGCGTTTTATTCATCTCGATGAGATGGAAGCAGAGGATTACGGGGTCTATGTCTCTCGAATTGACAATAAAAAAGGTAATTGATCATGACAATAGAACATGCGATTCTGGCTGGTGGTTGTTTTTGGGGCATGCAGGATCTGATGCGTAAATTACCCGGCATACAGTCAACACGTGTCGGCTACACGGGCGGTGATGTAGCCAATGCAACCTATCGAAACCACGGCAACCATGCTGAAGCGATTGAAATTGAATTTGATAGTGAGGTGATCAGTTACCGGGATATATTGGCTTTTTACTTTCAGATTCACGATCCCTCGACACTTGATCGCCAGGGGAGCGACCGCGGTGCATCGTATCGCTCTGAAATCTTTTACAACACAGATGAACAACGTGCAGTTGCCGTTAGAACCATTGAAGATGTCAACGCTTCCAATCTATGGCCTGCTGCAGTGGTGACTAAAGTCAGTGCTGCAGGTGACTTTTGGCAGGCAGAGCCCGAGCATCAGGATTATCTTGAACGCCTACCGCATGGTTACACCTGCCACTTTCCCCGTCCTGACTGGGTACTACCAAAGTCGTAATATCTCAATATACGAATAACACCAGGCTCAAGGGGCAGTTGTCATTGTCAATGCAGCCCCATGCTCTCGAGACTGACTCTGCCGTGGTCACACTTCGTTCATTTCATCCATGGTTCCCACCAGCTTTGCCGGCAGCCAGGGCATTCCGCTGATCACAGAAACTACCACAGCAGCTGCATAGGTGATGCTCTGGATGACGAGCACCAGCGCCCACAACCGGACATCCAGCATATCACCGTCAAAGCGCATCAGCACCACACTGGCAGCCAGCAAGAATGCCGCCAGAAACAGGAGCTCTTCGCGGGCATCGAGCAACGAGCGGTACAGCGCATTGCTTTGAACCCGTTTTGGAGTGCGAAAAAATCCAATCTTGCGGGTCACAAATCCAGCCAGCATGGCGCGGGCGATGGTATGCGACAGCGCCAGTCCCGCGATACCGGCAGCGATACTCTGTCTCAGAGTCGCGCCAATACTATGACGATAGAGAAAAAATATCTTCAATATCTTGAATAAAAACAGCGTCACCGGCAGTACCATGAAGATGATATGCGGCGGACTCACGTACTGGGGAAACCAGATCATGCCGATCGACCAGCCCAGCGCGGCAAAGTTAAAAATAAGATTGAAGCCATCGGCAAACCACGGCAGCCAGCCGGCAATAAAGTGGTAACGCTGGCCTCTGCTGAGCCGGGACTTCTCCAGTCCCAGCAACTCGACCAGGTGCTTGCGCATGATCAGCACAGCCCCGTAAGCCCAGCGAAAACGCTGTTTTTTATAATCGATGAAGGTGTCCGGCATCAACCCCTTGCCAAAGCTCTGTGCAACATAGGTTGCCGCAAATCCATGCTCGAAGATGCGCAGACCGAGCTCTGCATCCTCGGTAATACACCACTCAGGCCAGCCGCCGACCTCCTCCAGTACTGATTTGCGCACCAGTGTCATGGTACCGTGCTGGATGATGGCATTGCGTTCATTGCGCGTCACCATGCCGATGTGAAAGAAGCCCCGGTACTCTGCCAGACACATCGCTTTGAAAGCATTCTCATCCCCGTCCCTGTAGTCCTGGGGGGCCTGCACAATGGCAATTTCTGGGGTAGTGAAACGGGGCACCGATGTACGCAGCCAATCAGAATTCACCTGGTAGTCGCTGTCGATCACCGCAATAATCTCCGCATCGGATGCGGTTTTTTTCAACACAAAATTGAGCGCACCCGCCTTGAAACCTGAGAGTGGATCCACATGGAAAAAATGAAAACGTTCGCCCAGCTTGTCGCAATGGGCCTGCACCGGCTGCCACACGCCAGGATCTTTGGTGTTGTTGTCGATCACCAGAACCTCAAAGTGCGGGTAATCGAGAGCTGCCAGTGCATCCAGCGTCTGTATGAGCATTTGCTGCGGTTCGTCATAGGCCGGCACATGAATTGATACCATCGCCAACTCGGCATCCGCCATTGCACCTGCGTGTATTTCGCGGCGTGACTCTCCCAACCATAAAGCCTCGGCCCACTCATGCGCCTCGGCCAACAGCACCACAATGACGCCCAGTGCAAACAGGAACAACACCACTCCCACGGCCAGGGTCGCAGGCGTCATATATTGCTGGAAAAACTGGTAAACCATCCACACTGCAAAAGTGGTGATTGCAAAAGTAATCAGCGCCAGAAAACCACGGCCACGTGATCCCAGGCCACTGCTGTCACGAAACAGCAGCGCAAGCAGTAAAATTGCAATGCCGATGGCAATGGCCGACAATCCTCTCCACTCGGGAATCATCACCACCGGTTGTACAAAATCGAATTTAGGATCCCGCTCGGTATTATAGACACCCCAATGCGAACCCGCCTCCCCCTCCAGCTCGCGCTTCCACAGCTGATCGAAAGCTTCCATTATGTAGTAGGTGTAGCCCTCTTTCTCGGCAGAGTCGAGGAAGCGGCGTAAAAAAATCGCCTGGTTTGCCTGGCTGGCCACAGCTCCCTGCCGGGTGCGGCCATAACTCGGCCAACCCACCTCGGCAATCACGATCTCCTTGGCGGGGAAAGCCGTTTGTAACTCGTTATAACGCATGTTGACATAATCGACGGCGCTATCGACCGGAATCCCCTCCCAGTACGGCAGCAGATGCACTGCGATGAAATCGACGTTTGCTGCAAGTTCGGGGTGCTCCAGCCAGATATGCCAGGGCTCTGCCAGACTGACAGGAGCCCACACAACCTCTTTCACCTGCTTGATATAGGTAATCATCTGTTCGACAGAGCGTTCACCACGTAACAGCGCCTCATTGCCGACGATCACACGCACCACAGCCCGATGACTCTCACGGTAAATGCTTAGCAGCTTCTCAATTTCAGCGGCATTAGCCTCCTCGTTATCACTGATCCAGGCGCCGAGGGCTACATTCAGATCATAGACTCCGGCCAGCCTGGGAATCTCCGCCAGAGTCGATGCCACGGAGTAGGTCCGAATTGCATGCGCATCGCCGGACAAGAGCGCGAGATCCTCGTTAATCTCTTCGATTTTGGGATAGGTATTCGTCGACGGACCGTGCTCACTGCGACCGGGGGAGAAACAGAAACCATCAATTTCTGAAGGCCAGGGCGGCTCGATATCAGGCTGGTTGACCACCGCCCACAGCATAACCGTAAGCCCGCCCATAAGGAGGGTGATGATAAGGCTGGAACGATTCACAGCATAAAACGAATGTTATGGCGGCAGGAATCCGCATGGTGAATCATCGCGACACCCTGCCGCGCAATGCCTCGCTCACCTCCATGCGTCCGGGGTAGAAGGCACGCTTGAGTACCGGAATGGCATTTTCGGGTTGCGCATCGCCACACATGAAGAGATCGAAGGCTGCATAATCACGCTCAGGCCAGGTATGTACACTCATATGTGACTCGGCAAGCACCGCAACACCGGAGACACCACCACTGGAAGAAAAATGATGCAGATGAATATGCAACAGGGTTGCTCCACAGGCATCAACACACTGACGCATTGCTTTTTCGATGTGTCCTATATCATCGAGATAGCTGGCTTCCCATAAATCCAGCAACAGATGGAGACCGGCGTACTCAACATCTTCACGCAGGATAAAGTGATCATCCGGGGTCTCGATGTCTGTCTCAGAAGGCGCAATTATGTGCATCATTTGTAAATTCTCAATAGCCCGCGCAGTAAGCAGGGTTGGGAGTCTGCTTTTCAGGGCTGTATAAAACAGGGATGTTTTATCAGAGCTTACATGGACGTATTCACGCGTCCCTGAAAGGCTGATCCCGACCCTGTGCAGACTCGGACAATGCACAGATTTTTTGAGGAGTTATCATCATTTCCCTCTAAATCAGGCTTCAAGCTGCTGGCTTGGCCAGGCTGTCAATACGGCTTTGACCAGGGTACCCAGTGGTATGGCGAAAAACACCCCCCAGAAGCCCCATAATCCACCAAATACCAGGATTGATACGATGATTGCCACCGGATGCAGATTGACCACTTCCGAAAACAGCAGCGGGACCAGAACATTGCCGTCGAGCGCCTGGATAACGAAATAGGCGACAGCCAGACCTCCAAAGGCGCCGCCCCAGCCCCACTGGAACCAGGCGACGAGCAGCACCGGCAGCGTAACCACTGCAGCGCCAATATAGGGAATAATTACAGAGAGGCCAACCAGCACCCCCAGCAGCAAGGCATAGTGCAGACCGAACAGTGAAAAAGTGATGTAGCTCGCCAAACCGATAATCAATATTTCCCAGAATTTGCCGCGCACGTAGTTGGCAATTTGCATATCGACATCGATCCACACCTGATCTGCTATGCCACGGTCTTTGGGGAAAAAACGCAGAAACCACTGCGCAATCAGCTCTTTGTCCTTCATAAAAAAGAACACCAGCATCGGCACAAGAATGAGATAGACAAGCAGGGTGATAATGCCGACAACCGAAGCTGCCGAGGTAGAGAGAATCTTCTGCCCTGCCAACGCCACTTCGTTTTTGATCACAGTGATCAGGCGTGTGATCTGATCAGCAGTGACAAGCTCAGGATAGAACTCCGGAAGCCTCATGAGGCTGTTTTGTCCGCTCGAGATCATGTAAGGAAGTTGCTGAACCAGTTCCGTCAGCTGGCTGGAAGCCAGTGGCAGAACCCTAAAAATAATCAGCACCACGAACAGCATAAAGGCAAAAAAGACAACGATAACCGACAGCAGTCTTGGTAGATGATAGCGCTCAAGAATGCTCACCAGGCCTTCGAGCAGATAGGCAATAACCAGACTTGCAAGCACCGGCGCCAGCATGTCCCCGAAAAACAGGATGACTGTAAACCCGGCAACCAATGCCAGTACCAGCGCCACAACCCGGGGATCGGAAAAGGTACGGCGAAACCAGTCAGTGACAAGATTCATCCCTTACTCCGTCTGAAGTTGCTTGCGGTATTCTTCATATCGTGAGGAAAACAGCACTTCCAGATCATCAATCACATCAGTGGCTGTCCTTCCCTTCAAAACATGGGAAGACATCAGGTCTGAAGTCTCGTGCAGCAGGGTCTCTTTTTCCAGCATGGGATAACAGCCGGATAATCGCCGAATTGCGGCCACCACACTCTCCTGCTGCGGCCGCTGCATATCTCCGGGTAGTTGCAACTGCTGCTGCAGGGACTCTTTTTTCAAGCTGGAACGCTGTTGCAAAAACTCGGCAAATGCTACCAAAGAGTGCTTGTCCTCGCTACTGAGGCTTTGATACAAAGCGTGCAATCTGCTGTTTTTCTCGCCCCCGCCCATGGGCATCGAAGGCAGCATCAACTCTCCTTCTCTGAACCGGAGGATTCGCAGTAGTCTCGTGCAAATTCCAGCAGTGTCTCCATCAGGCGCAAACGAAATTTCTGCTTTTGGTGCACAAATGAGAATGGACGATCCGGTTGGGTATCAAAAGGAATGCACACCAGGGTCCCCAATTGCAACTCCTTCTGAATCGTTGCTCTGGAAACCACCGAAACTCCCATATCCGCCTCGACCGCCCCCTTGACAGCTTCAGGACTGCCAAGTTCCATCGATATATTGATGCTGGAGTCACAGTCATCCATCATGCTCATCACAGCTTCGCGGGTTCCGGAGCCCTCTTCACGGCAGATAAAGGGGTATTTTGCAAGATCCTTGAAAGAGATGACTTTTTTCTCGGCAAGTGGATTACCGGGTGCAGCAATTGCGACCAGCTGGTCTTTACGGCACTCTTCGACTACCAGGTTTTTATTGGTAACAGGCGCCTCGATGACTCCAAGATCGATAACATTGTTCTCCACCATACGAACAATTCCCTCGGAGTTGGAGACCTTGAGATGAATATTGACATCGGGATGCTCTGCCTTGAAATCACCCAGCAGCGGTGGCAGCATGTATTCCGCGATGGTTGTACTGGCGCCAATGGTGAGAGTACCGCTGATCTCCCCAGTCATCTCGCGTACGGCGTTCTCCATCTGTCCGTAGATCTCGAAGATCTTGTCGGCATAACCATAGACACGTGTACCTGCTTCAGTCAGAGTGATGCGGTTATGCGTACGATCGAAAAGACGCGTGTTGAAATACTCTTCCAGCTGGCGCACCTGAAAAGTGACGGCAGGTTGCGTCATGTGCAGGGATTCGGCCGCTTTGGTAAAACTTAACAAGCGGGCAACCATGTGGAATACCTGTAATCTGCGATCAGCCATGAATGAATGCCATTTTGCTATCAATAAATTACATTTATACCATAATTCACTCCTAAATAATATTTATAGAAGCAATATAGTTGAACAAACCCCAGGCAAATCGAGTATTCTGAAAAGTTATTCCTCGTCACTTTCCAGATCGATGGAGTGACGCCAACGCTGCTCTTGTTTGTCGAACAGCCGCCGGCTTTCAGGTGGGCCCCAACTTCCAGCAGGATATTCGGGGATCTCTGTATCACTACGCTGCCATTCCCTGATAACCGGATCAACCACCCGCCATGCATATTCAACCTCGTCATAGCGCAGAAACAGAGCCCGGTCACCATCCATGACATCCAGCAGCAACTCCTCGTAGGCATCAATCTTCTCCTGCAGCACAGCTCGCAAACTGGCATCGAGACTGGTCTGACGAATATGCATGTCCAGCCCGGACTCCTTGACAGTCATCTCGATGCGCAAACACTCGCACGGCTGTATACCCAGCATGATCCAGTTCTGTTTCACAGGGCCATCCATCAGTTCACGGAAAAGTTGCTGCGGTGGGTGACGGAAGCAGATCGAGATCATGGATTGACGTTCAGCCATACGTTTGCCGGTGCGCAAATAGAAAGGCACTCCCCGCCAGCGCCAGTTGTCGATGTAGAGTTTTAGCGCTGCATAGGTCTCTATGGTGCTGTCAGCCGGAACATTCTCTTCATCGAGGTAAGCAATCACCTCTTTGTTGTCAATCACCCCCTGTGAATAACGCGCACGAAAAGCGTGGTCATCAACCATATCCTCACTGATGAGGCGCACGGATTTTAGCACCTTGACCTTTTCATCACGCAGGGACTCCGCCTCCATGGTGGCGGGAGGCTCCATCGCTACCAGGGTCAGTAATTGCAGCAGGTGGCTCTGTATCATGTCACGCATAGCGCCACTGTCGTCATAATAGGCTGCACGGCTGCCAACTCCGAGGCGTTCGGAGTGAGTGATCTGAATATGCTCGATGTAGTTGCGGTTCCACAAGGGTTCCAACAGAGTATTGGCAAAGCGGAATACCAGCACGTTTTGCACCGTGCTTTTTCCCAGATAGTGATCGATGCGGTAGATCTGCTCCTCCAGCAGGTGCTGCATGAGACTCCGCTGCAATTCACGCGCGCTGTGTAAATCGTAGCCAAATGGCTTTTCGATCACCACACGACGCCACCCATGTTGCTGCTGCAGCAACATGACGCCAGCAAGTTTTTCCACCACCAGGCTAAAGTCAGCAGGACGAATGGACAAATAGAATGCGATATTTTGCGGCAATGGTTCAAGATGATGTTTCAGTCTGATCCACATCGAATCATCAGAGAGATCGCCGAGATAATAGCTGATGCGTTCGGCAAAACGGCTGAATAGCTTCTCATCGAGTTGCTGGCGCGAACGTTCTTCAACCCACTGGCGAACCTCGGAGATGCATTTTTCGTGATCCCAGGGGCGCCTGCCACTGACAACGATGCGCGTTCCTGGCGGAATCCTGTTTGCCACTTCCAGATGGTAGAGTGCAGGGATCAGTTTCAGTCGAGAAAGGTTTCCTGTTGCGCCGAAAATGACATAGGTACAGGCTTCGTTCATTGAAAATACTCGCTGTAGTTCAAAATGGATGGCTCAACCTGATTCAGGATGACTGCTGCTCAGGAGCAGGCGACTATATCACTATCCAATGGAATCCCCATTCCATCAGCAATTCTAAATGTAGAGAGATTACTCACCACGAAGGAGACGAAGAGCACGAAGGCATTTTTATAAACAGTTGATTCTTCGTGGTCTTCGTGTGCTTCGTGGTAAAAGTCTTTTAAAATATCGACATTTTATAGGTACGTTGAGAATTGCTACCATCCCATAGATTGATTCAGCGTTTTCCCGGACAACTGATATAATAGACGGTGAAAAGAGCCAGGAATCAACATGCGATTAGACGACTACTATTCACAGGTAGAGGGCAAAACACTCATTTCACCACAGCAGGCAAGTGATTTTGCCAAGTCTGTCGCCGGTGACTTCAACCCCCTGCATGATGTGGACTCCAAGCGCTTTTGCGTGCCTGGGGATCTGCTGTTTGCCATCGCCCTGGCAAAATTTGGTCTCAGTCAGAAAATGCACATCTCTTTCCTCGGCATGGTCGGCAAGGATGTACCGCTTGACTTTTCAGACACTTCACCGGGAGAGCAGCGCATCGTCGATGAAAATGGCAAGGAGTATCTCAGTGTCGAACGCGAAGGGAGTGTAGCAACGGATGAAACCCTGATTCGTGACCTGGTGTGCCGCTATGTGGAGTTTTCCGGTCATACGTTCCCTGATATCCTGATCCCGCTATTGTCAGAACATAACGTCATGACCAATCCGGCGCGTCCACTTATCATCTATCAAAGCATGTCAATCGACCTGAACCGCCTTGACTTTGCCAAACCCGAACTGGAGCTCAGCAATGCATCTCTCAGCGTCTCGGGAAGAAGAGGCGATGCTCGCCTGGAGTTCCGTCTGACTGCATCCGGTGAAGTCGTCGGCAGCGGAGAGAAGAAGTTTGCAATCAGTGGACTGCGTGAACTGGACGAGGAGATCGTTCGCAAATTTGTCGACGACTACAACCGGCATAAGCAAGCATTTGCTGGTTGACCCGGGATTTCAACCGGCAGTTGGCAGTTGGAAACCTTTTTTGCTTGAATCTGTAACTTTTTTTGCTGTTTTTACTGCAAACTGACGACTGCAGACTTTTCTTTTGCGGCCTACCAGTTCTCACCCAGCAGTTCGAAATGCGCCTGTGGATGCAGACATGCAGGGCAGAGTTCGGGTGCATCATCCGCTTCATGCAGATAGCCGCAGTTTCTGCAGCGCCACACTACCTTGCCGTCCCTCTTGAAGACCCGGCCAGCTTCCAGGTTGTCAGCAAGATCAGTGTAACGCTTGCCATGCTGCTTCTCTGCAACAGAGATTGCTTCGAAGGCGAGAGCAATTTCATCAAAACCTTCACTCCAGGCCACCTTGGCAAAACCTGGGTACATATCTGACCACTCCTGCTCTTCATTTACCGCCGCCGCCCGCAAATTTTCCAGCGTAGAGCCGATCACGCCAGCCGGAAATGTTTCCGTGATCTCGACATCGCCTCCCTGCAGAAACTTGAAGAAGCGCTTGGCATGCTCCTTCTCCTGGTTGGCAGTCTCCTCGAAGATCGATGAGATCTGCACCAGCCCCTCTTTTCTCGCAGCTGCCGCATAATAGGTATAACGGTTCCTGGCCTGGGATTCACCGGCAAATGCCATCAACAGGTTTTTTTCCGTCTTGCTTCCTTTAAATTCAGTCGTCATGTTGCCTACTCCAGGTTTATATTGTCGGGATTGAACATAGTCAGGTAACTCAATAATCCCGTGCATTTCGCGGTCAGAAGACCGCTCCTACGTCTCGATGAGACATCAATGATGTAGGAGTGGTCTTCTGACCACGATGAAATGCGTTAGTCCTGCACGCTGTTATTGAGAAATTACGCTGGTTATACATACCGCACTTCAAGAATCTCGAATTCGCGCTGGCCTCCGGGTGTATTGATTTCAGCCACGTCACCCTCCTCCTTGCCGATCAGTCCCCTGGCTATGGGGGAATTCACCGAGATCAGTCCCTGTTGGATATCGGCTTCATCTTCACCAACGATCTGATAGGTCTGCTCCTCATCGGATTCAAGATCGATGACATCTACGGTCGCACCGAAAATAACACGCCCCTGTGCATCGATGCTGGTCACATCGATAACCTGTGCATGCGAAAGCTTGGCATCGATATCCTTGATGCGTCCTTCGATAAAGCCCTGTTGTTCACGCGCCGCATGGTATTCGGCGTTCTCCTTGAGATCGCCGTGCGCACGCGCCTCGGCGATTGCCGCAATCACTGTGGGACGTTTTACGGTTTTCAGTTCGTTCAGTTCGTTGCGCAGCGTCTCTGCGCCACGCACTGTTAACGGGATTTTATTCATTGCTTGGTCCTGTGCAATCCGTCAATTGACAGACTGGTGTAACTCTTTGATGGTGCTGACCGAGATCACACCGCTCTGCTGCAATGCCATGCAGATAGCCTCGGCGCCGGATATGGTAGTGGTATAGGCCACCTTGTTAAGCAGTGCAGCACTGCGAATCTCGGCCGAGTCTTCGATCGCCTGCTTGCCCTCGGTGGTATTGACGATAAGATTGATCTCGTCATTTTTTATCATATCCACAACATGGGGGCGGCCCTCGGCCACTTTATTGACTCCGGTACATGGAACTCCAGCAGCAATGATATCAGCAGTTGTGCCATGCGTCGCATAGAGCTCAAAACCCAGCGCATGCAGGGAACGCGCAACAGCGGTGGCGCGCTCACGGTCGGATTTGCGCACACTCAGCAGGGCGCGACCGCCTGTGGGGAGTTCCATGCCACCGGCTGAAAGCGCTTTGGCAAATGCTTCACCAAAGGTTCTGCCGCTTCCCATCACCTCTCCCGTCGATTTCATCTCGGGTCCAAGCACGGTATCCACGCCGGGAAACTTGATAAACGGGAAAACAGCCTCTTTGACCGCAAAGTAGTCAGGGATTTTCTCACGCGTAACCCCCTGCTCGGCAAGAGAGATGCCCGCCATACAGCGAGCCGCGATCTTGGCCAGTTGTACACCTGTTGCCTTGGAGACAAAGGGCACGGTACGCGATGCGCGCGGATTGACCTCCAGCAGATAGATATCTTCACCCTTGATAGCAAACTGGGTATTCATCAAGCCGACCACTTTCAGCTCCAGCGCCATCTGCCGCATCTGCTCACGCATTCTATCCTGAATTTCTGCAGAGAGCGTATACGGTGGCAATGAACAGGCAGAATCTCCTGAATGGACTCCTGCCTCTTCGATATGTTCCATGATGCCTCCGATGAGTACATCCTTGCCATCACAGATGGCATCGACATCGACCTCGATGGCATCATTCAGAAAACGATCCAGCAGCACTGGCGAGTCATTGGAGACCTGCACGGCTTCACGCATATAGCGTTTCAGATCCTCCTCGCCATAGACGATCTCCATGGCGCGTCCTCCCAGTACATAGGAGGGGCGCACCACCAACGGGTAACCGATCTCCTTCGCCTGCTCCACAGCGCCCTGCGGATCCGTGGCCAGACGATTTGGCGGCTGCAGCAGTCCAAGCTTGTGCACCATCTGCTGAAATCGCTCCCGATCCTCTGCCGCATCGATGGCATCAGGACTGGTGCCGATGATAGGAGCACCCGCCTCTTCAAGCCCTGCGGCAAGCTTCAGCGGTGTCTGCCCGCCATACTGCACAATAATTCCGGCCGGCTGCTCTTTATGGATTACCTCCAGCACATCCTCCAGCGTCAGCGGCTCGAAATAGAGGCGGTCGGAGGTGTCATAATCTGTGGAGACAGTCTCCGGATTGCAGTTGACCATGATAGTCTCATAGCCGTCATCGCGCATCGCAAAAGCAGCATGCACGCAACAGTAGTCAAATTCGATCCCCTGGCCGATGCGGTTCGGGCCGCCGCCAAGCACCATGATTTTTTTGCTATCATCCGGGCGCGCCTCGCACTCATCCTCGTAGGTGGAGTACATGTAGGCGGTGTTCGAGGCGAACTCTGCCGCACAGCTGTCGACGCGCTTGTAGACCGGGCGGATATCGTGATTGTGACGATGATCTCGCACCTCGACCTCTTTGACCCCGAGCAACGCTGCAAGGCGGATATCAGAGAAACCCTTGCGCTTGATCTGCAGCATCCGCTCTGCATTGATCTGTGCAAGCGTGGTTGTACGCAGCTGCTCTTCAGTGGTAATCAGATCCTCGATCTGAACTAGAAACCAGGGGTCGATTTTGGTGATGTCAACCACCTCGTCGAGAGAGAGCCCTTTGCGAAAGGCATCGCCAACGAACCACAAGCGGTCAGGACCTGCCTGGCGCAGCTCATTTTTCAACTGCTTGATAACCTCTTCAGACATGCCTGCTGCGCACACTTCATCGAAGCCGCTGCGGTCAATTTCAAGACCACGCATCGCCTTTTGCAGCGACTCCTGGAAGGTGCGCCCGATCGCCATCACCTCGCCCACGGATTTCATCTGCGTGGTAAGGCGCGAATCAGCCCTGGGAAACTTCTCGAAGGCAAAACGCGGTATCTTGGTGACGACATAGTCGATTGCCGGCTCAAAGGATGCCGGTGTGACACCGCCGGTGATCTCGTTGCGCAGTTCATCCAGCGTAAAACCCACTGCCAGTTTCGCCGCCACCTTGGCGATTGGAAAACCGGTCGCCTTGGAAGCCAGCGCCGAAGAGCGGGAGACACGCGGATTCATCTCGATGATGATCATGTGTCCATCTTCCGGATTGATCGCAAACTGCACGTTGGAACCGCCGGTATCGACGCCGATCTCACGCAGCACCGCCAGCGAGGCGTTGCGCATGATCTGATACTCCTTGTCTGTCAGCGTCTGCGCAGGAGCGACGGTAATGGAGTCACCGGTGTGTATCCCCATGGGATCAAGGTTTTCGATGGAGCAGATGATGATGCAGTTGTCCTTGTGGTCACGCACCACTTCCATCTCATACTCTTTCCAGCCCATGATCGACTCTTCGACCAGTAGCTCGTTGGTCGGAGAGAGATCCAGCCCATGCTTGCAGATTGCCTCGAACTCTTCGCGATTGTAGGCAATGCCGCCGCCGCTGCCGCCCATGGTAAAAGAGGGACGGATAATGGTCGGAAAACCGATCTGCCCCTGTACTTGAATCGCTTCTTCAAGGCTGTGGGCAATTGCCGAGCGCGGCATATCCAGACCAATCTTACGCATCGCCTGGCGAAACAGGTCGCGATCCTCGGCCTTGTCGATAGCCTCGCGGCTGGCGCCGATCATCTCGACGCCATAATTTTCGAGCACCCCTTCACGCACCAGGTCGAGTGCGCAGTTGAGCGCAGTCTGCCCTCCCATGGTCGGCAACAGCGCATCCGGGCGCTCTTTGTTGATAATTGCCTCGACGGTCTGCCAGTTGATCGGCTCGATATAGATCGCGTCGGCCATATCCGGGTCTGTCATAATGGTAGCCGGATTCGAATTGACCAGAATCACCCGGTAACCCTCTTCACGCAAAGCTTTGCACGCCTGCGCGCCGGAGTAATCAAATTCACACGCCTGGCCGATAACGATAGGCCCTGCGCCAATGATCAAGATGCTGTGAATGTCGCTACGTTTAGGCATATCTGCTTCTATTCATCATTATTGACTAGCGAAACCTGGTCTCAGAGTGACGAGGCGTGAAAAAATTATTTTCTCTCGCCAAGGCCCTAAGACCGCAAAGATTTTTCTTGGCGAACTTGACCTACATGGATGTAGGTCAGGGGCGTGAGCAGGGATGCGGAAGCTTTGCGGCTTCGCCTGCATGGACGCCAGGTGAGGGGCGTGAGCAGGACGCGGAAGCTTTGCGAGAGTTATTATTGAAATTTGACGCATTTGTGAGGTTGTCAATTATTCAGGGAGTCACATTGACTGTTTCATCAAGTCGATGAAGTGATCAAATACCGGCGCGACATCATGCGGTCCGGGACTGGCCTCGGGATGCCCCTGAAAACTGAATGCGGGCTTGCGGGTATGATGAATCCCCTGCAGGGAGCCATCGAAAAGAGACCTGTGAGTCGCCTCGAGATGCGGCGGCAGACTAGCCTCATCCACCGCAAAACCATGGTTCTGGCTGGAAATCATCACTTCACCCGTCTCGATGACCTGCACAGGGTGGTTGGCGCCATGATGGCCAAACTTCATCTTCACACTGCTCGCGCCGCAGGCAAGCCCCAGCAGCTGATGTCCAAGGCAGATGCCGAAGATGGGGATATTGGTCTCCAGCAGCTGCTGAATCGCCTCGATGGCGTAGAGACACGGCTCGGGATCACCCGGACCATTGGAGAGAAAGATACCGTCCGGTGACATTGCCAGCACATCCTGCGCAGGAGTCTGAGCAGGGACCACGGTCACCCTGCAGCCACGATCTACCAGCATGCGTAAAATATTGCGTTTGACGCCAAAATCATAGGCCACGACATGAAAGTCATGCTGTGCATCATCAACAAGCTGGTAGCCCTCTTCGAGCGACCAGACTCCCTCATCCCAGCAATAATCGGCTGTCGTGGTGACCTCCTTTGCCAGATCCATGCCCTTCAGGCCAGCAAATGCCTGTGCAACTGTCAGCGCCTTTGACTCCTCGATATTTGAACCGCTTATCAGGCAGCCGTTCTGCGCACCCTTCTCGCGTAAAATCCTTGTCAGGCGGCGGGTATCGATATTGGCGATAGCCACGATCTTGTGACGCTTCAAATAATCCTGAAGAGACTCCTGGCTGCGCCAGTTGCTGGCGATCATCGGCAGGTCACGGATGATCAGGCCAGCTGCATGCACAGTTGAAGACTCTTCATCTTCGCTATTGATGCCGGTATTGCCGATATGCGGATAGGTCAGGGTGACGAGTTGTCGCCGATAGGAGGGGTCGGTCAGAATCTCCTGATAGCCTGTCATCGAAGTATTGAATACCACTTCGCCAACAGATTCTCCGTCTGCACCGATTGATTCGCCACGAAACATACAGCCATCTTCCAAAACCAGAAGTGCGGAGTTATTCACCGGCCATCCTCTTAAAACAGGCACACGAAAAATGGGGCCCAATGAAGCCGCCCCGAAAACCCAAATGGGTAACTGATGGAATTTTACGTTAGTTACCCCTCATTCGGCAAGAGATATTACCCTGAAAAACCTCAACAACAACTACAACAAGGATAACCACGAAAAACACAAAATTCACGAAAGGGGTAACCACTTACAGTCTGATCATTCGTGTCTTTCGTGCTTTTCGTGGTTGAAAAAATCTTGTAGCTTCTGAATAAAAATACAGAAAAATTACAAAATGCTCCTCACCCACTGCAGTAGCTGCGACGCCTGCATCGCTCCCGCCTGGCGCGCCACCTCCTTGCCTCCCTTGAAGATGGCAATGGTAGGAATACTGCGGATATCGAACTGTGCCGCGAGATTCTGGTTTTTCTCGGTATCGACTTTCAGCAGCCGCACCTGCGGCTCCAACTCTGTTGCCGCCTGAGCAAACATCGGCGCCATCATTTTGCAGGGTCCGCACCACTCGGCCCAGAAATCCACCAGCAGCGGCACATCCGAGCGGATGATTTGGCGCTGGAAAGCAGCCTCATCGACTTCCAGCGGCCTTCCCTGGAACAACGGCTGGCTGCACTTTCCGCATTTTGGATGATCACTCAGGCGCGCTGCGGGAATGCGATTGACACCCTGGCAGTGCGGGCAAACAATGTGGATTTGATCGGACATAGGATGCACTCAATGATTTCCAATGAAACAGATATGGGGTTTCTGCAACTCTATTTCAATCCAGGAGATACCTAAAAAAGATAACCACGAAAGTCACGAAAAGCACGAAAAGCACGAAAAAAAGAGCTATGATCGAATGGTGCTGCGGAAAGCCAAAATCAACGCCATCCCAGCCAATGAGCATGCTCCCTGGATACCGGCATTCGCCGGTATGACGAATCAGTTAATCGAATAGAGGTTTTCAGCTTGGTGAGCGCCATTCGATTATTATTTTTTCGTGCTTTTCGTGGTAAAAATTGTTTTTCTGTAGATTTTCAGGCCAAAAAAAACCTCTCCAGAAGGAGAGGTTTTTTTTATTCCATCACTGCCTAATCAGGCAAGCAGAGGAATGATCATCAGTGCAACGATATTGATGATCTTGATCAGCGGATTGATCGCAGGGCCAGCGGTATCCTTGTAGGGGTCACCTACAGTATCACCGGTTACCGCCGCCTTGTGGGCATCGGAACCTTTACCACCGTGGTTACCATCTTCGATATACTTCTTGGCGTTATCCCATGCACCACCACCGGTGGTCATGGAGATGGCGACAAACAGGCCAGTGACGATAGAACCCAGCAACAGGCCGCCCAGAGCTTCTGGCCCCAGCAGTAGACCAACTGCGACAGGCACAAGGATTGGCAGCAGTGAAGGTATGATCATCTCTTTGATGGCCGCCCTGGTCAGCATATCAACCGCCCTCGAGTAGTCAGGCTTCTCGGTGTAATCCATGATGCCCGGGTTCTCTTTGAACTGGCGACGCACCTCGTTGACGATACCGCCGGCAGCACGACCGACCGCTTCCATCGCCATAGCGCCAAACAGATAGGGAACCAGACCGCCAATGAACAATCCGATGATGACCATGTGGTTGGAGAGATCAAAAGTGGCTGAAATACCCGCTGCCTCGAGACCATGGGTATAATCGGCAAACAGCACCAGCGCCGCCAGACCGGCTGAACCGATTGCATAACCCTTGGTGACAGCCTTGGTGGTATTGCCGACAGCATCCAGCGGATCGGTGATTGCACGCACACTCTCATCCATGTTGGCCATTTCCGCAATGCCGCCGGCATTGTCGGTGATCGGGCCATAGGCGTCGAGTGCAACGATGATACCGGTCATGGAGAGCATCGCAGTGGCTGCGATGGCAATGCCATAGAGCCCCGCCAATTCGTAGGCACCCCAGATCGAGAGACACACCATCAGCACCGGCAGCGCCGTTGATTTCATAGCGACGCCCAGGCCGGCGATGACATTGGTGCCGTCACCGGTGGTGGATGCTTCCGCGATATGCCGCACCGGAGAGTACTCTGTGCTGGTGTAATATTCGGTGATGACAACCATGGCGCCGGTCAATGCCAGGCCGATCAATGCAGAACCGAACAGCGCCATACTGGAGTATTGCGCATTATCGCCCATGAGCCACTCTGTTACGCCATAGAAACCACCGGCGGACAAGACGCCTGCGACAATCAGGCCGCGATAGAGTGCGCCCATGATGTTGGTGCTGCCCTCAGGCAGTTTCACCATGTAGAGACCAACGATCGAGGCGATAATAGAGACAGCGCCCAGCATCAATGGATAGATGATCGCTGCAGTACCTGCATCTTTCATCAAGAGGAATCCCAGCAGCATGGTCGCGACTACGGTTACCGCATAAGTTTCGAACAGGTCGGCGGCCATCCCGGCGCAGTCACCGACATTATCGCCGACGTTATCTGCAATGACCGCCGGGTTGCGTGGATCATCCTCGGGAATGCCTGCTTCGACCTTGCCGACGATATCGGCGCCAACATCAGCCCCCTTGGTAAAGATACCACCGCCGAGCCGGGCGAATATAGAGATCAGTGAACCGCCGAATGCGAGACCGACCAGGGAGTGCAGTGCTTTATTATCATCGACGCCCAGCATCGACATGACGGCATAGTAGCCAGCAACTCCTAGCAGTCCCAGACCTACAACCAGCATGCCTGTAATCGCTCCGCCGCGAAAGGCGATATCCATCGCCGGCGACATGCCCAGTTTTGCAGCTTCGGCCGTACGACTGTTGGCGCGCACCGAGATATTCATGCCGATAAAACCTGCGGCTCCGGAGAGAATGGCTCCAATCGCAAAACCGACGGCCATATAAGTGCCGAGAAAATAAGCGATAACGATCAGCAATACGACGCCAACAATGCTGATGGCTGTGTACTGACGCTTCAGATAGGCTGATGCGCCCTCCTGTACCGCCAGTGAAATGGCCTGCATCTCGCCGGAACCCTGCGGCTTGGCTAACAACCAGCGGATCGATATTCCGCCATAGGCAAGAGCCACTACCGCAGCGGCGAGGATAATCAATAATTCTGTAGTCATTGTGAAACTCCTATTTTAGAGGTAACGGGATGCTACTCTTCTTATCCGCTGCAGTGAAATAAGTATGCATAACTCCAAACATAAGAAAATCCTATTCATCGATTTGATTTACCTCAATGCCATCTTTGGCGTATTATGTATCTTTACTGACAAATATCAATCAAAACAGAAGAGATCTGGAGGAGACACATGTCATTTATTCGCAACCTGCTCGCCCTTATCGGCGTTATTGCCATCGCCAGCGGCATCTTTTTCTATGGGAAAATTGCACCCGAAATTGCTGCATTCAAGCAACTTGACCCCGGTGCCAAGGATGTCTATCTCACCATGTGGGAGAAACTCAAGGAGACAGGCAATTCTGCCGAGGCCAGTATCTGGAGATTTCCACTCGAGGAGGGTGTCAGCTGGGAGGATGCCGAAGAGGCGATGGCGTCAGTCGCCAACGAGCACAACATCAAGAATGTCGGAGAGCTGCCGCTCTCGGAGCAGGTCAAGATCATGACCGGTGAAGAGCAGCGTTTTCTGAAGATCTATCAATACTGCGATCCGCTCATCGCCAAACAGATGGTGGATTACAGCGATGCCTTTGCCGCTTTTCTTCCCTGCCGCATCTCCATGGTCGAGGACAAAGAGGGAAAATTCTGGCTCTATGCGCTGAATATGGACATGATGATCGAAGGTGGCAGGACTCTTCCTGATCCACTGCTCTCAAAGGCCAGCAATGTGAGGGAAGTCATCCTCGATATCATGAAAAAGGGCGCTGCCGGAGATTTTTAAGGCATCCTAAAGCAAAGAATTTCACCACTGAACACACGCGGACCACACGGAATTAATTTCTTTTTCCGTGTTTTCCGTGTGGTCCGTGGTCAATTTTTCTATTTCGTCAGTGTTTTAATCTATGTCTGAATCCCCCTACGTTATTGATGTCACAGCCGAGAACTTTCAGGCGGTTATCCTCGAAGGCTCCATGGTGCAGCCTGTTCTGGTCGATTTCTGGGCCGACTGGTGTCAACCCTGCAAGACACTGATGCCAATACTGGCAAAGCTTGCGCATGAGTACCAGGGCGCCTTTGTGCTGGCAAAAATCAATACCGAAGAGCAGCAGGAGTTAGCCGGACAGTTCCAGATTCGCAGCATCCCTGCCTGCAAACTGTTTGTGAACGGTCAAATGGTCGATGAGTTTACCGGCGCCCTGCCTGAAGAGCAGCTTCGCACCTTTCTTGACAAACACGTCTCACATGAAGCCGATAATTTTGCCGGGGAGGTACAGCAGTTGCTTCAGCAGGGCGACGCAGATGCCGCTGCGGATTTGATTGCGCAGGCCCTTAAAGAGAATCCTGCCGATTCACGCGCCATCATTGCCTTTGCCAAACTCAAGGCGAGCATCGGCGAAAGTGATGCAGCACAGCAGGCACTCGACTCCCTGCCCGAGGATGAGCAGAAAAAGCCTGAAGTTGCAGCCATGCGGGCGCAGATTGTGTTCGACGAAGTCACCATTAATGCACCTCCCCTCGAAGAGCTCGAAAAAGCTGTCACTGCTGACTCAGACGACAGTGAAGCACGCTACCAACTGGCTGCGCAGCTGGTAATGCATAATCAGCTGGAAGCGGCCCTGGATCAACTGATGATACTGCTGCAGAAAGATCGCAGCTATGGAGATGATGCAGCACGCAAGGCGATGATCCAGGTATTCGACATTCTGGGTGAGCATCCCATTACTGCGAAATACCGTGGCCGCATGTTCGGTTACCTACACTAAAATTCTTGAGTGATCGACATCTTTACAAATGAGGAAAATGTCAATAACCGATAATGACTCTCGCAAAGTCGCAAAGCACGCCAAGAAAACCCTTTGCGGTCTTAGCATTTTTGCGAGAGAAAATCATCTATTTATGCCCCGTCAGTCTGAGGCATGTTCTCGATAGATGGACCTTTCCGTCTCAGTCATTATCCCGACATTTAACAGGGCGGATGTGCTTGGGCGCGCAATTGAATCTGTACTGCAGCAGAGCCTGCCGGCGAAAGAGATCATTATCGTCGATGATGGCTCCGACGATCATACGCAACAAGTGGTGGCGGCATTGCATCGCAGTGCTGTTGTTCCCATCAGCATCCTCTATCAGAAAAACTCCGGTGTCAGCGCTGCCCGCAACAGCGGCATCCGTCACGCCAATGGAGAGTGGATCGCATTTCTCGACTCGGATGATGCCTGGCTCCATGACAAGCTGAAAAATCAGGCGGGTCTGATTGCACAACATCCGGGTTTTCGTCTGTGCCACACGCAGGAGAACTGGATTCGCAACGGCGTACAGATCAAGCAGATGAAAAAACACGCCAAAAGCGGCGGCCATATTTTCCAGCAGTGCCTGCCGCTGTGTGTCATCTCTCCCTCTTCGGTGGTGATTCATCGCTCACTTTTCGACGCTGTCGGACTCTTTGACGAGACTCTGCCTGCCTGTGAAGATTACGATCTGTGGCTGCGCATCTGCGCGCATGAAGCAGTGCTGTATGTCGACACCCCGCAGATTCTCAAATATGGCGGCCATGACGACCAGTTGTCGCGCAAATACTGGGGAATGGATCGTTTCCGCATCAAGGCGCTGCAGAAAATTCTGCAGGATCCAGGGCTAGACAAGAGCCAGCAGCAGCTTGTTGTCAAAACCCTGCGATACAAAGCCGGCATACTCCGCCAGGGGGCCGAGAAGCGCAACAATCAACTCAGAGCGGATAAATACAGAAAAATCGAAGCCACCTGTAGCAACCTGCTGGAGAAAACTGGCGAGACCAAGGTTCAGACTGACGAAGCATGAAAGAGATCATTTTCTCTCGCAAAGACGCCAAGACCGCAAAGATTTTTCTTGGCGAGCTTGGCCTACATGGATGTAGGTCAGGGGCGTGAGCAGGGATGCGGAAGCTTTGCGAGAGTCATGATTATAATTTGATTCATGCAAAAAGATGTTGATCACTCAAAGATTGCTAGTGTTTCTCCGGAGCAGCCATGATCTGTTTTGTCATCGCCTATAAAGCCGAAGCTGCTTCATTGATCAGTCACTACCGGCTCGAGCTACAGCAACAGCAGGAATTCCCGCTCTATAGCGCTGAAGATATCGCACTGGTGATTTGCGGCAGCGGTAAGAGCAATGCAGCAGCGGCCACGGCATACCTGTATGGAAAAACAGGCTTTCATCGCGATGCCATATGGATCAATTTCGGCATTGCCGGTCATGCCGTCGATGCTCCAGGCAGCGTCTATGTGGCGAGCAAAGTTATTGATGTTGCAACAGAGCGTGTTTTACATCTCGCGCTTCCCGACAAGCCTCCATGGAAAACAGCGGCTTTATATACCTATGATCAACCTCACAGGGGTGGTCAGCGCGACAAGGGGGTATTTGACATGGAGGCCAGCGGCTTTGCTTTTACCGCCAGACGTTTTTCGCAATCGCAGTTCGTGCATTGCATCAAGCTCATCACGGATAATTGCAATACCTCCATTGAGATCCCTGCTTCAGCGACGTTTGAGCAGTGGATGATGCCGCAGATGCATCCTCTTGATAGCTTTCTACACGCACTTCTTCAGGTATAGAACAGATGAACAGCCAAAGCACATGTCTGGTCACAGGCTGCAGCCGTGGAATCGGCGCCGCCATCTCTCATCGTCTGCTCGAAATGGGCCACCATGTGATCGGTATCAGCCGCAACCTGCCGGAGTTCAGTCCAGAGAATTTTACGCATATCACCGCCGATCTCAGTGATCTTCGCTCACTGCCAGGAATTCTCAATGACATCGCAACCATCTGCGCCACTCCTGATGGAGTGATACTGAATGCCGGCCAGGGGGTTTTCGGCTCCCTGGAACAGTTCTCAGTACTACGCATCGAGCAACTGATCAACCTCAACCTCACCAGCCAGATACTGATCGCACGGAAATTTCTGCCCTCGATGAAGAGCAAACAAAGCGGCAATCTGATCTTTATAGGTTCGGAAGCAGCGCTCGCCGGCGGCAGAAACGGCGCGGTCTACTGCGCCACCAAGTTTGGTCTGCGCGGACTGGTGCAATCACTGCAGGAGGAGTGTTCCGCCAGCGGCATACGCGTCGGCATTATCAATCCCGGCATGGTCAACACCTCCTTTTTTGATGAACTCGGCTTCCAGCCCGGCGACAAACCTGATCAGCATCTGATTGCCGAGGATGTCGCCGAAGCCGCGCTGTTGATGTTGAATGCAAGAGCGGGCGCGGTGATACAGGAGATCAATCTGCAGCCGCAGAAGAAGGTGATCCGGTTTTTGTAATATCGTATTCCATCATTGAGACTGGAAAAAGATGAACCACGAAAGTCACGAACTGCACGAAAAACAGGAACAATCAGATTATCTTTTTTCGTGATTTTCGTGTCTTTCGTGGTAAAAAAGTGGTTCTGAGCAGTTACACCTCTGCCATGTCGCCCTTCTCCTGCAGCCAGCTTTTGCGGTCGCCGGCGCGTTTTTTTGCAAGCAGCATATCCATCATGCGCATGGCGTCATCTTCAGAATCCACCGTCAACTGCACCAGACGCCTGGTGTCCGGGTGAATGGTCGTCTCTCGCAACTGCTTCGGGTTCATCTCACCCAGTCCCTTGAAGCGCTGGATGGAGATTTTGCCTCGCAGTTTTTCTGCGGCGATACGATCCAGAATCCCCTCTCTCTCTGCATCATCGAGAGCATAGAAGACCTGCTTTCCCACATCGATGCGAAACAGCGGCGGCATGGCGACATAGACGTGTCCCTCCTCCACCAGTCGGGGAAAATGACGCATGAAAAGCGCACACAGCAGGGTGGCGATATGCAGACCATCCGAGTCCGCATCGGCAAGAATACAGATTTTTCCAAATCGCAGCCGCGACAAATCACTGCTGCCGGGATCAGCTCCGATGGCCACGGAAATATCATGCACCTCCTGCGAAGCCAGCACTTCGGCAGAATCGACCTCCCATGTATTCAGGATTTTACCGCGCAGCGGCATGATCGCCTGGAAAGTCTTGTCCCTGGCCTGCTTGGCGGAACCGCCTGCAGAATCCCCCTCGACCAGAAATAGCTCCGTCATGCTGGTGTCCGTCGAAGTGCAGTCGGCGAGTTTGCCCGGCAGGGCAGGGCCCTGCGTAATCTTCTTACGCGCCACCTTGCGCCCTGCGCGCATACGCATCTGTGCAGAGTTGATAGCCAGTTCGGCAATCGCTTCGCCTGCATCCGTATGCTGATTGAGCCACAGGCTGAAACTGTCCTTGACCACGCCCGAGACGAAGGAAGCACATTCGCGCGACGAGAGCCGCTCCTTGGTCTGACCGGAAAACTGGGGATCCGCCAGTTTGACCGAAAGAATATAGCTGAGTTTGCTCCATACATCATCCGGCGACAATTTCACCCCGCGCGGCAACAGATTGCGGAACTCACAGAATTCACGCACTGCTTCCGTCAACCCCGAACGCAGCCCGTTGACATGCGTCCCACCCTGCACCGTCGGGATCAGGTTGACATAACTCTCTGTCACCGCATCACCGCCTTCCGGCAGCCACACCACGGCCCAGCTCACGGCCTCTCTATTGCCTGACAGGTCACCGACAAACGGCTCCTCGGGAAGACGCACACTCTGCTGCAACGAGTCGATCAGATAGTCACACAATCCATCTTCGTAATACCATTCGCTGTTGTCTCCGCTATTCTCATCCTTGAAACTGATGTGCAGACCAGGGCAGAGCACCGCTTTGGCGCGCAACAGGTGCACCAGTTGTCGCACAGAGAATTTGCTTGTGTCGAAGTATGCTGCATTCGGCCAGAAACGCAGCACCGTTCCGCTGTTGCGCTTACCGACTGTTCCTATCTCTTCGAGTTCGGATGCCTTCTCACCATTAGCGAAGGCGATGTTGTATTCCCTGCCGTTGCGTTTGACCCATACCTCCAGATGGGTTGAAAGCGCATTGACGACCGAGATGCCAACGCCGTGCAAACCGCCTGAAAACTGGTAGTTCTTGTCAGAAAATTTTCCACCGGCATGCAGTTTGGTGAGAATCACCTCGACTCCGGAGACACCCTCCTGCGGATGGATATCAACTGGCATGCCGCGACCGTCATCACTTACTTGCAAAGAGCCATCCTTGAACAGGATTACCTCGATATTTTTTGCAAAACCGGCAATCGCCTCATCGACACTGTTGTCCACCACCTCCTGGGCGAGATGATTTGGACGCGTGGTATCGGTATACATGCCGGGGCGTTTGCGCACCGGATCCAGACCACTGAGCACCTCAATGGCGGACGCATCATAGTTACTTACCGCAGCACTGCTCATTCAGAATTACTCATTATAATCAAGGATCTGCGAATAGGGACTATGCAGTTGGTAGCTGCCGCCAAGAGAAGCCCTGATTCCGTCCAGGGTGCGCGGCACCCCGCTGCTGCAGAGATAGTTTTTGGCAAGTTCCCGATGATAATCCCTGCTTCTATCCGTTCTGACAGGTTTCCATCGGGAGTTTTTCAGAGGCGTAATCTGCGTGCTGTTTTGCGGACTGGCATAGGCATAACTGCGATATTCACCTGTTGAGCATCGCAAACCCTCATAGTTCAGACTGCTGATACGTTTACCGCTCTTGATCGCTATCCAGTAGCGCACCACGCGGTCTTTTTTATTAACCCTGACCGAATCCTCATCCAGATAGAGCGATGCATCAATTGGCCCGTGATCTATGGTCAACTTTTTCAGCGCCTGCAGCGAAACTGCCGGAATTGCACCCTTCTGTTCCTTCCAGGGAGCTACCAGAGAGTCATCAAAATCAAAGCGATCGCGATCATTCTCTCCCCGAAAACGGTCATAAGGATCAGTCACGTCATCGGCATAGAGGGGAGAAATGAACATCACAGGCAGTAAAATCAGTAGCAGTCGCATCATCTTTGTTTTCCAAATTCATGTAGTATAGTAATGATAACCCTCAGGAGCCTGTCCGAGAATAAAAAAGCTGTTGCGGACATCAATCAAAAGGTAGCATCTCAATAACTCAGTGCATTTATTACATTATTTTAAACAGATATCATTGCAAGGAGCCAGAGGCGACACGGCAACCTGATATGGAGATTGCCGCGGTCGCTTAGGCTCCCTCGCAATGACAGCATTCATACTGGCTTCTTAAAACATATAACAAATGAATCAGACAAGAGAACCCTAATCCGGTGAGCAAAAAAAAACCCGACACAACCTTAGCTGATAATATCCCCTTTGAACAGGCGCTTGCAGAACTGGAGCAACTGGTAGAGGAGATGGAGAGAGGTGATCTCTCCCTGGATGAATCCCTCAAATCCTTTGAGCGCGGCATCGCATTGACGCGGCATTGCCAGCAGTCTTTACAGGCAGCCGAGCAAAAGGTCACCATGTTGAGTACCCCGTCAGCAGACTCGGAAACAGAGATTTTCAAACAGTGATCGATAACAGCAGTTATCTGAATTACTGCCAAAGCCGCATTGAAGTTGCTCTGCAACGGCATCTGCCGTCACTGCAGCGCCTGCCGCTGGAACTGCACGAGGCAATGCACTACTCCGTGATGACACCGGGAAAACGCATTCGCCCGCTGCTGGTTTATGCCGCTGGCCACGCCTTCGGTGCGCCGCCAGAAACTCTTGATAATCCAGCCTGTGCGGTCGAATTCATCCATGTCTTTTCGCTCATTCACGACGATCTGCCGACTATGGATGATGATGACCTGCGGCGTGGATTGCCGACTTGCCATGTCAAATTTGGTGAAGCAGTAGCTATCCTCGCCGGAGATGCACTGCAGTCTCTCGCATTTGAAGTGCTCTGTGACGGCGACATCGATGCCTCCATGCGCCTGAAAATGATAGCAGATCTGGCATGTGCGTCCGGATCGCACGGCATGGCGGGAGGGCAGGTGATGGACCTGACTGCCACTGGTAACAGTTTGACATTGCCAGAACTGGAAAATTTGCATATTCACAAAACCGGGGCGCTGATTCGCTCCAGTGTCCTGATGGGGGCAATGGCAGCGCCCGGAGAGAAGCAACAACTGCAGCAGCTTGATCACTACGGCAAATGCATCGGCCTGGCATTTCAGATCGTTGATGACATTCTCGATATTACCGGCGACACCGAAACTCTTGGCAAAACAGGGGGTAAGGATGCCGCCCAGCAGAAAACCACCTACGCTTCTCTGCTTGGACTCCCACAGGCGCGTGAAAGGGCCTCACAACTCTACGACGATGCCGTAGCCGCCCTGGATGCATTCGGTGAACGCGCCGATCCGCTGCGTGAGCTTGCCAAATTGACCATTCATCGCTCCTATTGAGGGATTGTATTCAATCCAGTCGGCATATTGATTATGAGCATGAACTCCTGGAAAGTTGCCGCTGAAGTAATCACATGACTGGTTGTGTGTATTTTCAGCACTGACATCTGCCTCTATTCGCTGTAGAATTGTCAGTCCTGTGGGACCAACCCAGCAGCATGATCAACAGAGAAACCCAAGTGACAGAGCAAATTGCAGACGTTCAGGGCAGCGCCGACACCAGGCAGATTGCCATCAATAAGGTGGGTATCAAGGATATCCGCCATCCCGTGCGTGTGCGTGACCGTAGCGAGGGTGAGCAGCATACCATTGCGACCTTCAACATGTATGTCTACCTGCCGCATGATTTCAAAGGCACCCACATGTCCCGCTTCGTGGCAATCCTGAACAATCACGAACGCGAGATCACCGTCTCCTCGTTCAAGGATATGTTGCTGGAGACAGCTGCACTCCTCGAGTCAAAAGTCGCTCATATCGAGATGCGCTTCCCTTTCTTTATCAACAAGAAGGCCCCTGTCTCAGGCGTTGAAAGCCTGATGGATTACGAAGTCTCTCTGATCGGCGAGGTGCGTAACGGCATCCCCGAGATGTATACGCAGGTGGTCGTCCCTGTCACCAGCCTGTGTCCCTGTTCCAGAAAGATCTCGGATTTTGGCGCACACAACCAGCGTTCCCATGTCACGGTGACTGTCCGTGCAGATGATTTCATGTGGATCGAGGATGTCATCGACCTGGTGGAGAGTGAAGCCTCCAGCGAGCTTTACAGCCTGCTGAAGCGTCCGGATGAGAAGCATGTCACAGAGCGCGCCTACAACAACCCCAAATTCGTCGAAGATATGGTACGCGATGTTGCTGTCCGCCTCAACGAAGACGAGCGCATCACCGCCTACAAGGTGGAAGCCGAAAATTTTGAATCCATCCACAACCACTCTGCCTATGCCCTGATTGAACGGGACAAGAACGCATAGCAGCGACGATCTCGCACCTACTGAATAATTATCCGCAGTTATTTTTTGCCGATCAATTCGATCTGGTAGCCGTCAGGATCCTCGATGAAGGAGATGACTGTGGCGCCGGCATTCATCGGACCGGCTTCCCTGATCACTTTTCCACCACGTTTTTTGAGTGCATCGCTCGCCTGGTAGACATCATCGACCTCCAGGGCGATATGGCCGAAAGCCGTGCCGATGTCGTAGCTTTCAACGCCCCAGTTGTAGGTCAGTTCGAGAACCGTATTGGCAGACTCATCGCCATAGCCGAGAAAAGCCAGGGTGAACTCGCCATCGGGATACTTTTTCTGTCGCAACAGCTGCATTCCCAGCAGCTCGGTATAGAAGGTGATCGAGCGCTGCAGATCCCCGACGCGCAGCATGGTGTGTAGAATACGCATACTATTACCCTTGAGTAGCCAACATTTTTACAAATGAGTCAAATTTCAATAATAACTCTCGCAAAGCTTCCGCGTCCTGCTCACGCCCCTCACCTGGCGTCCATGCAGGCGAAGCCGCAAAGCTCGCCAAGAAAACCCTTTGCGTTCTTGGCGTCTTAGCGAGAGAAAATAATCATTTCCATGCAGCGTCAGTCTGAGACCTGATCTCGCAAGTACTATACCTCCGAGTAGATCTCACCCTGTCGCTTGAACTCTTCGGCCTTCTCTTTCATGCCCTCCTCGACCACAACAGCAATATCTGCCAGACCTTTGGATGCGGCATAGTCGCGCACATCCTGGGAAATTTTCATGGAGCAGAAGTGCGGCCCGCACATGGAGCAGAAGTGCGCCACCTTGTGCGCCTGGGCCGGCATGGTCTCATCGTGGTATTCACGCGCCAGTTCCGGATCCAGCGAGAGGTTGAACTGATCTTCCCAGCGGAATTCGAAGCGCGCCTTGGAGAGCGCGTTATCGCGCAGCTGCGCTCCGGGCAAGCCTTTGGCCAGATCCGCCGCATGCGCCGCCAGTTTGTAGCTGATGATGCCTTCACGCACATCCGCCTTGTTGGGCAGGCCAAGATGCTCCTTCTGGGTGACATAACAGAGCATCGCGGTACCGTACCAGCCAATCTGCGCGGCCCCGATGGCCGATGTAATGTGATCGTAGGCTGGAGCGATATCCGTAGTCAGTGGACCGAGCGTATAGAATGGCGCCTCAAAACAATCTTCAAGTTCCTTCTGCATATTCTCTTTGATCATCTGCATCGGCACATGACCGGGGCCTTCGATCATCACCTGCACATCGTGCTCCCAGGCAATCTTCGTCAACTCGCCGAGGGTCTCCAGTTCACCGAACTGGGCGGCGTCATTGGCGTCAGCCAGGCAGCCGGGGCGCAGACCGTCACCCAGTGAGAATGCGACATCATAAGCCTTCATGATCTCGCAGATCTCTTCAAAATGGGTATAGAGAAAACTCTCTTCATGATGCGACAGGCACCACTTAGCCATGATAGAACCACCGCGCGAGACAATCCCTGTAAGGCGCTCCGCTGTCAATGGTACGTATTTGAGGCGTACCCCCGCATGAATGGTGAAGTAATCAACACCCTGCTCCGCCTGCTCGATGAGCGTATCGCGAAACATCTCCCAGGTGAGGTCTTCAGACTTGCCATCGACCTTCTCCAGCGCCTGGTAGATCGGCACAGTGCCGATCGGCATTGGAGAGTTACGCAGGATCCATTCACGGGTTTCATGAATATTCTTGCCAGTCGAGAGGTCCATCAGGGTATCACCGCCCCAGCGGGCCGACCATACCATCTTTTCGACCTCCTCCTCGATGGACGAGGTAACTGCCGAGTTACCGATATTGGTATTGACCTTGACGAGAAAATTACGCCCGATAATCATCGGTTCCAGTTCCGGATGATTGATGTTGGCTGGGATGATGGCGCGCCCTGAAGCGACTTCGGAACGCACGAATTCAGGAGTGATCTGCTCAGGCAGGTTGGCGCCGAAACTTTCTCCCGGATGCTGCTTCAATAACTTCCGGTATGCAGGATCGAGTCGCAACTCATCGAGTCTCTGCGTCTCACGGATGGCCACGTACTCCATCTCCGGGGTAATGATGCCCTGACGCGCATAGTGCATCTGTGAGACATTCTTCCCCGCTTTGGCTTTACGTGGTGCACGTATGTGTTCAAAACGCAGCGATGCCAGTTCGACATCCCCCTGGCGCTGCCGGCCATAAGCTGACGAAGGGCCTGACAGCTGTTCGCTGTCTTGCCGCTCGGCAATCCATGCAGCACGCACATCCGGCAGCCCCTGCAGAAGATCGATGTCGACATCAGGATCCGTATAGGGACCCGAGGTATCGTAGACATAGATGGGGGGATTGATCTCTTTGTCACTGTTCGTCAGCGTGGGAGACTGACTGATTTCGCGCATCGGCACACGCAGGTCATCACGGGAGCCCTGCACATGGATTTTACGTGAGTTGGCAAAAGGCCGGGTGACCTCTGTGGAAAGTGTTGTTGTTTTTGTTATAAAATCTTCGGGTATGGCGCTCATGGGATTCCTCTCCAGCGTAACAAAGTCTGGAGGGGAATGATCCCGCTGCAGCCTCCCTACGCCAGTCTTAACTGGATCAGGTTCCAAGGGTATTTCTCAGTCCGCAATGGACACCCCCGGCTAATTGGGTGGTAGTATAACCTATCTTCGCGAAGCAATTCTCAATGTACTAATTAAAGTATCGACATCTTAAAAAACTTTTACCACGAAGCTCACGAAGACCACGAAGAATCAAATAGATACAAAAATGTCTTCGTGTCCTTCGTGGTGAATATCTCTCTATATTCAGGATTGCTGATCTTCAGAAGTTAGATGTATGGTGCATTACTCTTCACGCACACCTTCGATATTCAGCAGCAGCACGACCTCTTTGGAGTGCTCACCCAGTGATTTCAGAATTCCGAAATCAGAGAGCAGAAAGCTGGTTTTTCCGGAAAACCCCATGCGATAACCGCCCCAGGGATCTTCACCCTCGCCAACCTTGCTCACACGAATCGTCAACGGTTTGCTGATGCCGTTCAAGGTGAAATCTCCCATCATCACAATAGCACCGGAAGTATCCTCTTTGAATGATGAACTGACGAATGTTGCTTCGGGGTACTTTTTACTATTGAGGAAATCCTTGCTGCGCAGGTGTTTGTCGCGCTCCGCGTGATTCGAGTCGACGCTGCCGGTTTCAATGACCACAGAAACACTCGATGCCGACGGCTTGTCCCGATCATAATTGAATTTTCCGGAAAAGCGGTTAAAACGCCCGGTCAACAGGCTGTAACCGAGATGCGGAATTTCAAAGTTGATCGACGCATGCATGCCTTTGGTATCAATCACATAGGTTTCGGCAGCCACGAGAGGCGCACTGCCAAAGAGGCTCAACAACAGCATAACAATTCTGGTTTTACTCATTATTTTCTCTTTTTTGTGGACAGTTGCATCCAAACATACGCACTAAAACCACATCATGCAACATAAAATGATGATAAACAGCCGCCAGAGCATGCGCAAGCGACAGAATCATCAAGCCCCAGGCGAGCCATAAATGAAATTGTCCGGCACTCTCTGCACCTTCACCTGCAGTCTCAAGCAGCGGCGGCAGTTCGAACATGGAGAACACGGCTACACCCTGCCCTTCGGCAGTCACCACCAGATAACCACTCAATGCAATCAGCAGCGGCAGCAGGTGCAGCAACAGATGCACCGCACTGGCAGCCAACGCCGCCACTCTTGTGATGAGTGGTTGAGGATGACGACTGAACAATGACCACAGCATGCGCGCCACCACCAGCAAGGTCACCAATACGCCGAATGAGATGTGCAGTGCAGGCGCACTGTTATACCAGGGGTGGTAATAGTCGAGACTGGTCATCCACAACCCCGATGCAAACAGAGCCACCAAAGCAACGGCGATCAGCCAGTGCAGCAGAATGGTGACCAGGCCGTAGGAGTTCTCGTTGTTTTTTAGCCGCAGCATGCTGTAAGCATAGACGATAGAGGGGTTTTAGGTGGTTAGGTTTTAGGTTTGAAGTTGAACCACAGATGAACACGGATGCACACAGATATTTTTCATATCTTTGAATCTGTGTTTATCTGTGTACATCTGTGGAAAAAAATTCATTGATCTTCCAAAATTGCGATCTCCTGATCCTTCAAATGAGATAGATAATCCTGTGCCAGGCCTTTTCCTGGAATGACTATCTGTGGTGCAATTTCAAGCAGTGGCAACAGCACGAAAGCTCTTTGGGTGATGCCCGGATGTGGAATCTGCAACTGCGGCGTCAGCAGTTCGAGATCATCATAGAGCAATAGATCCAGATCCAGGGTGCGCTCTCCCCAGTGGCGTTTACGGGTGCGGTGGTGCGCATGCTCGATACCCTGCAGCGCCTCGAGCAGCTGCAGTGGCTGCAGCATGGTTTCGATCTGCGCGACGGCATTGATGTAATCAGGTTGGTCAGCAGGGCCCATGGGCGGGCTGCAGTAGAGGCTCGATGTGGTCAACAGCGTTGTCTGGTCAACTAGCTCCAGCTCTGCCAGTGCATCCATTAACTGTTGACGGGGATTATCCAGGTTGCTGCCGAGGCCAATGTAGGTAGACAGCACATCTCCCTCAGGATTTTGCACTGTTGCGTGGACGGCGGCGACGCCGACGCGTGCGGGTATTCGGCTGATGCTTGTGGGTATCCGGGTGATCGACCTGATAGTCAGTCCACCATTGCGCCACTTCCTGCTCGATTTCACCGCAGTGTGCGCGCAGCAGCAGGAAATCATAGGCTGCACGAAAACGCTGGTGGGCAAACAGGCGATTCGGTCGCTTGCCGTTGCGATTGAAAAAACGCGGCTGCAACGACCAGATCTCATTCATCATGATGGTATAGCGTTTATGAATCGGGATGACCTGAGCCTGGCTGGATAAAACTTTGGAGGCGGCGCGCTGAATAGCTGGAATAGCAGGCATTCCCTTGTCATCACGGTTGATCTCCGCCCGGGCGCGCAGCGGCTCCCACAACATCACCGCAAACAGGAATGCGGGAGTCACCGGCATCTCTTTGGCGATACGCTGATCGGTGTTCAGCAATCCCTGGTTAAGCATCTGTGCAGTTCGTTCAGAAAATTCGCCTTCAAGAGCAGCCGCCGTCTGCGGGAAAAGATGGGGCAACAGCTTGTATTTTTGTAATATGCGAAAACTGACATGCGCCTGTCCCGCCATCAAAAGCTTCAGTATTTCATCAAAAAGACGCGCATCCGGAACCCCGTCAAGCAATCCACCCAGCTCATAGATGGGTTTTGCAGTCTCTTCGGCAATTTCAAAATCCAGCTTTGCCGCAAAACGCGCGGCACGCAGCATGCGCACCGGATCTTCACGGTAACGGGTCTCAGGATCCCCAAGCAGGCGCAGCAGCCCCTCTTCAAGATCAGCGATGCCCCCCCAGTAGTCAACGATGGAGAAATCCGCGATATTGTAATAGAGTGCGTTGACCGTAAAATCGCGTCTCAGCGCATCCTCTTCGAGGGTTCCATAGACGTTATCACGAAGAATCATGCCCTCATCACTTTGATGATCACCGCTTTCAGCAGGCTCTCCTCCTCTGAAAGTCGCCACCTCGATGATTTCGCGTCCGAAAAAGACATGCGCAAGGCGAAAGCGGCGTCCGATCAGGCGGCAGTTGCGAAACAGTTTCTTGACCTCTTCCGGCTTCGCATCTGTTGCTATATCAAAATCCTTGGGACGGTGACCAAGCAGCAGATCACGCACAGCACCGCCCACCAGGTGGGCCTCATAACCTGCATTGTGCAGACGGTAAAGCACCTTGACCGCATTTTTTGAGATATTCGACCGCGAAATATCATGTTTCGGACGAGGGATTATTGTTGGTTGAATAGTGCTCTTCCTGTGTTGATTGATTGCATCATGCGTCAAATAGTGAACACATGCTGACGATAATACTTGAGTTCTTCGATCGAGTCATAGACATCATCCAGTGCCTGATGGCGCATGTTTTTCTGCATCGCCTCGGCGGTCTCAGGGTCCCAACGCCTGACAAGTTCCTTGATCGTACTGACATCGAGATTGCGGTAGTGGAAGTATCGCTCCAGAGTCGGCATCAGCCGCGCCATGAAACGGCGATCCTGGCAGATTGAATTGCCACACATGGGGGACTCGCCCGCCGGCACGTGCTCTTTAATAAAATCCAGAGTCAGCTTCTCCGCCTGTTCCACGCTGTATTCACTACTATGAATTCGCTCTATCAGCCCCGATCCAGTGTGCGTGCGTGTATTCCACTCATCCATCGCCTCGATAACCGCAAGCGGCTGTTTGATCGCCACCACCGGGCCCTCGGCCACGGTTTCGAGCTGGGCATCGGTGATCACTGTTGCAATCTCGATGATCAGATCCCTGTCTGTATCCAGACCGGTCATCTCCAGATCGATCCAGATCAGGTAATTTGGATTTTGCATGATTTCTCTAGTAATCCTTTAGTGGCCAACATCTGTACATATAATCAAATTTCAATAATGACTCTCGCAAAGCTTCCGCATCCCTGCTCACGCCCCTGACCTACATCCATGTAGGCCAAGCTCGCCAAGAAAAACCTTTGCGCTCTTGGCGTCTTGGCGAGAGAAAATGTTTTTTATGCCTTGCCAGTCTGAGGCTTAGTCTCGCTTGGTAAAAAAAAACCGCATCCAAACGATGCGGTTTTTTGACATATAATGGCAGGGTATCAGGAACAGCCGCCGCCCTGCGCCTGGGATGAACCGCATGTTCCGCATCCACCGCCGCCGCTGGCTGCAGGCTGTATATTGTTGAATACAAAGCTGGCTTCGCCATTTCCACGATCGACAAAATCGATCTCGACGCCGCGCAGATGCTCCAGGGTACCGTCATCGACGATCACCTTGAAACTGTCATAGTCACGCACACTGTCATTTCCATTCAACTGATCGGTAAAACTCATGCCGAAATTGATGCCGCTGCATCCACCCGGAGTTGCATAAACGCGCACACCGGCAATGTCATCTTCGATCTGGGTCAGCAGTTCGGACATTTTTCCCTGTGCTGTCTCAGTCAGACTCAAATCGCTGTTTGACAATAAATTCTGTGCTTCACTCATCTGTACTTCACTCATTCGAAATCTCTCCCACGAGAATCAGAGACAAGTCTTAATTATACCACTCACTACAAATTTATTGCTATTAATTTTTTTTACAACATATTGTCCCCTTATCCGGTCTATAATAGTGACGAATCTTTATGGATATAGTCGACAGAAAGCTATATCTATCAATTATAAAAGCATTGGAGGAATCACATGCGTCTGCTTACAGCTATTCTTGTTCTCTTGACCAGTAGTGCGGTTTTTGCTGAAAACAGCACAAAGGTTGATGGATACACCATTCACCACAACATCATCACCACAGACTTTCTCAGTGACGATGTCGCTCGAAGCTATGGCATCATCCGCAGCAAAAACAGGGCCATGCTAAATGTTTCCGTTATCAAGGATAAGGCAGGCACGACTGGCACCCCTGTCAGCGCCCATATACAGGCCAATATGACAAACATCTACGGGCAGCAGCGTGGTCTCAACTTGCGTGAAATCCACGAAGCTGACGCCATCTATTACATTGGGAACTTTCTGGTGCGCAACGGAGAAACTCTCAATTTTCACCTCGACGTCAAGCCCGAAGGAGAGAGCAAATACTCCCCCGCAGCTTTCAGCGAAGAATTCTTTATTGATTAATTAAAGACAGGAACCACGGAACACACCGAATACACGGAAACAAAACATAATAGTTCCGTGTCCGTCCCTGTGTTCCGTGGTTAAAAAGAGACCCTGCGACTTTGCGAAACGCCGCAACTGCTTCAGACGGGAAAACCGGGATGAATGTTTAACCGCAGATGAACACGAATGCACACAGATATTTCGATATCTTTTAATCTGCGTTTATCTGTGTGCATCTGTGGAAAAAAATTTATTATTGATTGGTTTCCAATCAGACCGCTCCAAATCCGCGATAGAGGGTATAGAGTCCGAACACAGTCAGACCGATACCTGCTGCTGAACGCACGGATGAACGCTGCATGAAGGGCACAAACTCCCCTGCCAGCAACCCGGTTGCGATCAGATTCGGCAGGGTGCCGAGGCCGAAAGCCAGCAGCAGCAGCGAGCCGTTGACGGCGCTGCCCGAACCCAGCGCCCAAATCAGCATGCTGTAGACCAGGCCGCAGGGCAGCCAGCCCCACAACATACCGAGCACAAATCCCTGGCTGCTGTTTTTTACCGGCAATAACTTGCGTCCATAGGGCTCGATGAGCTTCCACAATGCGCCGCCGGCTGACTCGATATGACGCAGCACCCCGCTCCACCCTCCCAGGTAGAGCCCCATCAGTATCATCATTATGCCAGCGATCAGCGCCAGCGAAACCTGCATCCATTGCACCGGCATCAAACCTGTAGAGAACTGGCCAATACCACCAAACAACGCCCCGGCAATGACATAGGAGAGCACGCGCCCGCCGTTATAGCTCAGTAGCAGCGGCAGCCGTTTTTGCTGCTGTGGCATCGCCAGCGACAGCGCCCCGACTATGCCGCCGCACATGCCGACACAGTGAACCCCGCCAAGCAGTCCCGCTGTAAATGCGGATCCCAGTTGCAGCCACTCAAACATGTTTGTGCGCCAGTGGAATACTACGCGCTGTCAGCCAGATCAACAGCAGCACCGGAATTCCAATGATTGCGGTGCCAAGAAAGAACAGTGAATAACCAACCTGGTCGACGATCTGCCCGGAATAGCCTCCCAACAACTTGGGGATAAGCGTCATCAATGAGCTGAAAATCGCATACTGTATGGCGGTAAAGGAGACGCTGGTAAGACTCGACAGCCAGGCAATAAATGCAGCAACAGCCAGGCCGCCGCTGAGATTGTCCGCTGCAATGACTACCGTCAGCAGCCATACATCGCCGCTATTTTGCGCCAGCAGCATGAATAGTAAATTTGTCGCGGCAGTCAGCACGGCGCCGGTAAATAGAATCTTCATGACGCCAAAACGCAGCGTCAGGAAACCACCGAGGAAACCGCCCAGGATAGTCATCCACAGGCCGAATACCTTGGTAACAGTCGCAATCTGCTCCTTGCTGAATCCCATATCCTGGTAAAAGACGTTTGAAATCACACCCATCACAATATCGGCTATGCGATAAAACCCCACCAGCAGCAGGATCAGTACGGCGGCGCGGCCATAACGGTGAAAAAAATCGGCAACCGGTTCGATATAGGTTTCACGCACCATGCCGCGGTTGGCGATGCCCACCAGAACTGCGAGATAAGCCATGCCCAGCGCAGTGACGAGTGAAATCAACAGGCGGCCGATCTCCAGCAGAAAGGCAGCCAGGCCATTGTTGAAATGCAGGCTCTGCTGAATCCACAGTTTGCCTGAATCGACCACACCAGAGAGAGTGACGAATGTCGTAATAAAGGCAATCACGACGAGGATAAACAGCCCCAGAAACCGCACGTAGTCGACAGCGTGATGCAGATAACTGGAAGTGCGGCTGGTCTGCGGCTCTCTGATTACCAGCGTCGTTGCAACACCAATCAACATCGCGCCCGCCATACAGAGATAGGTTTGTTGCCAGGCGGTATAACTATAGGATCCCATATCGGAACCAAACCATGCGGCGAGATAGAGCGCCATGGCGCCGGCAACGACCATACCGATGCGGTAACCGGCAACATAGGTCGACGACAGCAGAGCCTGCACATCATCCTCCGCCTCCTCGATGCGGTAGGCGTCAATAACGATATCCTGGGTGGCGGATGAGAAGCCCAGCATCACCGCGGCCATGGCCATGGCTGTCAACGCAGCATCTCCCGTCGACGGATCATTCATGGACATCCATACAATCGCCGAAATCACAGCAAATTGAGACAGCAGCAGCCAGCTGCGGCGGCGACCCAGCAGCGCCGTCAGCACAGGCAACGGAAGCTTATCCACCAGCGGCGCCCACACGAACTTGAAGGAGTAGCCCAGCGCCGCCCAGCTGAAATAGGTGACCGCACTGCGTTCCAGCCCGGCTTCGCGCAGCCACAAAGAGAGGGTCGAAAAGATAAGCAGAATCGGCAGACCGGCAGAAAAGCCGAGAAACAGCATCGCCAGCACCTTCTGCCAGTTTGCCTTCAGCAGAATGAGCCAGTCGCTGTCGTTGACATGATTGAGTAGATGCATAAATCGAGGTGCAATGCGCTCCGCTTATTGACACCCTACGGTTTTAAAAAAATGAACCACGGAACACACGGACGTCACGGAAATATTATTGATTGTTTCCGTGTATTCAGTGTGTTTCATGGTAAAAAATCTTTTGTAGGGTGGTATAAGCGATAGCGCATCCTGCCATGGCATTAGCCGGGTGCGATGACACAAAGCCATTTCTCCTTACCTGGCATCGCTGATAACCAGCGTAACCTCTTCTTTGGTGCCCGAGCTGACAGTGACTGTCTCGGAGATAAAGTCACTCCCCTGCGGTGTTGCAGTTCCGCTCGCAGAGATCTTTGCGCTGATGGTCACCTGCCCTGCAGATGAGAGTTTCGCTTGTGGCGTCATTGCCATGCTGTCATCGAGCGTCACTTCAAGCGGCAGTTCATTCACCTTGTGGCGGGATGCGGCAAGCGGCATCGGAGATCCATTGGCTGCCTTGGCAAAAACAAATACCGTATCTTCAGCTGAGAATACCCCCGTCAGCACAGGATCCAGTGACACCTTGACCCTGATTGCCACCTTTGCTGGCGTCTGTGGTTGAGACTGTGATTGTGGTTGTGCCTGCGGTGACGCTATCTGCGGCAATGGCGCCGGTTGCATCTGCGATTGTGCAAACTCCAGCTTCACACCGGCCTTGGTTGCCGCCGCCTGCATTCTGGAGCGCAGCTCCTGTTGGTCCGCAGGTTTAAGGGTGGGCTCGGCTTTACCCCAATGCAGCAGCGCCAGTTTGTAGTCGCCGCGCTCTTCAGCAGCAATGCCGGCCAGCCACAGCGCCGTGGTGCTGGTCGGATCCAGCTCCAGCGCCCTGTTGACAAGGTGTTCCGGCCTGCCGCCGATTTTTCCATTCTGCGCCATGGCGACGGCATTGGCGAGCGCCAGCATCACCGGCGGGTTGTCCGGCTGCAGCTTGTCGACAACTTCGAACGCCTTGACTGCATCACCGTATTTACCCATGCTCATGAGGCTGCGGCCAAGCAGGAACCACCCCTCGGCATTTTCAGGCTCCTGCTTGAGGCGCTCGGCCAGGCTCTGCACCATCTGCTCGACAGATTGCTGTCCCTCAGCCTCGCCGTGGCCGCTTGCGGCCTGCTGCTGCGCCGTAGCGCCGTTGATCAGTTGCGGAGAACCGATGGCGAAGTAGAGACCCAGCGTCAAAACCGGCAGCAATACACCGATGGCGGCCACACCCAGGGCGCCGGCAGTCGCAGAGGATTTCTGTTCCGTACCCTCACTCTGCAACTCGTCCGCCAGGGTCTTCTCCACCTCTGTTTTGACCTGCTGAAACTCTTCGTCAGAGATTTCCGCCGCCTTGTTTTCGGCTTCGAGTTCACTCAGACGCTCCCTGGCGATCTCAAGATTCTGCTGATTACGGTCAATCCCGACGCCACTTGTTTTTCTCAGCAATGGCCAGGCAAGCCCCGCCAACGCCGCCAGCAGCATCAGGGCGGTTACTATCCAGAAAGTTGTCATGACTCTTTTTTCTCCAGCATGTGACGCGCCTGTTCGAGGCTCTGCTCATCGACAGGGTCTGTTTCGGATGACTGGTTGCGTCGCGTCCGGCCAATACGCCACAGCACCACGAACGCAATCAGCAAAAACAGCAGGGGACCCACCCACAAAAACAGCGTGGTGGCCTTGACGGGGGGGCGATAGAGGACGAAGTCGCCGTAGCGATCGACCATCCACTTCACAACCTCATCTTCGCTCTTGCCCTGTTTGACCTGCTCATAGGCCTTTTTGCGCAAGTCCTGGGCCAACTCGGCATTGGAGCCTGCAATGTTCTGATTCTGACACACCAGGCAGCGCAACTCCTCGGTCAGCTTGTGGTATATCCGCTCCTGCTCGGGAGTCTCGAAGGTATAGGTCTCGATCCCTGCAAACAGCGGGAGCGTGAAAATAAGCAGCAGCAGAGCCAGCGGCAATTGATACAACATTCTGTTCATGATTCAGCCTCCAATTTGCTCAAAAATGCGAGCAATTCATCGACACTATTCTGTGGTTTTTCATCAGGAGAGTCGTTGATCGGGCCGATCACCTTACGGCGAATCACACCGGCTTTATCGATGATGAAGGATTCCGGAACCCCGTAAACTCCATACTCGATACCAATATCCCCTTCCGGGTCCATGACGCTGGTGACATAAGGGTTGCCGAACTGCTGCAGCCAGGCTTTAGCGTCGGCCGGTTCATCTTTGTAGTTGAGGCCAACCACGACTATGCCGTGCTCCCTGGCCATGCGCGTCACCAGTTCATGCTCTGCGCGGCAGGAGAAGCACCAGGAAGCCCACACATTCAGTATCCACACTTTGCCATTCATGTCACTTGCAGAGAACTGCTTCTCAGGAACATGCAACTGCGGAGCGGTAAAGGCCGGAGCAAGTTTTCCAACCAGCGGTGAAGGCACCTCTTTGGGATCCTGCCCCAACCCCTTCAGCAGCAGCGCCAGCAGCGCAGTAAAGAGCAGCAGCGGCAGAATATAGCGCATCGATTTCATGCAGTGGCTCCAACTGTAACTGCAGCCTGACGCCTCTGCCTGCGCGCACGGCTGGCCATACGCAGATAACGCTTGTCTGTCGCCGCCAGAAAACCTCCCAGCGCCATGATGATGGTTCCCAGCCAGATCCAGCGAATAAATGGTTTGTGATACAAACGCACCGCCCAGGCGCCATCACCCAGCGGTTCGCCCAGAGCGACAAACAAATCACGCGTAAAGCCGGCATCGATGCCCGCCTCCGTCATCGGCATGCTGCTGGAGAAATAGGTGCGTTTTTCCGGGTGAAGAACCGTCTCGAATTCATCCCTGGTGATGGTGATCGTGCCGCGGTTACCACTGTAGTTCGGCCCTGAAATCGTATTGATCTTGTCAAAAGCAAAGTTAAAGCCGCCCAGCTCATAACTCTCCCCCGGCGCCAGGCGAATATCTTTCTCGATGCTGTAGACCGAGGTCAACGTAATTCCCACGGCAAAGAAGGCGACGCCGATATGAGCGAATGCCATGCCCCAGAAACCGCGTGGAATTGACGTGAAAGAGCGAGCTTTCAACTGTTCGCGTATCGCCTTGCCGGTGGTGCAGACAATCCATACACCGAGCCCGATGCCGAGTGCGGCGCTGAACGTAAAATTGGGCATCAGCAACGCAGTCGCGGCAACTCCGGCAACGACACTGATAATCAGCGCAGTGCGCACCTTCGAGAAGAGATTTGTGACAGTGTCCCTCTTCCAGCGCAGCAGTTGCCCGGCGCCCAGCCCGATCGCCAGGGGCACGGTCAGAATGACAAAAAAGAGGTCGAAATAGGGCTTGCCGACCGAGAGGTTGCCCCAGCCGAATGCGTTGTGAATGATCGGATAGATGGTGCCGAGCAACACCATGAAGGTGACAACCACTAGCAGCACATTATTCAGCAGCAGCGCGCTTTCCCGCGACAACAGGTCAAAGGAGACATAACTGCGAATACTCTTGCCGCGCGCTGCAAACAATGCCAGCGAGCCGCCAATAACGAGCGCCAGAAAGCCGAGGATAAACACCCCGCGCGTCGGATCCGAAGCGAACGCATGCACCGACGTCAACACCCCGGAGCGCACCAGGAAGGTTCCCAACAGGCTCAGCGAGAAGGCAAAGATTGCCAGCAGCACGGTCCACGCCTTGAAGGCCCCGCGCTTCTCGGTCACGGCCAGCGAATGCATCAGTGCCGTCGCCACCAGCCACGGCATGAAGGAGGCATTTTCGACCGGATCCCAGAACCACCAGCCGCCCCAGCCAAGTTCGTAATAGGCCCACCAGCTGCCCAGTGAGATGCCGATGGTCAAAAACAGCCAGGCGATATTGGTCCATGGGCGCGACCAACGCGCCCATGCGGCATCCAGCCGTCCGCCCAGCATAGCGGCAATAGCAAAGGCAAAAGGCACTACCAGGCCGACATACCCCATGTAGAGCATAGGCGGATGCACCGCAAGGCCGAAGTCTTGCAGCAGCGGGTTGAGATCATGCCCATCGGCCTGCATGGGAATACGCTCGAAAGGATTTGAAGTCAACAATGTAAATGCGAGGAAACCAATGCTGACCAGACCAAGAACTCCCAGAACCCGCGCCACCATCACATCGGGGATGCTGCGTGAGAAGAGGCTCACTGCGAATGACCACACCGCGAGTATCGTGGCCCATAACAGCAGCGATCCCTCGTGGCCGCCCCACACTGCGCTGATGCGATAGATTGTCGGCAGTTTGCTGTTGGAGTTGGTGGCGACATACTTCACGGAAAAATCGAAATCGATAAATGCGTACATGAGACTGCCGAAGGCAATCAGCATGAACAGCAGTTGCAAGTTAGCTGCAGGACGCGCGACATTGACCCAGGAACGGATTCCCAGCTGTGCGCCCGCGAGCGGGAAGAATGCCTGGATCACGGCAATGCCGAGGGCAAGAATCAGTGCGATTTGTCCAATTTCCGGTATCATAATTTACCCGTGATGTATCAATTTCGTTTACAGACTGAAGGGCGCAATAACCAACGGGCATTGCGCCGCATGACTGGCGTAATGCGCTATCGCTTATTACGCCCTACGGAGTCAATTCGCCGCTTGCGGCGGATTTTTTTTCAGCGATGCCGCCACTTCGGGAGGCATGTAATTCTCATCGTGCTTGGCGAGCACCTCTTCGGCGACGAAGACCTCTCCCTGCAGTTTACCCAGTGCAACCACACCCTGCCCCTCACGAAACAGGTCGGGAAGAATTCCGTCATAGGTGACCGTGACCGTCTTCTGGTAGTCTGTCAGTCCAAAACGGACTTGTAGCTCGCCTATCTCACGCTCCACGCTGCCTTCGACCACCATGCCGCCGATGCGGAAGGTGTGATCTTGCGGCGCTTCACCGGCGACCACCTGGGTTGGATCAAAGTAGTGATTGATGTTCTCGTTCAAGGCCAGCAGTATCAGGCTGACCGCCACCACGACCCCGATCACCATGGCCGAAATCAGAATCAGGCGTTGTTTACGTTTGGGATTCATACACTTTTCCTCTCTCGTCTCAAACGACGTGAAATACGACATAATTCGCGTCTGTGATACAAGATCGCAGCAACTGCATTTGCGATCATCACTACTGCAGTCACTCCAACAGAACCCCAGACGTACAGGGCGTAACCGCCCATATGAAAAAACTCAGACATCACTCACCACCAACCAGTTCACGCACCCAGCGACTTTTTGTCTCACGCGCCAGGATTTCACCACGCGCCCTGAGCATCATCACAATCACGTAATAGAGCTTAAACGCAATCGCCATCGACAACAGCGGCCATAACATCTCCGGGGCTATAGCCGGGCCATCCAGTCTCATCACCGTCGTTCCCTGATGCAGCGTATTCCACCACACCACCGAATAGTGAATAATCGGAATATTGACGACACCGACCAGCGTCAGCACCGCGGTTGCACGGCCGGCACTCTGCCTGTCTTCCACTGCGGAGTGCAGCGCAATAATACCCAGGTAGATGAACAGCAGCAGCAGTTCTGATGTCAACCGCGCATCCCAGGTCCACCAGGTGCCCCACATCGGCTTGCCCCACAGGGAGCCTGTGACCAGCGCGATGAAGGCGAATGAAGCGCCGATCGGGGCGCTGCTGATGAGCACCACGTCAGCAATTTTTATGCGCCACACCAAATGCACCACTGCGGCAGCAGCCATCACCATGTAGATGAACATCCCCATCCATGCGGCCGGAACATGCACGTAGATGATGCGAAAGCTGTCTCCCTGCTGGTAATCGGCGGGCGCCAGCACCAGGCCGGCATAGAGACCATAAACCAGGGTAATGACAAACAGCCCGGTCAACCATGGCAGCATCATGCCGCTGACCCGGTAGAACCAGGGCGGCGAACCCCACTTGTGAATCCATTTCATGAAACTATTCATATCAACTCAGACTGATGCGTAATGCGGAAGCAGCCGCCACCGGCGCCAGCGAAAGCGCCATCGCCAGAAAAGCTGCAAGAATATAGAGCTGCCCTGCGACCGGCAACCCGGAAGCCGCGGCATCCACGGCGGCTGCGCCGAAGATCAATACCGGCACATACAGCGGCAAAACCAGCAGCGACAATATCACACCGGCGCGGCGCAGTCCCACTGTTAATGCCACGCCGATGGCGCCGATGAGGCTCAACACCGGCGTACCCAGCAACAGCGACAACATCAAGGTTCCCATGGCGGCGGATTTCATGCCCAGCAGCATCGCCAGCAGCGGCGCAACCAGCAGCAGCGGCAGGCCGGTGACCAGCCAGTGGGCAACCACCTTCGCCAGCACCATCACCGACAGCGGCTGGGCACTGAGCAGCAGCTGCTCGAGAGTGCCATCCTCAAAATCCGAGCGAAAAATGCTGTCCAGCGTCAACAACGCCGCCAGCAATGCAGCCACCCACACCACACCGGCGGACATGCGCTCCAGTAGATTCGGCTCCGCGCCGACACCCAGCGGGAACAGCACGATCACCATCACAAAGAACAGCAGCGGATTGGCAATCTCGGCGCGGCGGCGCATCGCCAGCCGCAGATCGCGTTTCAACAGCTCAATAAAGGCTTGCCACACAGACATCGCCTATCCCTCCGAGAGATTCAGGCGTTTGATGACGCCTGCAGAGAGATGAACCTGGTGGTGGGATGTCATTACCAGGGCTCCGGCGGCGGAGAGATGGGTGTCCATGAGACTCTCAACCAGCTCGATGCCGTGCACATCCAGCGAGGTGAAAGGCTCGTCCAATACCCACAGACGTGCATCAGTCACCAGTAGGCGCGCCAGAGCGGCGCGGCGTTTCTGCCCTGCAGAGAGAAAATGCACTGGAATATCCTCGAACCCACCCAGTTTGACGGCTTCCAGCGCCTCTTCGACGCTGTATCTGCCCCTGCCGCTGAGCGTCTGCAATACACGCAGATTCTCCAGTGCACTCAACTCGCGCTTGATGCCGTCGAGATGGCCAACATAGACCATGTGGCGATGAAAATCGACGGCGCACTCCTCGATGGGAACACCGCTCCAGCGCACCTCGCCCTCGTCGGGGCGGCGTAGTCCACACAATATGCGCAGCAACGTAGTCTTGCCGGTGCCGTTGCGCCCCTCCAGGATCAGCGCCTCACCGCCGGATACTTCGACAGAGAGATTCTCGAACAGGAGGCGATCATCACGGCTGCACTCAACTGAATCAGCCTGCAGATGAACTGTGGAGTTTGCTAAGTCGGTCACAGAAATGGAAGAGTAAAAAAAAGGCATAGAATTAAAGACCTGACATTCTAACCTATTTTTCCTCTGAATAACGATTGCCTGAAGATTTACAGGGTATGTACAGCAGTAAGAGGCACTTGCAAAACTCGTCATTCCGGCATGCTTTTAGCCGGAATCCATTTGTCTTGATCTGCAAGTGGTTGATTTTATGGATTCCGGCCTACGCCAGAATGACGTATTTGGGGATTTTGCAGAAAGCTCGAAATACTCTGATCATTCTGTCGACGCCTTAACTTCTTTCGCTTACCCGGCCCAAACTTGATGCTATTTCTCTAAAACTATTCAATCCTGCTTCTAATGTTTTCGATAATCTCTTCCGCCAGATCTTCAAGATCAGGCAGGTTATCCAGATCAGCGAGTGACTTATCCTTTAGCCAGAAAATATCGAGCCTGGTTTTGTCTCTGGTATATCACCACGCCTACACGGTTGATCCCGAAGCGCAAAGATTTTGGTTCGCTCTCGCAAGTCACGAAACTGTTCCATCTTCCTTCTACCCTCTTTCTTCTACCCTCTTCATTTTCCATCACGCCGCCAACCTTTCCTTCTATTCATCAATCAATCCATACCAAACAACTACAATCACGCCTCCCAATCCTCCATCCGCAACCCTGTCACACGCGCAAACTCGCCGCTGTTGTGAGTGATCAGTACGGCATCATGTGCGCGGGCTGTTGCTGTGATCAGCAGGTCATTGGGGCCGATGGAACTTCTCTGGCCTGCAAGATCGGCGCGGATCAAACCTGCCTCTTCGGCGCAGCGGTCATCGAATGGCAGGCTGACAAGCGGTGCAAAGAACCTGGTCAGCAGTTGCAGGTTTGCCTCAACCCGCTGGCTGTGGCGAGCACCGTATAGCAGTTCGGCTTTGACGATACTGCACAGTGCTATCTCGCCGGGTGAGCACTGCTGAAAATGTTGCTGTATGCCCGGGCGTCTCTGATTCAACAGGTGAATGCAGACATTGGTATCCAGCAAATACATCACTCCAGGCCCGGACGAGATTCATACTGACCCTGGCCAGCACGCTCCAGAGGTTCGCCCTGCCAGCCGCCAAATAACTCGAAGTAGCCATCCGGCCACTGGGTTTCGACCTCTTTCTCGATTAGCAAGGCAAGGTATTTGGAGACTGACAGGTGAGCCTGCCGGGCTTTTTGCTGCAATTTGTCCGCGAGATCTTCATGAACATAACAGTGCAACTGGGGCATTGGTCTATTACCTCAAATACATGTGGACTATTTGCATTCTAGTACAAACCTGTTCTGGCCGCCAGCGCTTGATTCAACTCATCGATCAGTCCATCCATATCCGCTCCAAACAGCTGGTGCATCTTTCGTTGCCCAAAAGGCGGCTCTTCGAGGTCATCCCGCTCGATATGAAAGATGTAATAACATGGCCGCGGATCATCTGCAGCCACTGCATCTGAACCTCGTTGAATTTCACACCGGCGCCAGCGTGATGCTTCATGACCCAGCCCTGGAAGTTGCGTCGCACGGTGGCATCGTAGGTGGATAACGTTGTGTCGATACTTGCTGCAACACTGTATTTAAAAAAGCCTGAACGCATTATGGCATTGCTAATGATTATGACTTTAAGGAGTTGTCCATAAATAACTTCCCGATATCGTGAAGCAATGTTGTTCGTATTCAAGGCGCAGCAATGGGCACATAGCAGGGTTATGTAACTCTTGCTGGAACACAGAAGACTGGCAACAGGGTTAAAGACTAAGAAAAATGTGGTGGAACTTGGCCTCAAGACCCTGATTCGGTTAAAAAAACAAGAAAGAATAAAAAATTTTCGCGGTCAGCTTAGATGGACCGGTGACCTGGATGACATGAGAACCATGTCATCATGATTTTAGTTGATTCTAGTGTATGGATTGATTATTTCAATGGAGTTGACAATGAACAGACGGATAGGCTTAACGAGATGCTTGGGATAAAGCCAGTAGCCGTAGGTGATTTGATTTTGACAGAAGTTCTGCAAGGTTTCAGAGCGGATAAGGATTATGTGACTGCAAAATCACTATTTGAAGAGCTGATTATTTTTGATTTGGTTGGAAAGGATATGGCTATAAAAAGTGCGGAGAACTTTCGAACTTTACGTAAGAAAGGCATCACCATTCGCAAACCAGTCGATGTGATTATTGCCTCATTTTGCATCGAAAAGGATCTACCTCTACTTTTTTCTGACAGAGACTTCACCCCTTTTGTAAAAAACCTGGGGTTAATCTCAGCATGAGATAGACATAACGAGGTGCCGCGCTCTGTTCGCAATAACAAGGCTCTTCTTTCCTTGCGATGATATGATAAGCGGCCTGTCAAACACTTCAATTGAAACCCACCATGTCAAACAAACGCATCGTGCTGGCGTCCAACAACGCCGGCAAAGTCCGTGAAATCAACCAACTGCTGGAGAACTCCGGCATCGAGGTGCTGCCGCAGGCGCAATTCGATATCGAGGATGCCGTCGAGGACGGCCTGACTTTCGTTGAAAACGCCATTATCAAGGCGCGTCATGCAACTAAACTCAGCGGCCTGCCGGCCATCGCTGACGATTCCGGTATAGAAGTCGATGCACTCAATGGCGCGCCAGGCATCTATTCGGCCAGATTCGCCGGGGAAGGTTCCAGCGATGAGGAGAATCTGTTCAAGCTGCTGAAAGAGCTTCAAAATGTACCTGAAGAGCAGCGCAGCGCCCGCTTTCAATGTCTGATGGTGTATATGCGCCACGCCGAAGATCCAACACCGATCATCTGCCAGGGAACCTGGGAGGGGCGCATTCTGACTGCCCCGCAGGGAGAGAATGGATTCGGCTATGATCCGGTGTTTTTCGTTCCTGAAGAGGGGTGCTCCTCAGCAGAACTCGATGCCGCAACCAAGAACAGCCTCAGCCACAGGGGGAAAGCACTGCAGCAGTTGGTCAAGCGGCTGTAACTCTGCCGTCATTTCGCGGTCAGCCGAAAATGCTCCTGCGTATCCGGCACTTCCGCCATCCATGGCGGTCGGAAGACCGCTCCCACACCAAGCGCCATCGATCTGTATTTACTGGTAACACCTCAGTAACTCTGCGCAGGAAGCAGGGTTGGGATTTTCCTTTCAGGGCTGTAGAAAACAGGGATGTTTTATCAGAACGTACAGGGACGTATTCACAGCGGCGCTGAAAGGAAAAACCCGACCCTGCACAGTATCCGAAAAAGGCACTGTGTGCATCTGTGGTTAATCATTCACTATTCACGCCATCGATGAAGCTGTCTCTGGTGCTCTTTGCATTT
>JAQYVP010000163.1 GCA_030145485.1 Chromatiales bacterium
GCAGCCTCACGGTTGTGGCCAGGTTTTTTTCTCCTTGATCTTTTCCTGTATGGAACCGCCTCGACCTTCTCCCAACCAACGATTGGCATCGGCTCCACAGTGATCTTCTGTTGCACAACCTGCCGGCAGGCTCTGTCGGAAAAAGAGATAGCGCCATTGTCACTGACACAGCGGTATATCTCGGTTGCATAAGCTGGTTTGTGCACGGTGGATGCGCATAACAGCAGGGTGAGTATGAAAACAGGGATTTGTGATGACATCTGCAACTCCTTTGCAATGAGATTCAGTCCTGAATCTTAGAATAGCATACTTCCGCTCATGAAAATCGTCGGCCCTGAGGCGCCTGCTGATTATCATCAACCCATTCAGATTTGGATGCGTTCACGCGTTGAACTGTGTACACTTCAACAAAACAAAATTCAGGAAAACTTTCGTGCCAGCAAAACAGAGTCAACTCGTTTTATCCGCCATCGGCAAAGACCAGACAGGGATCGTAGACCGCCTCACCCGGGTCGTCTATGATCTGGAACTCAACATCAATGACAGCCGCATGACAGTCATGGGTGGAGAATTTGCCGTGCAGATGCTGATTGAGGGCGCATGGAACCAGATCGCAATGCTTGAGACCATGCTGCCTGACCTGGAGTCCAAACTCGGCCTGACCATCCATAGCAAACGCACGGATATCCGTGTTACCGACACGGAAATACGTCCCTATACGGTCGAAGTGTTTGCCCTGGATCATCCCGGGATCGTCCACAATCTCGCCAGCTTTTTTTCGCAGCACCACATCAATATCGAGGAGCTGCATACATCCAGCTATGCCGCACCACACACTGGAACGCCTATGTTCAGCGTCCATTTACAAATAGGCGTACCCTCCGAAGTCCAGATCTCCGCCCTGCGGGAGGAGTTCATGGACTTTTGCGACAACCTGAATCTCGATGCCGTACTGGAGCCAATTTAAACGCCGATGACGCCACACCGTCACACAACAATCAACAGGGCACAAGAAGAACTTGCGAGACTAAGTCTCAGACTAACAATGCATAAAAATCTTCTTAATCTCTCGCAAAGACGCAGAGACGCAAATGTTTTTCTTGGCGAGCTTGGCCTACATGGATGTAGGTCAGGGGCGTAAGCAGGACGCGGAAGCTTTGCGTCTTGGCGAGAGAAAATTAATCTCTTTCATGCCTCGTCAGTCTGAGATATGGTCTCACTAGATCCTCTAAAAAACTATAGCAACAGGCTGACAACAATGGATGATCCCAAACGCCTCTTCGTACTGGACACCAATGTGCTGATGCACGACCCCAGCGCCATATTCCGTTTCCAGGAGCACGACATCTTCATCCCCATGGTGGTGCTCGAGGAACTCGATCATGCCAAAAAGGGCACCTCTGAAGTGGCGCGCAACGTGCGCCAGGTGAGTCGCTTTCTCGATGACCTGATCATCGATGCCAGCAAGGACGAGATCGAACAGGGGCTGGAACTGCCCGGATGGGGCGGCGATGATAAAGACGCTGAACACCCCGTCTCCGGACAACTGTTTTTCCAAACCAGCGAATTGCCGCCGTCGCTGCCCTCCTCCCTGCCCGGAAATGTCCCGGACAACAATATCCTCGGCACCGCACTCGCCCTGCAGAAACAGCATCAGGAACCTGTCACCCTGGTTTCAAAGGATATCAACCTGCGCATCAAGGCTGCGATTGTCGGCCTCAATGCCGAGGACTACAGCAACGACCGGGTGCTGGATGACGTCGACCTGCTCTACAAGGGGCTCACCGTCCTGCCCGCAGATTTCTGGGAAACCCATAGCAAGGATATTGATTCATGGCAGCAGGATGCGCACACCTTCTACCGCATCAGCGGTCCTGAAACCAAAAACTGGCATCATGGACAATCGCTTTTTTTCGACGATGAGTCCTCCGGCTTTGAAGCCATTGTGCGTACCCTCAATGATGACCATGCCATCATCGAACTGTCGACCGACCATCGTAATGCCAGCCACTCGGTATGGGGCATCATGGCAAGGAACCGTGAACAGAATTTTGCGCTGAACATGCTCATGGACCCTGATCTCGACTTTGTCTCGCTGCTGGGTGTCGCCGGAACCGGCAAGACCCTGCTGGCGCTGGCGGCAGGATTGACCCAGGTGCTCGACAGCGGCCTCTACAGCGAGATCATCATGACCCGCGTCACCGTTCCGGTGGGTGATGACATCGGCTTCCTCCCGGGTACCGAAGAGGAGAAGATGACACCCTGGATGGGTGCATTGATGGATAATCTCGAAGTGCTTACCAAAACCGAGGGCGGCGGTGAGTGGGGCCGCGCTGCCACGGATGATCTGCTGCAATCGCGTATACGCATTCACTCCATCAACTTCATGCGCGGGCGCACCTTCCTGAATAAATATATCATTCTCGATGAGGCCCAAAACCTGACGGCAAAACAGATGAAAACCCTGGTCACGCGCGCAGGCCCGGGCACCAAGATCGTATGTCTCGGCAACATCGCCCAGATCGACACCCCCTACCTGACCGAGACCACCTCGGGTCTCACCTACGTGGTCGACAAGTTCAAGAACTGGGAGCACTCGGGGCACATCACGCTGGTCACCGGAGAGCGCTCGCGGCTTGCCGAGTTTGCCTCGGATGAGTTGTAGAAACAATCAACGCAGAACATTGCACCTTTGCATGCGGCGCAATACGCTGTCGCTGACTACAGGTCTAAGTTCTCAAAAAGTCGGTGTGAATGCCGTCATTTGTTTTTAACCAAGTGTATTCCAGACACGGACTTATCGAGAAATACCCGTTCCTCTCTGGCCAGGTTCTCAGGTCCCGCAAAACGTTTGCTCGACAACTTCATCGGGCTCGGGGGGCAGCATATAAAGGTCTCTTCCTGTTTGCCGTTCATATGGCTTTTGCAGCACCTCGTGAAGGTCATGAAACAGAGAGAAATCGTCTGCATCTTCAGCGGCCCTGATGGCGGCTTCTATCTGATGGTTGCGTGGAATATAAAGCGGGTTGACTGCCTGCATCCTGATCTGGCGGGCATGATCATCGAGCGGCTCTTCCGCTATACGCGCGCGCCATTTCAGCAACCATTGCTGTATCTGATCCGCATCGGCAAACAGAGCCCGCAGCAATTTTTCATGCTTCATCGAGCTTGCCGTTGTCGCATCAACACTGAGTTGCGACAGGTAATAAAACGTTAAGGTAAAATCCGACCCATTGGCTGCCATACGATGTAACAGATCGTCTATCAGCGCCTTGTCATCCGGTTGCTGTGTTGACAAGCCCAACTTCTCCCGCATACCCGCCAGCCAGCTTTGCTCATAGATTACAGTGTAGCTTTGCAGAATCTCCCGGGCTATCTCAACAGCCTCATCGGTATCCTCCGCCAGCAACGGTATCAGTGCTTCAGCCAGCCGCGTTAGATTCCACAGCCCGATGGACGGCTGGTTGCTGTATGCATAGCGTCCGTTGCGATCGATAGAACTGTATACCTGGTCGTGATCATAATAATCCATAAACGCGCAGGGACCGTAGTCGATGGTCTCGCCTGCAACCGACATATTGTCAGTATTCATCACCCCGTGAATAAATCCGATCTGCATCCATGTTGCAATTAACACCGCCTGGCGCTCGACGATGGATTGCAGCAATGCCACATAAGCGTTGCCTTCACTCTTTGCAGCTGGATAATTGCGCTCGATGACGAAATCAGCCAGCTTTTTTATTGCTTCGACACTCTCCCTGGCGGAAAAAAACTGGAAGGTTCCGACACGCACAAAACTTGTCGCGATACGCGTGATGATGCCACCCGGCAGCAGCGTCTGTCTCGCCACTTCTTCGCCTGTTGTCACTATCGCCAGAGCACGGGTGGTCGGCACTCCAAGTTTAGCCATGGCTTCGCTGAGCAGGTATTCACGCAGCACGGGGCCCAGGGCGGCGCGACCATCACCATTTCGTGAAAAAACTGTACGCCCGGATCCTTTGAGCTGGATGTCGATGTAGGTGCCATCGAGTGCATCGATCTCACCCAATAATATCGCACGGCCATCACCCAGTTGAGGATTAAAATGGCCAAACTGGTGACCGGCATAAGCCATCGCCAGGGGTTCGGCGCCGTCAGGGATTTGATTGCCGGCAAAGATTGCAGTGCTCTGTGAGAGGTAATCCGCTGCGTCAAGAGAGGTTCCGGCAAGACCCAACTCTTCAGCCAGATCAAAATTGAATTTAATCAGTTGCGGGTTATTCACAGACTGCGGGCAGGTCTCGACAAAAAACTCTTTGCCAAGTTTGATATAGCGATTATTGAACGGGATAGGTTTCAATTTTCAGGGTCGTAATTAGATTGATGCCAGCTTAAATCCGAAAGCCCTGTCGTGCACATAAACCAGCTTGCACGCTTCCACATAACTGGCGTCGTGAATCCTGCCGGCCTTTATGTAACCACTGTCACCTTTGTTCAAGACCACTTCATCACCATCTTTGATCAGTCCATTTTCTGATTGCGTAAAGAACTGGATGACCATCCTGCCCTCGACCACAACGGTCATATCATCACCAGGGTGCGAATGCGGCGGTTCGGACGAACCTGCCTCCCATCGCTCCAGCATCACTTCCGCGCCATCAGGATTTGATGGATATGTGGTTCTGACTGTAAAACCGTCCGGTGTATCGGGTACGCTGATATGATGATCCCAAACTGCGCTGTTGTCTGCATTTCTCTCTGAATCGTTTGTCATGATGATGGGAATTACGTTGATTGAATAAACGTTATTCTAATACCGCACGACGATGAGTACACATGGAGTATTTGTGGACAACTCCTAAGCTTGCGAAAGATGCGCAATACGTATCGCCGCTGGCGGATGGGAGTCATGAAAAGCGGAGTGCAGAGGATCGGGAGTCAAAGTACCTGCATTCTCCTTGAACAGCCCCACCAGTGCACTGCTCAAATCCTCTGCACCTGTCTGCTCCACGGCAAAGGCATCAGCCTCGAACTCATGCCGGCGTGAAACCCACGCCATCAGCGGCGTCATGAAGAAGGTAAATGCCGGGCTGACCATCAAAAAAAGTATCAGGGCCATGTAGATTGATGGCTCTTTCACACCCAGACCTGCGTAGAACCAGGACTGCTGCATCAACCACGCGAGAGTTGCAAAACCGATCAGCATCATTGCGGTCGAAAGCAGCATTCCCTTGATAATATGCTTGTGTTTGAAATGTCCCAGTTCGTGCGCAAGCACAGCCTCCAACTGCGGCGGAGTCAGCTGCTTTAACAGTGTATCGAAAAAGACGATGCGCTTGCTTTTCCCGAAACCGGTGAAGTAGGCATTGCCGTGGCTGGAACGTCGCGAACCATCCATCACAAACACTCCCTGTGAATTGAAGCCACAGCGCTGCAGCAACGCTTCGATACGCTGCAGCATCTCCCCCTGCTCGAGTGGTTTGAACTTGTTGAACAGCGGCGCAACGAATTTGGGGAATGCCCAGCTCAGCAGCAGTGTAAACAGCGTCATTGCCAGCCATGCATAGAGCCACCACCACTGGCCTGCAGATTTCATCAGCCACAGGATCAACATCACCAGCGGCACACCGATGAGCAGCGCCAGCAGCATCCCCTTGAGCAGATCAGCCACAAAGAGGGCGGGGGTGGATTGATTGAAACCGAATCGCGCCTCGAGCACAAAGGTGCGATACAGTGAAGCCGGAATATCGATTGCCGCCGAGATCAGCATCACTGAAACGATCACCGCAGTTCCGCTGAGCAGATCACTGTATGCGGCGCTGCGCCACAGCTGGTCGATCCAGCTGAGACCGCCGCCCAGTGTCCATACCAGCAAAATAGCGACTCCCACAGCGGTTTCGATCCAGCCGAAGTGCTGCTTGGCGACCGTGTAATCTGCAGCCTTTTGATGCTCGGCAAGCGTTACTTTGTCAGCAAAAGCTGAGGGGACCGTTGCGCGATTATTGCGTACATAGTGAACCTGGCGTACGGAAAGCCATAGCTGGGTTGCAGTCGCTACAAACAGTGCGAATAGAAAGATCAGTGTGAATGTATTCATATCAACGCATGAGTCATTGTGTTTGGCTCGTCATTACGAGAGTAGAGGGTTCAATTTCATCGCCTGTTTGCGATGAAAATCGCCCTCACAGGTGCAGGATGTCCTTCGATGGTCATGCTTGTATCATCTGCATCAAGAAAATCACGCAGTGATTCAAACTGCATCCAATGCGTGGAGCGCTGCTCCTCTACGGTGGTGGTGGAGATATCCGCAACCCTGACATGCTCAAACCCTGCGCGCTGCAACCACAGCATCAGGGTATCCGCAGAGGGGATAAACCAGACGTTGCGCATTTTAGCATAGCGCCCTGACGGCAACAGCACCTCTCCGGCGGCGCCCTTGATGACCAAAGTCTCCAGCACCAGTTCGCCACCTGCTCGAAGTGTGTTTTTCAACTCCAGCAGATGATCAATGGGAGAACGGCGATGGTAGAACACCCCCATGGAGAAAACCGTATCGAATGCCAGCAGATTTGACGGCAGTTCCTCGACCCCCAGCGGCAACATGAAGTGCGGCCACTCGCTGCCGATGAAGTGCTGTATCGCCTGAAACTGCATCAAAAAGAGCTGTGTCGGATCGACACCGACGACCAGTTTGGCGCCCTCGCCCAGCATGCGCCAGCCATAATAGCCGTTGCCGCAGCCGATATCCAGAACCGTGCGGTTCTTCAGAGGCGTGACAGCCCCGGCGATACGTTGCCACTTGAGATCAGAGCGCCACTCTGCATCGATAGAGACACCATGCAGTAGAAACGGCCCCTTGCGCCACGGATGAAACTCTTTGAGTAAAGCAGCAAGGAGCTCCTGTTGAGGTTGTGACAGTGGCTCACCACTGACGGTGACAGCAGCGGCGTTAAAATCAACTGCCGTTGCCTGCAGTTGCGGCAACTGCTGCAGCGCCTGTTGCCAGCGCTGAGTATCTCCATGCGCTGTGGTGGAAAGTACGCGTTCGAGTTGCTGTGGCAGCTGTTCCGCCCATGCGCTCATGCCCGACTGGCGCAGTGCGTTCAGCAATGCATCTGAATCATGGTGGATGCGCTGTCGCTTGTCCCCGCTACGACTCATTGTCTGCAGTATCAGGGGGCAATGCGGATTTGAACGCGATCATAGATGCAAAGTTAAGGCATTGAAACCAGCAGTAGACTGCAGCAAAACCAGCCTGCTGCAGACGTTGGCGGTGTTGCTCCATGGTCTCCGGCAGCAGCACATTTTCCAGGGCTGTGCGTTTCTGGCTGATCTCCAGTTCACTATAGCCATTCGCCTGCTTGAACGCATGATGCAGATCGGTAAACAACTGTTGCTGCTGCTGGTCAAAAGCGAGCTTTTCCGACAGGACCAGGATGCCGCCGGGAAGCATTCCGGCATAGATTTTTTGCAGCAGCTCAAGACGCTCGCCCGGCGAGATAAACTGCAGGGTAAAATTCAGCGCCACCACTGATGCACGCGTGATGTCGATATCACGGATATCATCACACACAAACTGAACCACATCTGCATCACGGCAATCAAATTCCCCGCAGCAGCTATCGATCATCGTTTGCGAACTGTCGACGGCGACAATGGTGCAACGCTGCGCCTGCAGATACTGCTGTATGGACGCCGTGGTTGCACCGAGTGAACAACCCAGGTCATAAATATTGGAATCATCCTGTGCATACCTGGCTGCGATGACACCGGACATTGCTACAGCAGCCCCGTAACCCGGGACGGAACGACGGATCATATCTGCAAACACCGCCGTCACCTTGCTGTCGAAAAGAAAGCCCTCTATATCTGATTTCAGTTCAGCATAGACCCGATCCCTGCCGCTACTCATGATCCTGCCATTCATCTCCGTAATCGAAGGTAAGTTCATCACCTTTGCAGATATCAATCCTGGCATAGAGTTCCGCACTCTCGAATTCGGTATTTCCCGGTCTGGAATGGTTCAGATAGCGCAGCAAGTTGCGCCCGCTGATGCCGTAAATGTCCGTCACATCATCCGGGTCGAAGATCCACAACACATAGGCGCCGTTGCGCTTCGCCCTGGGACCATGATAGCTGCCGATATAGTCGCCCTGCTTGAACGCACAGGCTGCAAATAGTCCTGTGCCATGAATCCTGGAAGATTCAGCAAAGACCCTGGCACGCAGTTCACTATTTTTTGTCAGCAATTTCATTATCCCTGCAGACTCTGTGCGGCGACGCTGCGGCCATCAGCCAAAGTATCCCAGCCAACGATATGCCGATGTGGCTGTGACTCTGCTGCGACCTCCGCCAGTGCAGCGAGGGTCATGAATTCGCCTGACGAGCCACGCCACATGACAATCATTTTTTCCAGCAGCTGCAGATCATCCTCACCAGCAATGAAACGCCAATGGTGCCCCAGTGGCAGCCTGTTGAGGCTGGCGTCATAGATCTCCTCATGTATTTGTTCTGCAGATACAGCATTAGAATGAAGCAATTCACTAACATCCGGGAGTGTAACCGGGAGCTGCATACAGCTGGAATATTGGTTGCCCGTGAGTGGATAGAACGGCGTCTTGCCGATTGTATCGGACGCATAGTTCATGCCGGATTGCTGTTCCAGCTGTAACAGCAACGGATGTACCTGGAAATTTGTCGCGGCATGTGAGGCTGGTTCTTCAGAAAAGAGCTCCCGCCAACTCTCAATTCCACGCATCCACTGCTCGGAAATCCATTGCTGGTGCGCCACGGCGGCCTTCTGTCTCCAGCTGACAGGATCCCATGGCGCCAGGCCAATTTCATGTCCCTGTTCGGGAATTGCATGCAGATTATCAGCGAAAGAGGAGATATGATCCGCGCCGCGCAATCGACTCAGCCACGGGGCATTGCGATCCGGTCCACAGGAGACAAAAAACGTGGCCTTCAACTCATAACTTGAGAGGATTTCCAGCAGCTGATGCAGGGCATCGCCTGCACCGGCGAGGCTGTCGACCATAACACTAAGCGTGATTCGCATCATTCATCACTCATCGATGCCGGATTAAAAAAGAACATTTTCTCTCGCCAAGACGCCAAGACCGCAAAGGTTTTCTTGGCGAGCTTGGCCTACACGGATGTAGGTCAGGGGCGTAAGCAGGACGCGGAAGCTTTGCGCCTTTGCGAGAGTCATTATTGAAATTTGACTCATTTGTAAAGATGTTGGCCACTCAAGGATTACCAGGCAGGAATATCAATCATCAATCTCGCAACTGCCGGCAGTGGAATAGACTGACATGATGATTTTCAGTTCATGCAATACGGCAAGCCGTTCGGTTTCCAGTAATCCACTGGTTTCAGGCAACTGGATGCCCTCTTCAAGCAAACGAATATCCTCCCATACGACCCGGCAGCCCTTGAGACACAGTTTTTCAACACAGGTTTCAATACGGGGGTTCACTGATCAACTCATGAATACGAACACAATAAAAAACTACCTTTTACCACGAAATACACGAAAATCACGAAAGGGTTATTAGTTTTTTTAGCAATCATCAGAATCGTCAAAACACTTTACAGCTTTACATGTTATTCCAGAGGAAGTAAGGAAAAACGACGAGGAATCCTGTGGTATAGAACGCTAAGATCTCTCCTGCGTCGAGATGACAGACAGTAAACCGGAAAATGAAGAATCTCTTTTTTCGTGTCTTTCGTGTATTTCGTGTATTTCGTGGTTAGTCCTTGTCTGTTAATCATCAATGTGCAGCTCCTTTCAATTGATTGACCATGCCTTCGCTGACATCCTTGGCGTCACCAAAAATCAATGAGGTATTATCCTGGTAGTAGAGCCGGTTTTCGATGCCGGAATAGCCCGGCCGCATGGAGCGCTTGATGACGAAGACATGATGCGCCTTGCCTGCATCCAGCACCGGCATGCCGTAGATCGGACTCGTCGGATCATCCTTGGCGGCGGGATTGACCACATCATTCGCACCGACGACCAGGACGACATCCGCTGTGGCGAACTCAGGATTGATCTCATCCATCTCGACTACATTTTCGTAGGGAATATCTGCTTCGGCAAGCAGTACGTTCATGTGCCCCGGCATGCGCCCGGCAACAGGGTGGATGGCAAACTTGACCTCGACACCCCTCGCCTCGAGCTGCTCCATCAACTCCTTCATTGAATGCTGCGCCTGGGCAACCGCCATGCCGTAACCCGGAATAATGATGACTTTATTGGCATCCTCCATCCAGTAGATGGCATCCTCGATGGCTGCGGACTTGACGCCCTTTTGCGCGGCATCCGCAACACCGTCACCTTCAACCGCGGCTGTGCCAAACCCTCCAAATACGACGTTGAAAATTGAACGGTTCATGGCGCGGCACATGATCAGCGAGAGGATGGCGCCGGAAAATCCGACCAGCGCACCAACAATGATCAGTAGGTTGTTCTGCAGCGTAAATCCCGTTGCTGCTGCTGCCCAGCCGGAATAGGAGTTGAGCATGGAGACGATGACCGGCATATCGGCGCCGCCAATCGGAATGATCAGGGTAAAACCCAGGATAAACGCCAGCAGTGTCATAATAGCCAGTGACACCGTACTTTCGGTGAGTGCAAAGTGTACGGCGAAACCGATAGTAGCGATGGCCAGCAGCGCATTCAAAAGATGCTGCCCCTTGAACTGAACCGGCCTGCCGGAGATGATGCCCTGCAATTTACCAAAAGCAATCACCGAACCGGAGAATGTAATCGCGCCAATGATAATGCCTGCCGACAGCTCCCCCATCAGCACGCCGTTGAGCAGGCCGTCGGCCTGCTTGTTGAGAAAGGTGCCGATGGCAACCAGTACTGCCGCCATACCAACGAAGCTGTGCAGTGCAGCAACCAGTTGCGGCATCGCCGTCATCTGGATGCGCATGGCAATCACAGTTCCTATGACGCCGCCAACCACGACTCCCGCCAGTATAAAACCGTAAGACCTGACTTCGGATCCCATCAGGGTGGCGACAATGGCGATTGCCATACCAGCCATGGCCAGGTAGTTGCCGCGCCGCGCCGAAGCAGGATGGGTGAGCCCTTTGAGGGCAAGAATAAAGAGAATCGCCGAGACCAGGTAGGCGATGGCCTGAACATTTGCAGATATTTCCATCATCAGGGCCCTATCGCTTTTTCTTGTTAAACATGGCCAGCATCCTGTTTGTTACCAGGAAACCGCCAAAGACATTGATCGAAGCCAGCAGCACCGCGAAAAAGCCGATGATTTCAGCAGTCGTCCCCACTCCTTCGAGCCCGGTTACCAGTAGCGCGCCGACAATCACAATACCCGAAATGGCATTGGTCAGGGCAATCAGCGGTGTGTGTAGAGATGGCGTCACTCCCCAGATCACCCAGTAACCGATGAAGCAGGAAAGTACGAATATATAGAGTGCAACCAGTGTTTCAGGCATGGGCTTGTTCTCCGGATCGATATCAGTCAGTCGTGGTAATGAGGGCCGCTTTGGTAATCTCATCTTCATCGAGATCTTTTAAAACAGGACCCTGTTCGCCCTCGTCGACCATGATGCCAAGCAGATTAAAGAGATTGTTGGCATAGAATGCGCTTGCATCAGATGCCATCATCGATGGGTAGTTGGTGTATCCGATCAGAATGACGCCATGTTTCTCGACCACCTTGTGCTTTTCGGTCAACGGACAGTTGCCACCGTTGGCTGCCGCCAGATCGATAATGACGGAACCTTCGCGCATGCGCTTGACGACATCCTCCTGGATCAGAACCGGCGCCGGACGGCAGGGAATCAATGCCGTGGTGATGATGATGTGCGCTTTGGCGAGCTCGTTTGCAAGCAGTTGCTGCTGCAGCGCCTTCGCCTCATCAGAAAGCTCTTTGGCATAGCCACCCTCACCGGAGCCGCTCTCGCCAATATCGAGCTCGATCGCTTTGGCGCCCAGAGACTCGATCTGCTCTTTGGTTTCCGGGCGGATGTCATAGGCATAGACATCGCCGCCCAGGCGCCTGGCAGTTGCAATCGCCTGCAGACCGGCAACGCCGACACCGAGAATAACCACACGCGCAGGCTTGGATGAACCGGCGGATGTCATCATCATGGGGATAAAACGCTTGTATTGCGCGGCAGCCTCGATCACACAGCGGTATCCGGCGATGTTGCTCTGTGAAGAGAGGGCATCCATGGATTGCGCACGTGAAATACGCGGAATCTTCTCCATGGCGATAGGACGGATCCCCTTTGCCAGCATCGCCGGAATGATCTCTTCTGCTTCGCAGAGTTCAAGATGCGCGATATAGATCGCGCCAGCGTGCATTGCAGCGACATCATCAAGATCTGCTTTACGCACCATCATCACGATATCGGCGTCCAGCGCCGCTTTGCGATCAACCAGCTCCACACCAACTGCACGATATTGGTCATCGTGATAGTGTGCTGCTTCGCCTGCTCCCTGCTCAAGCAATAGCGAGAATCCTTTTCCTGTCAGCTTCTTCGCGACCTCCGGTGTCATTGCAACGCGCTTCTCGCCTGCAACACTCTCTTTGACAACACCTATTCTCATGGACACAATTTATCTTTGTATAAAAACGTTTTCCATTATCACGCGTGTGACGGCGCGACTCAACCGGAATTTATGTGTGATACTATTTTCATTGCAATAAACGTAAGGAAGTTTTGATTTTTCATGGAATCCCGTCATTGCGAGGAGCCTAAGCGACGAAGCAATTTCCAGCAATTTGATCCCATAAAAAAGAGATTGCCGCGCTGCGCTCGCAATGACGATCAAAACAGAATTTCCGCAACATTTCAATTTCTCCGTGCAGACAGCAACATGAATGAGCAACCACGTCTCCCCAATTTCCCGGTCTCTTTTTTCTCCATGATCATGGGACTCTCAGGTTTTACACTGGTCATGATGAAGGTGGAGGAGCTTGGTTTAACTCCTTATGCCCCCGTTGAACTCTCTGCCGCCATCACCATCGCGTTGTTTGTGGTGCTGATTGGCGCCTATACGGCAAAGCTGATCCGCCATCCGGATGCTGTGCGTGCAGAGTTGGATCACCCGGTGATGCTGAGTTTTTTTCCCACCATCACCATCAGCCTGATACTCATCGGCACCTTCCTCGCAACCTGGACACCAACAATAGCCCTGATCAGCTGGCAGATAGGCGCAGCAGGGCAACTCCTGCTGGCACTGCTGATCCTGACACGCTGGATACATCACGACCATTTTGAGATTCACCACATCAGCCCGGCATGGTTCATCCCTGTGGTTGGAAATATCCTGGTGCCGCTTGCCGGCGTTGAGAATGCATCCATGGAACTCAACTGGTTTTTCTTCAGTGTCGGCCTGCTATTCTGGATAGTGCTGTTCACAATCATCATGTACCGCATGGTTTTTCATCGCCCCATGGCGGAAAATCTGCTGCCGACGATGTTCATCATGATTGCACCTCCTGCAGTGGGTTTCATCTCCTATATGAATCTGGTTCCGGATCTGGATAACTTTGCCCGCGTGCTCTATTACAATGCGCTCTTCATGACGCTGCTGCTGCTGGTACAGTTACCCCGTTTCATCAAGATCCCGTTCTCTCTCTCATGGTGGGCTTACTCCTTCCCGCTGGCGGCGGTCTCAGTCGCCACGATGCTAATGTATGAGGAGACCGGCAAGCCCTATTTTCGACTCATCAGTTATCTGCTGGTGGCGCTGGTAACCGTGCTGATTCTTTTTCTTCTCTACCGGACATTTCTTGCTGCACGCCGTGGTCAGATTTGCATACCGGCAAATTCCTGATGCAAAGTGGGTTGATTCATCTAGCCATTCACCATTTGCATACTTTTTTTTAAGGATCACCTCTATGCGTCCCGCACAGTTATTGAAAGTCTTTGCCCGGGAGTTCCACAGCACCTCCGGCGGCCACCACACGCCGGTGATGCTGTGGGGCCCTCCCGGCGTTGGTAAATCCCAGATGGTAGCGCAGGCTGCAGCACAACAGGGCGTAACGGTCATCGATATCCGCCTGTCACAGATGGAGCCATCCGATCTGCGCGGTATTCCGTTTCGCAGCGGCGAGCATGTGGAGTGGGCAACGCCTGCAATCCTTCCGCACGAGCAGCGTCATGGAGAACAGGGTATCCTGTTCCTCGACGAAATCACATCCGCACCACCCAGCGTTTCGGCAGCGGCATACCAGCTGATTCTCGATCGCCGCCTGGGCGAATACCAGGTTCCCCCCGGATGGGTTATTTTTGCAGCAGGCAACCGCCAGGGTGATCGTGGTGTGACCTATACCATGCCTGCTCCGCTGGCCAACCGCTTCTCCCATTTTGAGGTGGAGACTAATCTCGACGACTGGGTCTCCTGGGCCTATGCCAACGACATCGATGAACGCATTATCGGATTTTTGCGGTTCCGTCCTGAATTGCTGTTTGATTTTGATCCGGCGCTCAATCCTGTCGCCTTCCCGACTCCACGTTCGTGGGAATTTGCGCATCGCGGCCTGCAGAAATTCGGCCGCCACCCCGAACTGCTGCAGTCAACGCTGCAAGCCTGTGTGGGTCCTGCGGCCGGCATCGAACTGCACGCCTTTGTCAACAGCCTGGAGCAGATGCCCGATCTCGATGCTATCGTGGCAGGTGAGGAAGCAACTGTCCCCGGAGAGATCGACCTGCAGTATGCGGTTGCCGCTGCACTTGTCGGGCGCGCCATCCGCGCCAGCCAGACAGCGGATGCAACACAGATTATCGGCAATATTCTCAACTACGCCGGTCGCTTCCCGCAAAAGGAGATGGGCGTGATGCTGGTCTCGGATATGCATAACGCCATCGGCGAGCTGCTGTTCCAGATCCCGCAGTTCACTGACTGGGCAACAGCAATTGCCGATGTGATGCTGTCTGAATAGCCGTGGACGTTGATAGAGTAGAAACCAAGCTGGCGGCCGCCCGCACCAGGCTGATTCTCGACAAACCCTTTCTCGGTGCGCTGGTGCTAAGACTGCCATTAAAGCCCGCCAACAGCGACTGGTGCAAAACCACGGCCACCGACGCACGCCATTTTTACTACAATCCCGCATATATCGAACAGCTGACACCTAAACAAACCCAGTTCATGCTGGCGCACGAAGCGCTGCATTGCGCCCTGATCCACTTCGCACGGCGCGGCCATCGCATCAAGCACCGCTGGGATCTTGCCTGTGATTTTGCCATCAATCCGCTGCTCATCGAGGATGGTCTGACACCCCCACCGGACTCGTTGTGGATGGATCAATACAGTGGCATGACCGCGGAGGAGATCTATCCGCTTATCGAAGAGCTCGAGGAGATGGAGACGCTCGATCAGCACCTCTATGACCAGCAGGGAGAAAGCGGAAAGCAGGACGGCAGCGGAGGCTCTCTGCCACCCCCGAAGCAAACCAGCGAACAGAAGATCGGGCAACAGGAAAACAAACAACAACAGCTGGATGAGAACCAGCAGGGTGGGCAGGATGCTGACAATCAGCAGCCTGGCGGCAGTGTTGATGACCCCTATCCTGGCGAGACTCCGAACACCCCACCCCCGTTGACGCCGGATGAAAAGGAGACTCTTGGCGTACAGTGGCGGCAGCGCACCGCCGGGGCCGCTCAACAGGCGATGCAGGCGGGTAAATTCGGCGGTGTCATGGCGCGCATGATCGAACATCAGCTGCAGCCGCAACTTCCCTGGCGGATGGTTTTGTCACGCTACCTCTCATCGCTGGCCAAAGATGATTTCAGCTATATGCGACCATCGCGCAGAGAGGGTGATGCGATCTACCCCGCGCTGCGCAGCGCGCAACTCGATGTGGTTGTCGCCGTCGATACCAGCGGCTCGATCAGGCGTGAAGAGATCAGCCAGTTCATTGCTGAAATCGATGCCATCAAGGGACAAATACGCGCTCGCATCACCCTGCTTCCCTGTGATGCAGCACTTGCAGAGGGTGCTCCATGGGTCTATGAGCCATGGGATGATTTCAAACTTCCGCAAACCATCCAGGGAGGCGGAGGAACGGATTTCCAACCGGTGTTCGAGTGGGTCGACACAATGGACATGAAACCACAACTGCTGCTCTACTTCACGGACGCCGACGGAAAGTTTCCACTGCTGCCACCTGATTATGCGGTAATCTGGCTTGTCAAAGGCAAAAACAAGACACCCTGGGGTGAGCGTGTACAGTTGAATTGAAGCGCTGTAAATTTCAAGCCTATAGATATCGATGAGGGTAAGTTCTCAATAACCCTGTGCAGACTCAAACAATGCACGGACTTATTAAGAAGTTACCGATGAGGATCCAAAGTTACCGACATGAAAGTTTTACTTTATAACGAAATCAATCCCGCCAAAATCCCCGGATTCAAGAAGATGCAGGCCTACCTGGAGGACGATGATTTCCGCTCGGCCGAGGTCAAGAAGGTGGGGAACAACCTCTATCGCGCACGCCTGGACCGCAGCAACCGTCTGTTATTTGCGGTTCACCGCTACCAGGGGGAGGCTTATGCGCTGATCCTGGAGTACATCAAACAGCATGCCTACGAAAAATCCCGCTTTCTCAATCGTGGTGGCGTGGTGGACGATGCCAAAATCACCATGCCGAAGTCTCTGCAGGAAGTAAAGCAGGAACCGCTCATTTACCTCAACCCCGATCATTCCACCTTCAACATACTGGACAAGGTGATCTCTTTTGACGCGGCCCAGAGCGATATCTTCGCTCTTCAGCCGCCACTGATCATCATCGGCTCGGCGGGCAGCGGCAAGACCATGCTGACGCTGGAGAAGATGAAAGAGGCCGTGGGGGATATCCTCTATGTCACCCGCTCTCCCTACCTGGTGCATAACTCAAGAGATCTCTACTACGCCAGCGGTTATGCCAATGAAGATCAGCAGATCGATTTTCTCTCTTTTCAGGAGTATCTGGAGAGCATCCATGTGCCCGCAGGACGGGAGATGCATTTCAAGGAGTTCGCTGCCTGGATCTCCCGCCACCGTGTCGTCAGCGGCTTGAAAGACGCCCATCAGCTGTTCGAAGAGTTCAAGGGGGTCATTACCGGACCGGGTACGGACTCCTCCTATCTCAGTCGCGACGACTATCTTGAACTGGGAATCAAGCAGTCGATCTTCCCCCGGGAACAGCGGAAGCAGGTCTATGACCTGTTCAGCAAATATCTGCAGGTGATGAACGAGCAAGGATATTACGACGCCAACATCCTCAGCCATGAGTACCTGGCAAAGGTGGAGCCGCGCTATGATTTCATCGTCATGGATGAGGTGCAGGATCTCACCAACATTCAGATGCAGCTGATCCTCAAATCATTGCGCGATCCGAGCGGCTTTATTCTGTGTGGCGATTCCAACCAGATCGTACACCCCAACTTTTTCTCCTGGTCCAAGATCAAGAGTTTTTTCTATCGTCAGGAGGGTTCGGCGCCACAAGCAGATCTGATCCGTATCCTCAACACCAACTATCGCAACTCTCCCCAGGTGACGGAAGTGGCCAACCGCCTGTTGAAGATCAAGAGCGCCCGCTTTGGCTCTATCGACAAGGAGAGCAACTACCTGGTGGAGAGCAATGCCCACAACAGCGGCGAGGTGATTCTGCTGCAGGATGAAGAGGGCATCAAAGCCGAACTCGACCGCAAGACCCGCCACTCCACCCGCTTTGCAGTCATTGTCATGCACCCGCAGGACAAAGCCGCCGCAAGCGCCTGCTTTAGCACGCCGCTGGTTTTCTCTGTGCAGGAAGCCAAGGGGCTGGAGTATGAGAATGTCGTGCTGTACAACTTTACCTCGGGAGAGGAGCAGCGCTTTCGTGAGATCACCCGGGGTGTGGCGCATGAGGATCTGCAGCACGGACTGAACTACTCCAGGACCAGGGACAAAAGTGATAAGTCCCTTGAGATCTATAAATTTCATATCAACGCCCTGTATGTCGCCATCACCCGCGCCGTGCGTAATATCTATCTCATCGAGAAAACGACCAAACAGCGGCTGTTTGACCTGCTCGACCTGCGACCCTCCAAAGATGGACTGCAACTGGAGAAACAGGACTCCTCGCTGGATGAGTGGCGCAAGGAGGCGCAGCGGCTGGAACAGCAGGGCAAAGATGAGCAGGCGGAGAGCATTCGCGAGCGGATTCTCAAGCAGAAACCCGTACCATGGCAGGTGCTGCAGGGTGAGCCTCTGGAGCAACTCCAACACAAAGCGATCGAGGAGAACAACAAGAAGGCAAAGCTCGCCCTGTTTGAATATGCGTTGGTCTACCGCGATCAACCCCGCTTGAATGCGCTCATCAAAGCTGGATTTGCTCCTGCAAAAAATCCGCAAAAGGGACTGCATCTGCTGAACAAAAAGCATTTCCTTCCCTATGAACTGAAACATCCCGGCGCTGTTATACGGCAAACCGATCAGTATGGTATCGATTTCCGCAATCTCTTCAATCAGACACCCTTGATGGTCGCCAGCCGCCTCGGCAACGAGACCCTGGTGAGGGAGTTGCGAGAGCGGGGAGCAAATACCGAACTGATCAACAACGGCGGATTCAACGCCTTCCAGATTGCCCTGGAACAGACGCTGGATGACCCCAAGTACAGCAACAACAAACTGGCCGCCGTATATCGCCTGCTGGAGCCAGAGTGCATCGATATCCAGGTGGATGAGCAACTCGTCAAGCTTGACAAACGCTCCATGGAGTTCCTCATGCTCAGCCTGATGATGGCAATGTTCTATACCCGCATGGGAGATGCAATCAGACGCTTAGGTGGCGCCTACCAGAGCAGTGATTTCACTCAGGCGCTGGCGCATTATCCGGAACACATCCTGCCGGCACGGCGTAAGAAACGCCCCTACCTCTCCAGTATCCTGTCGAAGAACGAGGTCAGCCGCGACGACAAATACAATCGCAAACTGTTTCTTCGCGTGAAACACGGCCACTACATCATCAATCCGGGATTGAGCCTGCGCGTGCAAGGCGAGTGGCATAATATCTATGAGCTGCTTTCATTCGACATGATCGCTTCCCAGCATGAGGAGCGAAATCCGTATTGGCTTCCGAGTTATGATCCCAATGCCGCCGCGAAGGTGCATATCAAGCGATTTGCAGCAAAGATCAGCAGATACACCGAGACAGGACGTTGGGAAGATGAGTTTTGAGTTAGGCCTGCTTCCCTCGGGACATCTGCACTGCTTCCCGTCAAATAAGAAGAATTCAACAGACGAAAGCATTCAGACCGACCCCGTCGGCAAGGCATTTGCACGCAGTACGGGTGAGGGGCTATTCACCCTGGCGGCCACAAAAAGCAGCGCCGGCATCTCCCCCTCTTTGCAGTACTGGCGTAATTTTTCCCGCGAATACCTGAATGACCGCTGCCTGCTGACTGAATCCGATCCACAACAGCCTGAGCCTGTCGAGCCATTGACGGCCGCCGAAACCGCGCCTCTGCTGCTGGGCGCGCCACCGATGCGTGGCGCTGAGTATCTCACAGCTTCTGTACTGCAGGAGATCCGCTGCCTGCTCGATCACTGGGTGTGTGAACAGATACAGAGTCTCGGCGGGCTAGGCGCCCTGCTTGCCAAAAGCGCGCCGCAGTGGCATCAGCTGGGCCGCGTCTGTTTTCATCTGGCGGAAAACAAGAGCGACCCCGATTACCCCTTTGCCTTCATGGCGACATACGCTCCCGAACTATCAGAGCAGGGCCGCGTTCGGCATCAACCCCTCGGTCGCGCCCTGCAAGAGTATGCGGGAGCGAAAAACAAACAGGCGTTGATCCGTCTGCTTTCACCCGTTCAGCTCGCCGCTAAATCCAGCGCCGTGATCAAGGATCTGGTCGATAGCGGAGACATCTATCACCCGCTGGCCTGGTCGCCCGCGGAGGCCTATGCGTTTCTCAAGGATGCGCCTGGGTATGAGCAGTGCGGCGTGGTGGTGCGTTTGCCTGACTGGTGGAAAAAACGCAGCAGACCGCGCGCCGGCATCACCATTGGTGAGAGCAAGCAGAAGATCTTCAATGCCGGTTCACTGCTGGATTTCAAACTGCATATTGCACTGGGGAGTGAGCAACTCAGCCAGGACGAGCTGAAGAGACTCATGGCGGCGGGTGATGGCCTCATTTTCATGAAGGGGCAGTGGATCGAGGTGGATCAGGAGAAACTCAGTGAAGCCCTGGCCCACTGGAAATTGGTACAGGCAGAGACGGCTGATGGTGGCCTCACCTTTGCCCAGGGGATGCGGCTGCTTGCAGGCGCACCTGCCGACCTGCAGGATGCCGTCACTGAGGAGAGCCGCGAGTGGTCTTTTGTGCAACCGGGAAAATGGCTGGCCTCGCAGCTGCAGACATTGCGCTCTCCCGATCAGGCGAAGCAGATCAGTCCGGGTAGCGCGCTCAAAGCAAACCTGCGGCCCTATCAACAGGCGGGAGTGAACTGGTTGTGGCTGCTCTCACAACTGGGTTTGGGAGCATGTCTGGCAGATGACATGGGATTGGGGAAAACCATGCAGGTCATCGCACTGCTGCTGGCGATGAAAAAGCGACGCAGTGACAAACCTTCCCTGCTGGTGCTGCCGGCATCGCTGATTGGCAACTGGAAAACAGAGCTTAACTCTTTTGCCCCCTCCCTTCGCTGCCTCTTTATCCATAGTTCCCAGCTGAACAAAAAGGCTATGGATAGCATGGCTGATGACAGCTCAGCCCTGCAGGATATCGATCTGGTGCTGACCACCTACGGCACACTCATGCGTCAACAATGGCTCCAACAGCAGAAGTGGCGACTGCTGGTGTTGGATGAGGCCCAGGCAATCAAGAACCCGGCTGCCAGACAGAGCAAAGCAGTCAAGCGCCTCGAAGCCGAATCCCGAATTGCCCTGACCGGCACACCGGTGGAAAACCGGCTGTCGGATCTGTGGTCACTGTTCGATTTTCTGAACCCCGGCCTGCTGGGATCGGCCACGCGATTCAAGGGGTTTGCGAAATCACTCTCCGAGCACAACACCGATCAATATGCGCCGCTGCGCAATCTGGTCACCCCCTACATTCTGCGCCGCCTCAAGAGTGATCGCTCCATCATCAGTGACCTGCCGGAGAAGACCGAAGTCGCCGCCTACTGTGGTCTCAGCAAAGTCCAGGCAGTGCTCTATCAGCAGGCCGTCGAACAGATGGCGCAAGCCATCGAGACTCTTGATGGCATCAAGCGCCGCGGTTTGGTACTCTCCTACCTGCTGCGATTCAAACAGATCTGCAATCACCCGTCACAATTGCTGGGTGATGATGAGTACGATCCGAAAAAGAGCGGTAAATTTCAGCGTCTGGCCGAACTCTGCGAAGAGATCGCCTCACGTCAGGAGAAGTTGCTGGTGTTTACCCAGTTCCGTGAAATGACCGCTCCGCTGGCAAATTTTCTGGCGCAGCAGTTCAGCCGGCCCGGCCTGGTGCTGCATGGCGGCACCGCAGTAAAGCAACGCCAAAAACTGGTCGAGCAGTTCCAGCATGAAGAGGGACCACCCTTTTTTATTCTATCGTTGAAGGCGGGAGGGACCGGTCTCAATCTGACACAGGCATCCCATGTCATCCATTTTGATCGCTGGTGGAATCCGGCGGTGGAAAATCAGGCCACGGACCGCGCTTTTCGCATCGGTCAGAAAAAGAATGTACTGGTGCATAAGTTTGTCTGCCAGGGAACGGTGGAAGAAAAGATAGACGCCCTGATCAAAGAAAAAACGGCTCTCGCCAATGACCTGCTGGAAGGCGGCGCCGGCACCCTGCTTACCGAGATGGATGACAAGGCGTTGCTGAATCTGGTGTCCCTTGATATCGAAAAGGCGCGAGTCTGATGAACCCAGGTAACTTCTCAATTTTCCGATGCAAATGGGATGAATTTGTAGGATGCTGGTGAGGTACGAACCGCATCGATCATGTGATGCAGCGACAGATGCGGTTCGCAAGCTCACCACATCCTACGATGGCACGGGCTTATTGAGAACATACGAACCCGAGAGGTAAAACACAATGAGTTATTACGGATGGGCCCCCTACGTACCGGTAGCAGTACGACGCGCCAAAGCAGCCAGAGAGATGAAAAAGCTGCTCAATCAAGGAATGAAGATTGAACCCGTCGAGATCCAGGGACGCAAGATCGCGCGTACATTCTGGGGTGAAGCCTGGTGCAATCACCTGGAGAAATTCAGTGATTACCAAAATCGCCTGCCCAGGGGGCGAACCTATGCGCGTAATGGTTCGGTGTGTCATCTGTCCATCTCAAAGGGACGGATCGAGGCCATCGTCAGCGGCTCGGAACTCTACAAAATCGACATCGACATCACCCCGCTCTCTGCAAACAAATGGAAACATGTACGTCAACAGTGCGCCGGACAGATCGGCTCTATGCTGGAGCTCTTGCAGGGACGCTTCTCAGATAATGTCATGAAAATCGTGACAGATCAGGAGAAAGGTCTATTCCCAAAACCCGGCGAGATCAAACTCGCCTGTAACTGCCCGGACTGGGCAGGGATGTGCAAGCATGTTGCCGCAGTCCTGTATGGCGTTGGTGCCAGACTGGATCATCAGCCGGAACTGCTTTTTCTACTACGCAACGTCGATCAGGAACAACTGATTTCAGCACAGCTGGATATGCAAACAGCGACGACGGGAAAAGGAAAACGGAGACGACTGGCCGAGGCGGATCTTTCCAGCGTGTTCGGCGTGGATATAGAGGAGCCGCTAAAACCCGGCCGCAAAAAAAGAGCAGCCGGCAAAAAAACCATGACAAAAACCAGCAGCAAGAGAGTCACAAAGAAAGCTGTCAAAAAAACGCGGGCCGCAAGCAAAAAGAAAAAGCCATTTACCCTGACAGCAGCGGCAGTCACCAGACTACGCAAGCGATTCAAGATGAGCACATCCCAATTCGCAATGCTGGTTGGCGTAACTCAACCCACGCTAAGCAACTGGGAAAATGGCAGTGGCAAACTCAATCTTCGCCAACGCACCCGGGAGGCGCTAATGAGGGTGGCTGAACTTACACCGCAGCAGGCCATGGGAGAAGTAATGCGTATTCGACAGGATAAATTAGCGCTGAAGTTGCGGCCACAATAATAGCAGCA
>JAQYVP010000160.1 GCA_030145485.1 Chromatiales bacterium
CACTGCTGGCGCAACCCGATTTCACGATGGCGTTCGATGCCATGCATGCCGTAACCGGCCCCTATGCAAAACGCATCTTTGAAGAGATGCTGTTTGCGGGAGTTGACGCTGTTATCAATGGCATACCACTGACGGATTTCGGCGGTGTGCATCCCGACCCAAACCTGGCACATGCTCCGGAACTCGTTGCCATGACGCTGGGAGAAGACGGCGTCGATTTTGCTGCCGCTTCTGACGGCGACGGCGACCGTAACATGATCCTGGGAAAAAATATCTTCGTTACCCCCAGCGACAGCCTGGCAATCATGGCCGCCAATGCAACCCTGATTCCCGGCTACAGTAAAGGCATCTCTGGTGTCGCCCGCTCCATGCCGACCAGTCAGGCTGCTGATCGTGTCGCTGAAAAACTGGGACTCAACAATTTTGAAACCCCGACCGGCTGGAAGTTTTTCGGCAATCTGCTGGATGCCGGAAAGGTGACATTCTGTGGTGAAGAGAGCTTTGGCACCAGCTCGGATCATGTACGAGAGAAGGATGGTCTGTGGGCGGTGCTTTTCTGGCTCAACCTGCTGGCAGTGAAGAAACAGTCAGTCAGGGAGATCGTCGAACAGCACTGGCGGGAGTATGGACGCAACTACTACACCCGCTATGATTACGAGGCTGTCGACAGCGCTGGGGCAAACCAGCTGATGGATGCGTTGCGCGAGCAACTCCCCTCCCTCGCCGGCGTCACACTTGACGGACGCCGGGTCACCCTGGCCGATGATTTCAGCTATACCGACCCGGTTGATGGCAGCGTCTCGAATCAGCAGGGCATCCGTATCCTGTTTGAAGATGGTTCCAGAGTCGTCTATCGCCTCTCCGGCACTGGTACAGAGGGCGCTACTCTGCGCGTCTATATGGAGTATTTTGAGCCTGATAGCGACAAACAATTGCTGGATACGGCAGAGGTGATGCAACCATTTGTCGACATCGCCACCTCACTGGCAAGGATCGAGGAACTCACCAGGCGCAGTGAACCGACGGTGATTACTTGAGGGAGGTTTTACCTTTTAGGTTTTAGGTGCGAAGTGTATTGCGCTGTATTGATGTCGTATCTTATTACCAAATAACCTCTAAAGGCTCGATATGCTGTAATTTGGAATCAGCAGTGATCAATGGAGCCTTATGAATCATTGCTGTCGAGGCAATTAAGCGGTCAGCGGGGTCTTTATGGGTAAAAAGATCCTGTTGAGATAAAACTGCAATTTCAGGAGTCACCGGCAGGATAGTCAATGACATGGTCAAAATAATGTCATTCATATACTGTTCTGCAGAGACATCATCTCTTAAACGTCCGGCCTTGAATAACATGGAGATTTCCCAAAAAGAGATATCCGAACAAGCCACGGTTCTCTTTTCAAGTGACTCCTGTATCGCCTGCCGAGCCCTGTTTGACAATCTTGCTGGATCATCCTGCCAAAAAATCAGGATGTGGGTGTCACAAATTGTCAGCATCAGCATTCCATTGACTATCCAAAGGTTGCATAACATCACCAACCATCATGGTGCCGCGCAACGCATCCAGCCGCTTTTGTGCCGCTTCCACCTGTGTAAGTTCAGGAACCAGCCTGGCAACCGGTTTTCCATGACTGGTAATTTGAATCTCCTCGCCATTACTGACTTTTTTCAGATAATCCGGCAAATGCGTTCTTAAATCGGTAATTTTTACTTGCTGCATGAATCTTGCCTATAATGTACATTTATTATGTACATTATAGGTGATAAGCTGAAGAACCACCAGCTATGGGGGGTATCAAGCGCCGTGCATTGTGCCGTATTTATGCCATATCTGCTTTTTTATCCACAGATCAACACGGATGAACACAGATAGATAGTTTTTTTGATCTGTGTTTATCTGTGTGCATCTGTGGATAAAACTTTCTCTGCTCAGTCTGTTGACAGCAACTTCGCCATCTTCTCACGGTTTGGGGCTTCGACAACACCTCGCTCGGTAACGATGGCATCGACAAGCTCTGCCGGAGTGACATCGAAGACGGGATTCCAGGCAGTGACGCCCTCTGCCCCGACTCTGTGGCTGCCGCAGTTGAGCACCTCTTCGGGGTCACGCTCTTCGACGGGAATATCAGCACCGCTGGCTGTATCGGGATCGATGGTCGAGATTGGCGCCGCCACCATGAACTTGACGCCATGGTATCTGGCGGCGATAGCCAGCTGGTAGGTGCCGATCTTGTTGGCGACATCACCATTGGCGGCGATGCGGTCGGAGCCAACGATAACCCAGCCGATATCGCCACGCGCCATGGTGGCAGCCGCTGCGACATCGGCAATGACTGAAACCGGGATATTGTCCTGATGCAGCTCCCACGCTGTGAGACGGGTTCCCTGCAGCCAAGGACGGGTCTCGTCTGCATAGACATGCTTGATCCTGCCCTGTGCAAAACCGGCGCGAATCACACCCAGTGCCGTACCATACCCTCCTGTTGCCAGGGCTCCGGCATTGCAGTGGGTAATCACACATGCGGGTTGCTGAATCAGTGCTGCTCCCAGTTCGCCCATGCAGCGGTTTGCAGCAATGTCCTGCTGATGGATCAAGCGGGCTTCCTGCAACAGCAGCGGCGCGGCATTGTCATCGGCTATCTCATCGGCCAACCGCTGCATACGTCGAAGCGCCCAGAAAAGATTGACCGCAGTCGGTCTTGCTGCAGCAAGCAGATCCACATCAGCCTGCAGCTTCTCGCGCCACTGATCACCATGCTGCATCACCGAAAGCACCACGCCATAGGCCGCCGTAATACCGATAGCGGGCGCGCCGCGCACCACCATGTCGCGGATGGCATCTGCCGTCTGCTGAGCACTCATGAGATGAATAAACTCCACCCTGGCGGGTAGCAGGCGCTGATCTAGCAGGTAGAGCGCATCATCCTGCCATACGATGGCATCATCGCCGGTAATTCTTTTGTCGGGTAAAAACATCCCCATCTTGTTATCCTTCAAGTTGATTCGACGCTATTGTGCCAAAACAACAACCGGATGACAGACATATTTTCACAACAGCCTATTGATACGCTAATCACATGTGACTGGATTATTCCTGTTACGGCTGGTGATCCTGTTCTCGAACAGCACGCCATAGCTGTCCACCAGGGGAAAATCGTTGACGTACTAGCGACCGCAGATGCCTTGCAAACCTATAGCGCAAAACATCTGCACAAACTGCCTCAACATGCGCTGATTCCAGGCTTCATCAATGCCCACACGCACAGCGCCATGAACCTGTTTCGTGGCATGTCGGACGACCTGGCATTGATGGACTGGCTCAACAATCATATCTGGCCTGCCGAGGCAAAATGGCTCAGCAAGGATTTCGTTGCTGACGGAAGCCGTTTGGCGATTGCCGAGATGATCAAGGGCGGCATCACCTGCTTCAATGACATGTATTTCTTTCCCAATGTGACAGCACGCATTGCCAGCGAGACAGGCATCAGAGCCACAGTCGGACTGATCGTGTTTGACTTCCCTTCTGCATGGGGCGAAGGCCCGGATGACTATTTTCAAAAGGGGCTGTCCGTTCATGCCGAGTTCCGGAATCACCCGTTGATTCAGACAGCGCTGGCTCCGCATGCCCCCTATACTGTGTCAGATGCTCCACTGTCACGGGTTCGCATGCTTGCCGACGAGCTGGATATCCCTGTGCACATTCATCTGCACGAAACCAACGACGAAGTCCAGGGCAGTCTGCGAGATCATGGCGAACGGCCCATGGCGCGCCTGCAGCGGCTCGGTCTGCTGAATTCTCAATTGATTGCAGTACACATGACGCAGTTGACGGATGATGAGATAGAACTGGCAGCGGCGAGCGGCATCCATGTTGTCCACTGTCCGCAGTCGAATCTGAAACTCGCAAGCGGCTTCACTCCTGTGGGCAGACTACAGCGCGCCGGCGTGAATGTCTGCATCGGCACCGATGGCGCAGCGAGTAACAATGATCTCGACATGCTCGATGAGATGCGCACTGCGGCGACCCTTGCCAAAGCCGTTGACAACAATGCCCGCACCCTGCCCGCTGCAGATGCACTCAGGGCAGCAACAATCAATGGCGCAAAGGCGCTGGGCATCGATAGTTTCACCGGATCTCTGCAGATTGGAAAGTCTGCCGACATGGTCGCCATTGACCTGCATAACCTGCGTACACAGCCGGTGCATCATGCACTCTCCCAGGTTGTCTATGCGGCATCAAGCAGTCAGGTCTCCGACGTATGGGTGAATGGCAAGCAGCTGCTGGCTAATCACAGGCTGCTGACACTGGATGAAGATGCCATTCTCGAAAATAGCAGGGAGTGGCTTAAAAAGATTCAAAACTAATCAAATGAGTACCTATGGATGTATCAGTCACACTCGAGACAGGATGGCGGATACATCGCATGGTAACTCGACCTTCTCATGATGATAATACTCCATCGCTCTCATTGAGAATGAAGTCGAGAAACGTACTGGCCGCGAGCGAAAGCTGCTTACCCTGCAGATGCACGGCATACCAACGGCGTATCAGTGGAAATCCATTCACATCCAATATCACAATATGGCGGCCGGCCAGTTCCAGACGCAGATTGTGTCGCGACAATACAGAGAGTCCCAATCCGGCCATCACTCCCTGTTTGATGGCCTCGATGCTGCCCAGTTCCATGTAAGGCTCGATCTGCAGGCCGTGCTCGCTAAACAGCCGCTCTACCGCCTGTCGGGTACCTGAGCCCTGCTCTCTAACCAGAATACGCTCCCGGTTCAGTCGTTCCAGTGTGATGTTATGCTTGCCTGAAAGTGGATGATCGGGTGGCGCCACCACCAGCAGTTCATTATCGATAAACGGGTGAGCCTCTACCGCCAGATTTTTTGGAACCTGCCCCATGATCAGCAGGTCATCCTCATTGGCCTTGAGGCGCTCCAGCACCTTGGCGCGGTTGGTGACCGCCAGCCGGGGGCTTACCTCGGGATGCCGTGCGATGAAAGCGCCCAGCAGATGCGGCATGAAATACTTGGCGGTGGTGATGACCGCAATACGCAGCTCACCCTTGACCACGCCTTCGAGCTCGGATGCAGTGTTGCCCAGCGCCACCATTCTGCCGAGAATGTCCTGGGCGGCGGCATAGACATCACGCCCGGCGGGTGTGGG
>JAQYVP010000214.1 GCA_030145485.1 Chromatiales bacterium
AGAAATTAAAGTACCAAGATGTGCAGGATTTTTGTTTGTGGTTTTTGTTGCCGCGTCGGGCGCATAGTGAACTATGTAACCAAAGTGGCGGCGAAAGCCACGGACAAAAAGACAAGCGAGATTGGTATTTTAATAAATGCATCATTCCTTACACTGTCCCGAAACACTAAAGCCGACAACCGCACCAGCTATATACGCAAATTAGGACTCTCTATTAAAACATAGCTTATTGTATTCAAATGTCCAGAAGAGATTGCGGTTTGATAGCCTCTATGGTGGCGGAAACCACGTACTCCTCGACGCCGCTTCCGGGCGCCCAGTCGCGAATGAAGTCGCGGGATTCATCCTTCGGCTGGATCTGAATGTCACTAAAGCCCGCATCCTGCATCATATCCTCCAAATCATTGATCAGCGAGGCATTGCCCATGCAGCCGGCTACAAGATCAGCATCATTTCGCATCTCTAGAGGCAATTCTACAGTTGCTACCACATCTGAGATCGCCAGGCGGCCACCAGGCTTTAGAATACGAAAAGCGTCTCGAAAGACCTGCGCCTTGTCCGGCGAGAGGTTGATGACGCAGTTGGAGATAATGACATCTGCACTGGCATCTGCGATGGGCAGGAATTCGATCTCGCCAAGACGAAACTCCACATTGGCATACCCTCCCTTGCCGGCATTCCTGCGCGCCTTGCTGATCATGTCAGGCGTCATATCGACACCAATGACCCTGCCGCTGCCGCCAACTTCAGCGGCGGCCAGAAAGCAGTCAAAGCCACCACCGGAACCGAGATCCACGACCACTTCACCCTGCTGCAGCGCAGCGATGGCTTTGGGATTTCCGCACCCCAGTCCCATATCAGCACCTGAGGGAATGCTATCCAGCTCTGACTGCGTGTAACCCAGACGAGTCGAGATCAATGTGTTGATGGCGATGTCATCGGAGACGCCGCAGCAACTCGAGGCGATGCCGCATGCCGCGGCCTCCTCGTTGGCCCTGGCAACCGAGGAATAGGCCTTGCGCACACTCTGGCGATGTTCATCCAGTTTGTCCTGCTGCGGAGTTTCAACATCACAGCAATCAATGTGTGTCTGGCAACAGCTGGTTTTCTCTGTCATGGTGTCTCTCATCTGTTGTATTCAAATTAGATGTTCTTTACTGGTGGCATTTAGCATGGTTTACGTCTAGGCTAAGGAGGAATCATAAAGGAGAAGCGTGAGATGTCAAAATTGGTCGTAGTGCTAACATCACCTGTAGGCGGCTTAGACCCGACATCTTCAAGCCGCAGATCAACAGCCAGCCGCAAAGTCCGGTTGAGTTCAAGTAGTGTTCAAGTAGAGTTCAGGAGCACGTCGCGCTGTCGCACAACATGCTGATGTAGGATGTGCTGAGCTTGCGATGCGCATCGATCATAAATGAAGCGTAATATCTTCCCTCTCTCCAGGTTCGTTATTAGTATGCCAATCAATCCAACGAAACCGGTATAACAGTCATGCTTGAAACCAACTCCATCGCTTTGCAGGCGCTGCTGTTCCTCTCTTCACTGTTTATTTTTGTGATTGGCCTGGGTGTGCTATGGGTCATCTTTGCCTATATCAAGGATGTCACCCAGACCGAACAGGCGATTCGCAGAAACTACCCTGTCATTGGCCGCTTTCGCTATCTGTTCGAGCATCTGGGCGAATTTTTTCGACAATATTTTTTCGCCATGGAGCGTGAAGAGCTGCCCTTCAACCGCGCCCAGCGCTCATGGATCTACCGCGCCGCCAAGAACATGGACAATACCGTTGCCTTTGGCTCAACCCGAGATCTGTCGCTTCCCGGAACCGTACTTTTTGTGAACTGCCCCTTTCCGACACTGGGCGTGGACGCTGTCGACCCCGGCCCTATCACCATCGGAGAAGGATATGCCGGGTCATCCTATACCACCAGTTCCCTATATAACATCTCTGGCATGAGTTTCGGCGCTATCTCGGTTCCTGCTGTGCAAGCGCTCTCCATGGGAGCCGCCAGAGCCGGCTGCTGGATGAATACCGGCGAGGGGGCGCTATCGCCCTATCATCTCGAGGGTGGCTGCGATATTGTTTACCAGATCGGTACCGCAAAAAATGGCGTACGTGATCTTGAAGGAAACCTCAGCGATGAAAAGCTCAAACAGGCTGCTGCTCATGAAGCTGTGAGGATGTTTGAAATCAAGCTCAGCCAGGGAGCAAAACCCGGCAAGGGAGGCATTCTTCCCGGCGGCAAGGTGACACAGGAGATCGCTGAGATTCGCGGCATTCACGCAGGAGAGGATGCCATCAGCCCCAATCGCCACCTTGACATTAGCTGCAACCGGGATCTGCTGAATATGATTCATCATATTCGCCAGGTCACAGGAAAGCCCGTAGGCTTCAAGGCAGTGATCAGCGGCGATGCCTGGCTCAACGAGCTGTTTGCAGAGATTGACAGCATGGGGCTGGAGTTTGCGCCGGATTTTATCACCGTTGACGGCGCCGACGGCGGCACGGGAGCAGCACCGATGCCGCTTATCGATGACATGGGGCTGCCTCTGCGTGAGAGTCTGCCGATGCTGGTCGACCACCTCAATAAGCATGACTTGCGCAACAGGATCAAGGTGATTGCATCCGGCAAACTTGTCAACCCGGCGGATGTGGCCTGGGCGCTCTGCATCGGAGCAGATTTTATTACCTCCGCGCGTGGCTTCATGTTCTCGCTGGGCTGTATTCAGGCGCTGCAGTGCAATAAAAACAGCTGCCCGACAGGAATCACTACCCACGATCCCAAGCTGCAGAAAGGGCTTCATCCTGAAACCAAGAAAATCCGCGTTGCTGACTATGTGAACAACATGGTCAAGGAAGTTGGTGTCATTGCACACTCCTGCGGGGTCAAATCGGCCAGGGAGCTGATGCGCAGTCATGCACGCGTGGTACAGGAGAACGGTCTGTCGATACCGCTCGACAAGTTGCATCCGCCAGTCACCAGCAAGAGCAGATCTCAGACTGACGAGGCATGAAAAAAACATTTTCTCTCGCAAAGACGCCAAGACCGCCAAGAGAAACCTTTGCGTCCTTTGCGTTCTTAGCGAGAGATTCTTTTAAAACTTGACTCATTTGCAAGTATTCTAGTGAATCAAGGATTCTCATTCGAGCAACAACAACCAACATGCTTCGTCAACAACTTAAAAGAAACTCACTTGCCATCATCAGCCTGTTCGTCGCCTTCAGCGCCCTGGGGTACAACACCTGGCGCAATGAACAAACTGAAGAGAACCGCAATATTCGTTTCGCAGGATTCGAGATGCTGCTGCATATCGGTGAGCTGCAGCGCATCTCCTATCTGGCTCACTACGACAAGGATCTGCGGCTGGGAAACCCGCGCAGCGGCTGGGTTGAAGTGCTGGTGCTGCGCGACCTCAGCATGCTGATGCCTGCTGA
>JAQYVP010000252.1 GCA_030145485.1 Chromatiales bacterium
ACCAGATTCTCCTCCGGAACAAAGCCCCAGCAGCGGCTGTCGCGGCTGTTATCCCTGTTGTCACCCATCGCAAAATAGTGCCCCTCGGGAACTGTCACCGGGCTGGTCGCGAGATATGGACAGCGCAGCTCACGTCCGGGATGCACCAGGATCTGGTGTTCGACATCGCCGAGCATCTCATTAAGGTGATAGTCGCCTGTCTCAACCTTACCGGCGCCCACTCCCTCATAAATCCCTATTTTCTGCTGCTGTTGCGGCTTACCATTAACATAAAGCACTTTGTTCTTATATTCAAGTACATCACCCGGTACTCCGACAACACGCTTGATGAAATCGATGGATTTATCTTCCGGAAAACGAAAAACAGCCACATCACCGCGCTGCGGTTCTCCGACATCAAGAATTTTGCTATGCGTCACCGGAAGACGCAGTCCATAGGCGTATTTATTGACGACGATAAAATCCCCCACCAGCAGGGTCGGCATCATCGAACCCGATGGGATCTTAAAAGGTTCGAACACAAATGAACGCAGGATCAGAACCACCAGGATAACGGGGAATATGGAGCGTGAAATATCGATGAGGACATGTTCCTTCACATTCTCACCTCGCTTTTTTGAATAGATGAGCACATCCATCAGCCAGATTGTTCCCATCACGACGAGAGCAATGACCAGAATAAGTCCGATATTTAATGACATAAATAATCTCAGTAAAGTAAGGTTTTAAGTTTTAGGTGGTTAGGTTTTAGGGATGAGGCAGAAATTAAAGTACCAAGATGTGCAGGATTTTTGTTTGTGGTTTTTGTTGCCACGTCGGGCGCATAGTGAACTATGTAACCAAAGTGGCAGCGAAAACCACGGACAAAAAAGACATGCGAGATTGGTGTTTTAATAAATGCCTCATTCCTTAGGTGGTTAGGTTTTAAGTTTTAAGTCCTAAAACCTAAAATTTATAACCTCCCAAAACTTTCCTAATCCTTTCCTATTTTTAATACTGCAAGGAATGCATCCTGGGGAATCTCGACACTACCCACCTGCTTCATGCGTTTTTTACCTGCTTTCTGTTTTTCCAGCAGCTTGCGTTTACGCGTGATATCACCACCATAACACTTGGCAGTCACATTTTTTCGCAACGCCTTGACATTCGTGCGTGCAATAATTTTGCTGCCGATCGCTGCCTGAATTGCAACATCAAACATCTGCCGCGGAATCAGCTCTTTCATCTTCGCTGTTAAATCACGACCCCGTGTTTGCGCCTGATCCCGGTGTACAATGATTGACAGTGCATCGACCGCCTCGCCATTGATCAGGACTTCCAGCTTGGTCAGGGGCGCCGCCTGAAAATGACTGAACTCATACTCGAACGAGGCATAGCCCCTGCTGACGGATTTGAGCCGATCAAAAAAGTCCAGCACCACTTCGTTCAACGGCAGTTCGTAAGTCACCTGTACCTGGCCACCAAGATATTGCATGTTTTTCTGTACACCACGCTTTTCTATGCACAGGGTGATGACCGCTCCCAGATGGTTTTGCGGCACCAGGATCGTGGCAACAATGATCGGCTCACGAATCTCTTCGATCACACCGGGATCAGGAAGGTCAGCCGGATTATCGACTTTCACGACCTCGCCGTCTCTGCGCTCGATCTCATAGATCACTGTCGGAGCCGTGGTCACCAGGTCAAGATCATACTCTCTCTCCAGACGCTCCTGCACGATCTCCATGTGCAGTAGTCCGAGGAAACCGCAGCGAAAGCCGAATCCAAGCGCCTGCGAGGTTTCAGGTTCAAAATGCAGTGCTGCGTCATTCAGACGCAGCTTGCGCAGCGCCTCGCGCAGGTTCTCATAATCCTCGGAACTGACCGGATAGAGGCCAGAGAACACCCGTGGCTGCATCTCTTCAAATCCGGTCAGGGGCTCAGATGCCTTGTTGTCTGTCAGGGTGATGGTGTCACCAACGGGAACGCCGTCGATCTCCTTGATGCCGGCAATCAGGTAGCCCACTTCTCCGGCGGATAGACGCCCGGTCTCTTTCATTTTCGGAGTAAACACGCCAACCTTGTCCACCTGATAGGTGCGTCCAGACGACATCACTGTAATTTTGTCACGGTTGCCGAGTGAGCCATTGACGATGCGGATCAGTGAGATCACACCAACATAAGAGTCAAACCATGAATCGATGATCAACGCCTGCAAAGGGGCCTCTGTATCTCCTTCAGGCGGTGGAATTACCTCCACCAGTTTATCCAGCAGCTCCCTGATACCGACACCGGTCTTGGCGCTGACCCGCAGCGCATCCTTTGCCTCCAGGCCGATAATCTCTTCGATTTCGTTGATCACCCTCTGTGGCTCAGCCGAAGGGAGATCGATCTTGTTCAGAACCGGCAGTACCTCGAGGCCCTGCTCGATTGCCGTGTAGCAATTTGCCACACTTTGCGCCTCGACGCCCTGCGCCGCATCCACGACCAGCAATGCGCCTTCACATGCTGCCAGTGAACGCGAAACCTCATAGGAAAAATCAACGTGCCCGGGGGTATCGATGAAATTCAGCTGATAGGTTTCACCATCATTCGCCTGATAATCAAGCGTGACGCTCTGCGCCTTGATGGTGATGCCACGCTCACGTTCAAGATCCATGGAGTCGAGAACCTGCGCCTCCATATCGCGCTCGCTGAGCCCGCCGCACAGCTGGATAAAGCGGTCGGCAATGGTCGATTTACCATGATCGATGTGCGCAATGATGGAAAAATTCCGGATGTGGCTAAGGTCACTCATTCAGTCTGCAATCAATAGATAGTGAATAGTACAATTATAGATAGGAAAATGAAGCCGCAGCTCCCACTCGCAAGACAGCGCATAATAACAAAATTGAGACATGGGGGCGGAGATAATACCCGAGAGACTGCTATTGTTGTAGGATGTGGTGAGGTACGAACCGCATCGATCGCGACAGATGCGGTTCGCAAGCTCACCGGCATCCTACTCATATTCACACAATCCGTGGCAAGCAGATGACAAAAACAAACCCGTCAAAGGGCTCCCTGGCCTCGCAGGCAGACAGGCATACTCTCTATGAACTCTCGGTACAGTGCCCTGAAGCCGAGGTCGATTTTATTGAAGATGCTTTTCTGAAGCTGAAAAAACGCAAGGCCCTAAGCCTGCGGGAGGATTTTTGCGGTACTGCCGCCGTCTGCTGTGAATGGATCAGACGCAGCAACCGCAAAACCGCTATTGGTGTTGATCTCGATGCAGATGTGCTGGAATGGGGAAAAACACACCAGGCTTCGCAACTTGACTACAGGCAGAAGAGACGACTGACTCTGTTTAATCAAGATGTACAGACTGTGGATAGCGTTCATGTAGATGCTATTGTGGCGATGAATTTCAGTTACTGGCTATTCAAGGAGCGCGACCAGCTGAAACGCTACTTCAAAAGCACCTGCAATGCGCTTGTCGAAGACGGTGCACTTTTCCTCGATGCCTATGGCGGTTATGAATCCTTCCAGGAGATCGAAGAGCAGCGCGAAATCGATGAAAATGGCCAGGCCTTTACCTATGTGTGGGAACAGGAGAAGTTCAACCCGGTTGACAACGGTCTGATCTGTTCGATTCATTTTGAATTTGATGATGGTTCACGCATCGAGCGCGCCTTCCACTATGACTGGCGCTTATGGACACTGCCGGAAATCCGTGATCTGCTGCTCGAATGCGGCTTTTCCAGGGTAACAACCTACTGGCAGGGATTCGATAAAGATGGCGATGGAGACGGTGATTTCAAACCCGTCACACAGGCGGATGCAGACGCCGGATGGATCTGCTACCTGGTTGCAGAGAAGTGATCTTTGCCAGAGATTGAAATCTCACAGAGCATCATGCATGCAGCGCTACACCTTTTACCACGGAACACACTGAATTATTTTTGATCTTTCCGTGTATTCCGTGTGTTCAGTGGTTCCCCTGATTGTTGATCTGCATCTGCACAGATGCTCAGGCGCGAGCGAAGGGGAACGCCAGCACCTCCTCTATGTGATCAACGCCACAGCGCAGCATCAACAACCTGTCGATTCCCAGCGCCACGCCGGAGCAATCAGGCAGACCATCTTCAAGAGCCTGGAGAAAATGCTCATCGAGCGGCAGCATCTCGCTACCCGATTGCCGATGCTTCCTGTTTTCAGCCTCAAAGCGTTGCCGCTGCTCAGCAGCATCCGCCAATTCATGAAAACCATTCGCCAGCTCCATGCCTTGAAAATAGTATTCAAATCGCTCGGCCAGCCGTGGATCCTGTGTTGACAGTTGAGACAATGACGCCTGTGCAGCCGGATAGTCATACACAATAACTCCCTGCTGCTGCTGTTTTAACCAGGGACCCACGCAGAGCTCGAACAGTACCTCTATGAGCCAACCAGTATCAGCTGACTCAGGCATGACAACTCCCGCACTCTCCGCCCTCTGCTGCAATTGTGCAGGAGTTGCGCTAAAAAGATCCACGCCTGTGTGGCTGACGAAAAGATCGGCATAGCGATAGCGCTCTGCCGCAGCGCAATCGGGTAACAGCTGCATCAGCAGTGCATCAACCTCATCCATCAACTGAAAATGGTCAAAGTCAATACGATACCACTCCAGCAGAGTGAACTCGGGATTATGCAAACGGCCGCATTCACCGTTGCGAAAAGTGTGGCAAATCTGAAAAATCGAACCGCTGCCCGCTGCAAGCAGGCGTTTCATCGGAAATTCGGGCGAGGTGTGCAGGTAAAGGGTCTGTGAGCGCTGACTGCCAGGCTGACGATATCCTGACAGCATTTGCTCAATGGCTGCATCGGGGTTTGCCGAGGATGAAAGAACCGGAGTCTCTACTTCAAGCACGCCTCTATGGGCAAAAAAACAGCGTATCTCACTCAACAGAGAAGCACGCTGCTGCAGCACTCTGATTGATGCAACGGGCCTGTGTGCATTATGCTCGCGAGACATACTCTCCGCTGCGGGTATCCACCTTCACCACTTCATCGATCTGCACGAATAACGGAACCCGTATGACGGCGCCTGTTTCGAGAGTAGCGGGTTTTCCACCACCGCCCGAGGTATCACCCTTGAGACCGGGATCAGTATCAGTGATACGCAGTGTCACAAAATTGGGCGCTTCGACAATCAACGGATTGCCGTTCCATAAAGTGACGTTGCAATCATCCTGCTCCTTGATCCATTTGATAGCATCTGCAACTGCTGCTTCGCTGGCGGCATACTGTTCGAAGCTCTGCGGATCCATAAAATGCCAGAATTCACCATCGGTATAGAGGTATTGCAGTGTGGTTTCCAGCACATCGGCTGCTTCAACACTCTCGCCGGATTTGAATGTTTTCTCGATGACACGGCCTGTTTTGAGATTTCTGATCTTGACGCGACTGAAGGCCTGTCCTTTTCCGGGTTTGACGAATTCATTTTCAATGATCGAATAGGGGTCATTATCAAGCATAAACTTGAGACCACTGCGGAATTCGTTGGTATTGTAGGTTGCCATTATTTCCTCGAAAGCAGCAATTGAATAAAGCCTAGTATGATACCCCGAAGCACAGCAATACCAAAGAGCCCATCCTGGCAACGGCAACTGGCACAGTCATTTACCCGGCTATCCACGTTTCTCGAATGGCTTGGTCTTGACAGGAGTGAGCTGTCGCACCTGTGTGATGACTCTGCAGACTTCCCTTTTCGAGTCACCCGTGATTTTGCATCACGCATACACAAGGGAGATGCTAACGATCCTCTACTGTTACAGATTTTACCCCTGCAGCAGGAGTCGATTGTTGCCGATGGTTTTAGTCTCGATCCGGTTGGCGATACGCATGCGGCAGTTTCACAGGGGATTCTGCAAAAATACCACGGACGCGCCCTGCTGATCACCACTGCTGCTTGCGCCATTCATTGCCGTTACTGTTTTCGCCGCCACTTTCCCTATCAGCAACAGCATCTTGAGAAGCAACTCAGCGATGAGACCCTGGAAAAGCTCAATACCCCGGAAATCAGCGAAATCATACTCAGCGGCGGTGATCCGCTGACTCTCAACGACAAGCGACTCGCACAGTTGTTGTTGCAACTGACACAGCTACCCCATCTGAAGCGACTGCGCATGCATACGCGTATGCCGGTCATCCTGCCATCCAGAGTCACTCCTGAACTGGTTGGGATGCTGCGGGATTTTCCGCTGCCGGTGACAACAGTGCTACACATCAATCATCCCAACGAACTCGATGAAAGTGTCGCTTCAGCCTTGCGTCAACTGCATCATGGCAGCAGACATATTCTCAATCAGGCGGTGCTGCTCAGAGGGATCAACGACTCGCCAGAGATACTGCGGCAGTTGTGTGAAAAGGGATTCGAGATGGGGATCCTCCCCTACTATGTGCATCAACTTGACAGAGTGCACGGCAGTGCACATTTTCAGGTGTCCAAACAACGTGCACTCAAACTGGAAACACAGCTAAGAGAGCAGCTGCCCGGATACCTGGTTCCAAAGTTTGTCACGGAGATTGCAGGAAAAGAGTCAAAAATGCCGATAGGAAAGTTTTAGTTGGGGAGGTTTTAGGTGGGGAGGTTTTAGGTTTTAAGCTCGCAACTTTCCGTGTTGTCCGTGTGTTCCGTGGTTTTATTGTTTACATCTCTTATATCTGTGTTTGTCTGTGTGCATCTGTGGACAAAATTATTCGTTTGTCACACCCTGGGGAACATGGCCGGTAGGAACATGTTTGCTGGCTGATTCACAATGGCTGCTCTGATCGTCAAAGAAGATGTCGGCTTTGAAAGCCTTCAGGAATGTCCCCTTCTCCATACCGCCGAGAAACAGGGCTTCATCGATGCGGATATCCCAGGAGCGCAAGGTGCGAATAACACGTTCGTGCGCAGGCGCCGAACGCGCGGTCATCAGGGCTGTTCGAATCAGCGGTTCCTCTGCCGGCATGGCGGATTGTATTTGATGCAGCACGGATAAAAATTGCTTGAATGGCCCACCGGGAAGCGGTGTTTTTGCCGCCTCTTTTTCACTAGCAATAAAGGCCTCGAGCCCCTGCTCCTGGTAGACCCTTTCAGCCTCGTCAGAAAAGATCACTGCATCTCCATCAAAGGCGATGCGTAACTCCTCTGCGTCACTCCCCTCCTGATATAAAGCGCTGTCAGAAACCGGAAGAATGGTTGCAGCAGCCATACCGGACTGCAGCGCATGCTGCACGTCAGCAGCATCTGCTGAAAGAAAAAGATGCGTACCCAGCGCACGCGCATAGGAGAAGGGAGTTCTGCCGCTGGTAAAGGCCGCACGGGTAATATCAAGCTGATAATGCTCGATGGAGTTGAACACCCTGAGACCGGTATCCGCACTGTTGCGTGACAACAGCACGATCTCAACCTCGGCTTTACCATCGAGTCTGGCATTGAGAGAAAGCAGCTTTTTTACCAGCGAGTATGCGACTCCCTGCGGCAACACTTCATCTTCGTGAGAAATCTGGTATTGGCAATAGGCTTCGATACCTTGCTGCTGATAGACATTGTGCGATGCATCCAGGTCAAACAGCGCCCTTGATGAGATCGCAACGACTAAACGCTGATTGGGGATTTTTTTACGCAATTACCAGGGAGTGAACATGTCAACGGGGTTTGAAAATCGATCGATATTATGGTTCATATTTTGCATGCTATGGTCCATTCTTCCCATATTATCACCCATATAGTAGGTCGTTTCGCTGATCGATTGCACCGACCGATCAAGCGTGGACATGCTGCCATTCATCTCATTGAGGCTGGTCAACATCGGCTTCAATACCACGACTGTATCATCAATGGAGTCCATGGTCACAGCCATGGTGCGCACATTTGCCGTCATCTCTCCAAGATTCGATGCCATACTCTGCATATCACCGGTAAGGATGGTCATATTGGAGTCGATGCTGACTGCCATGAAGTGAACGTCCTTGGCAAGATTGAAGATCAGGTAGAACCCGTAAGCTGCGAGGATTACAAATGCAAACAGCGATGGATAGACAATCAACTCCCACCGATGTATCTCCTTATGCATTTCCTGATCGAGTTTCTTCAGGTCCTGTTCGTTGCTGTGAACATCCTCATCGAGCTTTTTTATTTCAGTTTCTGTATTCACGCAGCCGCCCCTTATAGTATTATTGAATATTCTAATATACTACTTCAGAGGGAGGCAGATGTCAATGCTGCAGGAAACAAGTGTGCAGTCGTCAGTAGGCAGTTTGCAGTAAAAACAGGGAGCAGGCGCTGCCTACTGCAAACTTTGTTTTTTTAGTTTTTATCGGATCAGATGCGGATAAAGCTCTGCTGCCAGCGCATTGAATTCACGCACACCCGGATCACGTGGATCGAGTTCCATAGCAGCGAGTCCTTCACTGAATGAGTGCAGAAAAACAGGACGCTGCGACAGACGCGGCAACAGAAAGCGCGCACCGGGAAGACTCACCAGCGCGGCAGCAGTCTCGTAGGATTCATTTGCAGCAGACTGCATATCGACGCGGTTGATAAAGGTGCACACCTCTGGCGGACTGTTGCGCTTCGAGACAATCGAACTGACAAAGCGGATAAAACGCTGTGTCGACCACACATCAGCCTGGCTTGGAGGAACAGGTATGACGATTTTGTCTGCGAGCATCAAAGCGCGTTTCAGAGAATCCATATCAGCCGTACCGACATCGATGACAACTTCATCATAGGTGCTGAAATCGACGCCCTCCGCCATCGCTCTGCGGCCGCGAACATGAACCTGAGGCTGATAGCCTTCCTCGGAGCGAACGTCTGCCACGTCAGTCAGTGTCGCCTGCGGATCAAGATCCATCGCCAGCACTTTCTGCCCGGCCAGAGACAACCATACAGCAAGATTAAAGGTGACTGTACTCTTCCCTGAACCGCCTTTTAGACTACCAATAACTGTGATCATTGCTTATTTATACCTTGTTTTTTCATGATGTTATCCTACCAGGGTGGATAACCGAGAGTTTCCGGAGATGGGTAGAGATATCCGCCTGGAGGCGGCAATGGAGAGTCGTACCCCCCCGGATAAAGTTTCCGGGTGCTATACGGCCTGTATCTTGATGGAGATGAGTTGTGCTCCTGCGGCCGCTCTTCTATCGCTGGACATGCCTGTGCATCCTGGCGAATATCCTCCTCACCCCAGGGGTCCCTTCTATCTCTATTTCTAAGCGGACGAAACACATAACCCTGGTCATTGCCAGCCCGACCACCAATACTCCTGCCTGCTGGAGCCTGGGCGCCGGAACGGGTATCACGGGGGCGAAATTTATGCTTTGAGTCTGACGCATCAGCAGAACTGACGGCAGAGCCGCTATCACGAAACTGATACAACTTACCGTCATACTCAATTTTTGATCCGGCCATCACAGAAGCGCTGAACAGTACTAGCAACAGGACTCCTATAGCGGTAACTGCATCATCCCAACTCCTCAATTCAAGCCGTCTTCAGAATCAGTCGAAGTATCGCGCAGGCGAATGCCTCGGCGTCTGCGTGCGGGCTTGCTCGACTTGTCGCTCTTTTTGTGCATCTCTGTCTGACTTCCCGCTTGCCCGAACGAGACAGCTTTTGAGTGCCTGATTGGCGCCGATATGATATCCAGATCATCTACCGAGGCCTGGCTCGTTTGCAGAATATCATCTGCAGCTGGTGCAGGCGCTAGCCGCTTGGCAACAGTTTCCGCAGCTGGTTTTTCAACAGCCGGCTGTGTATCAGTAACGGCCTGAGTCGTTTCAGCAGCTGCTGTAGCCGCAGGAGTCTCATGCGTAACCGTTGGCGCAACTGCCGGCGACGTCTGCTCACGGATTGCTGGTTTCACCGGCTTTGCAGTTGGAGTGACGGCTGCGGGTTTTTCAGCAGGCGCCGATGGCTTTACCTGCGGCGCAGGTTGTGGCTCGGTGCGTGCTTGCGGCGGCGCAGGCTTCGGCTCGACCGCTGCTTCAGGTTTCGCCAGCCTGTTGCGGATAAAACCGATGACGGCGACGATTGCACCGACAATTGCCAACACCACGGTCATCAATACCGACCACACGGCGATGAGGCGATCACCGAATGTTTTTCCGGAAGATGGCTCTGCTGGTGATGCTCCGCCACCGCCATTGCCCCCTCCCGGACTCAACAAATCACTTCCCCCCAGTGGCTCATCCACACCGGCGACGACATACAGAGCCTTACGTGCCTTGACAGTACCCAACGGGATAACGATCAGGGTGAGAATGGTGGAGACCAGTACTCCGGCGCCCAGAGAGATTGCCATGCCCTGAAAAATCAGATCGTCAAGGATCACACTGGCGCTGGCAACCAGTGCAAAGGCAGTAATCAGGATAGGCCGGGTTCTGGTTTTACAGGCCATGATGACAGCCTCTTCAAGATGCGTTCCCAACTTCACCTGGTGAATCGTGTAGTCCATCAGCAGGATAGAGTTACGCACAATGATGCCGGCAAGTGCAATCCAGCCAATCATCGATGTTGCTGTAAACTCTGCGCCCAACAGTGCATGTGCAGGAATGATGCCCAGCAGCGTCAGCGGGATGGGTGACATAATGACAGCAGGAATACGAAAATTGCTGAATTCCATCACCAGCAGAAAATAGATCAGCCCCAGCGCCACAACGAATGCAGCGCCCATATCGCGGAAGGTTTCATAGGTGACAGTCCACTCACCCGTCCATTCGAATGCCGAGCGGTTGTCATTTGCCGGCGGTCCCATCCATTCGATAGTGTGATCACCAGTAAAGCCCGCAGTCAGATGGACGCCATCCGGAGTCAGGTAGTTGTCCTCGTTCAGCATATCCTGAACCTGCAACTGTCCATAGACCGGAGATGCCAGCTCACCACCCACATCAGCAACAACATATTCGACAGCACGCAGGTTTTTGTGGTAGATGACGTCATCTTCCAGATGTTTGACAAAGCGGCCCAGATCACGCAGCGGAACGCTCTCCCCGCTTGGGGTCGTTATCGGCAGGTCGCCAAGACGCGACACCTGCGAGCGCTCGGCGAACGGCAGTTGCAAAATAATGTTCACGGGTTCATGGCCTGCTAGCGCCTTGATATCGCCAATATTGTGACTGCCCAGCGCCATCGCAAGATTCTGATTGATCGTCTGCGAGGTGATGCCCATGCGTGATGACTTCTCCTTGTTGATCTCAAAGCGCCAATAATCGAGCGGCTCCTGCATGTAGTTATCGGCGTCACGCAAACTCTCGGCTTTTTTGAAATATTCGGTGAGGTCTTCAGCAACCTTGTGCCGCACCGCCTGGTTAGGACCATAGACCTCGGCCACAACAGACTGCAATACGGGCGGGCCCGGAGGCATTTCAACAAAGGAGAGTTTTCCAGCTCTGCCCTCCATCATCTTGTTGAGATCCTTTCTCGCCTGTACCGCTATCTCGTGGCTGGTGCGCATGCCACGCTTACTACGTTGGGCCTTGTCCAGCATCTGCACCTGGATCATGGCCTGCCAGGGCATCTGGCGCAGATAGTAGTGACGCACCATGCCGTTGAAATCAAACGGACGCGCTGTTCCGACATAGGTCTGTATTGCGGTCACTTCGGGCATCTGGCGCAGTTTCTCCGCCAGCATGGATGCCATATTGGCCGTGTCAGGAAGCGCCGTGCCGTCAGGCATATCCAGAACGACGGAGAACTCCGGCTTGTTATCCAGCGGCATCATCTTGACCGCAACCGACTTGGTGTAGAACATGGCGCATGCCATCGCCATAAGTACCCATAGCACCAGGTTGAACAGTTTGCGCTTGGCGGGAGTGCGGATCATCGGCCCGAGGATACGCACATACAGCCCCTCGAGTTTTTCAGATTCACGATGCTCGCGTTTCTCTGCTGTATCAAGATATTTCAGCGAAGGCAGGAAAATCTTCATTTTCGCCAGCCACGGCACAAAGGCAAATGCGGCAAACAGGGAGATTGCCATGGCAATGGAACCCATCTTGGGAATGGGAGCCATATAGGGGCCCATCATGCCGCTGACGAACCCCATAGGAGCCAGTGCGGCAATGACCGTGAAAGTCGCCAGAATTGTCGGATTTCCTACCTCGCGCACCGCATCGACTGCGATGGCAGAGCTGGTCTGACCCTTTTCAAGCCAGCGGCGATAGATATTTTCGATGACGACGATGGCGTCATCGACGAGTATGCCAATGGAGAAAATCAGCGCAAACAGACTCACCCTGTCGATAGTCATTCCCATTAGCCAGCCAAAGAAGATCGTCATCAGCAACACAACCGGGATAACCAGGGTGACCACGATCGCCGGTTTGAAGGCGCGAAAAGCCAGTAATACCAGTATAAAAACAAAAGCCGTCGCCTTGAAGAGTTTCATCATCAAAGCATTGACCTTCTCACGCGCCGACTCTCCATAGTTCCTGGTGACAAAAATTCCAACATTAGAAGGAATAACAAAGTCCTTTAACTCCTCGACCCTGCTGAGAATCGCATCCGCAACCACGACGCCGTTTGAGCCCTCTTTTTTAGCAATGGCGATGGTGACAGCTGCAGCGCCGTCAACACGGGTTGTCACACCTTCATCATCCGGCGGAAACTCCGGACCGGAACTGAAAGTGACCAGGCTCGAGGCATCCTCAGGCCCCCTGATGACACGCGCCACATCACGGATATAGACCGAAGAGCCGTTAAAAGTGCCGATAACGATATTACCGATATCCATGTCATTTTTCAGAAAGGAGCCGCTCACAACCACCAGGCTGCGACCGCCGCTCTCCACCGGACCAACCGGCATCTCGGTATTCGATGCCTGAATCGCCTGTGCAACCTGGCCAAGGCTGATACCGTAGCCTGAAAGTATCTCCGGCAGGACTTCAACCTTGACGACCTCTTTGCGGCCGCCAATAATAAAAGTCTTACTGGTATTCGTGATCTCATTCAGCCGCTGCATCACATCCTGGGAGAGCATGCGCAGCTGGCTATCATCAACATCCGGGCGGCCATCCTTGTTGAGATCTTTCGACCACATCGTCAGCGTGACTGCCGGTACATCATCGATACCGATTGCCTTGACGATGGGCGCCATCACACCCGGTGGAATCTTATCCTTGTTGGAGTCGAGCTTATCGTTAACCTTGACCAGTGAGGGCCCCATCTCCTCACCAACCTTGAACTGGATGGTTACCATGCCCATGCCCCGCTGCGACATGGAGTAGACATGCTTGATGCCGGGGATTTCGCTCATGATGCGTTCGAGCGGCTGAATGGCAAGACTCTCCACCTTGTCCGCCGATGCGCCGGGGAACGGCACCATCAGGTCGATCATGGGAACAGAGATCTGTGGATCTTCCTGACGCGGGATCAACAGGTATCCCATCAGCCCCATCAAAAACATGGCCATATAGAGCAATGGCGACAACGGGGAGTTGATAAAGTATCTGGCGGTATTCCCCGCCAGGCCGAGATTTGCTTCGTTTATCTCTTCGGGATCGCTGGCCTTTTTTTCGCTCATGCGATGTCTATCCTCTTCGACTTGCATTCCCTGAACTCCAACTGACTGAAGCGGAAATTTGTTCTTATAGATCCTGATCGATGAACGATCAGGGGCTGGAATATCATGGGTTCAGGATTGCCAGGCTGTTAATTAACGCACCTTGGCATTGCGCATCACTTCATCACCGACCTGGAGACCGGAGAGTATGGTGACGTAGGTGTCATCCAGATGCTCGCCAATGCGCACCAGCCGCAGATGACCGCGTCCATCGACGCCCCTGACGAATACGCCCGGCAGGCTGCCGCTGAAACGCACTGAAGTCAACGGGATCTTGACCAGGCCACTCTGGGGAGCGGAAATGTCAGGCACCCTGACCTTTACATAGGCGCCGGGGCGTGAGACCCCCTGAGGCAAATCGAATTTGACCTTGACAGTATGGCGAACGATATCAGCCATCGGGAAAACCTGTGAGACACGCACGGGAACAACCTTGTCACCCACTTCGAGCACTGCCTGCAGCATATCACCCTCCCTGATTCCGGGTGCAATGCGTGAAGGAACATCAACCACAACCTGCAGATATGCCACATCGGCATAGGTCAGCAGCGGCTGACCGGGTTGCATGGTGTCACCAACCTCTACAAATTTTTTGGTGATGACGCCGTCAAAGGGCGCCAGACTCTTGGCATCCCTGAATCTGGTATCCAGTTCGTGGAGTTGGGCCTCAACCTGGTAGATGGTATTTTGCGCCTGCTGGATTGCAGTGGTCTGGGAAAAGAGATCAGAGTATCTCTCTGCGTCCGTATCCCTGTTATCGACCATATTCTCCATCGGTCGTGAAAACATGGAATCAAACAGATTCGGCATTCCCATGCCGCCCATTGCCTGCTTGGAGCGGGGGGACCAGAGCTCACGGTTGTATTGTACACGGGCATTTTGCAATGCTGACTGCGCCGTCGCCATCTGCGCCAGGGCAGCATTGCGCTGCGCTACAAGTGTTGAATCATCAAGAGTGACCAGCACATCATCCTTCCTGAAGTGATCGCCTTCGATACCGGCGATGGATTTTACGCGACCCGGCAGTTGTGCCGCCAGCGTCACCTCTTTATAAGGTATGACTGACCCACCAAGCGAGATAACGACAGAGCTTCCAGATGCCTCCACCCTGTACCATTCGGATTCACCAGAATGCGTATCTTCAACTGCCGCAAATACCGCCCCGCTGAAAAGAGCAATTGTCGCAAATAAAACAGTTATCTTGTTTGGCATTAGCACTACCCCGGATGACTATAGAAAAAACAAATGGATGAAAATTCCCGTCAGTATTTGCGAGAATGATTTGCGAGAATGATGAGACATCGGGCCGCCCTGCGGCTGCCCGATGTGATTCTCAATAACGATTCAATTCAATAGCGATGGTCTAAACACGCGCCATGACAGAGAAACTCTTGATAAATGGCTTCGCCATACGAGGATCTTTCAGCATGCTACCGTAATCGCCGACGATGAACTTCATTTTACCAGAAGTAAAAGCCACTCCCAGTCCCATCATTCCGGGGGGCTTGCTGATCCACTTCTGCCACTGCGCATCACTGGCGCGAATGTCCCAGTTCAACTCCTCACCGTTATAGGCGCCGGCAGAGACAGCCTTGCCATTCTCGACAACCAGTACGCCGCGCGGCTGGCCATCCTCGGGTACGCCGTAACCGATGACGCTGTTAAAACCAATCTCGGCCAGTGCATCAGAGAGCGTACCCTCTGTGTTCCACTGCTCCATGAAACCTTTCATCCACTCATCAGAAAACAATGCAGACATCTAATTTTTTCTCCAGAAATATAGTGATAATACAAAAAATACTGTGGTCTTGGTTAGCAGGATAAAGCAGGCATTTCATGATCACGTTTTCAGTGCATTAGCCCCTCGAAAGAGTGGTATTATGCCAGCCCTCTCAATCACCTGAATTATCCTGATAATTCAATGCAATACGCATCAATCATAATCCTCCGGGGAGTTTCCATGCAATGCATACTCGCCACAGATGCGGTAGTATCCCCCATTCAGAGGCGATTCGCAACAAATTATCATATATCAATCTTGCCGTTGCAGATGCAATTCGCAGCCGTCACTCAATACTCTGTGATGACTCTTGCAAGTGCCTGCAATAGCAAAAAAATGACCGGATATTGTTTAATTAATAACTTTATACTTATAGTGCTTCATTTTGTTTTTATTTAAAAAAATATATACAGATATCCACTATTTGATATCTGTGTACAATGCCATATAAATAGCAGACACTGAAGCAATTCTGCAGATCACCATCCCATCATTTCCGGAGGAGAGAGATGACACAACAGATAACCCCGATAAACCATCGCCTGGATCAACTTGAACAGCACCTGGCAACAGAAAATCCGGTGCTGCTGGAGACCATCAAGGGTTTTCGCCAACTCGACAAAGTCGGCCACAAACTTGGGTTACTCTCCGCCAGTGACTCATTTGCAACACAAATTACCTGGTGGCCGCTTATCTCAGTGCTGGGAACATTTTCCGCCGGCAAATCAACCTTCATCAATCACTTCATCGGTCATAATTTGCAACGTAGCGGCAATCAGGCTGTTGACGACATGTTTACCGTCATCTGCTACAGTCAGGAGACCGCGGCTCACGCACTCCCCGGAGTCGCTCTCGACTCCGATCCCCGCTTCCCCTTTTACCGCATCAGTGATGACATCGAAGAGGCCGCCAGCGGCGAAGGCGCCCGCGTCGATGCATATTTGCAACTGAAAACCACACCCAGTGACAATCTGCGCGGAAAAATTCTTATTGACTCTCCGGGTTTCGATGCGGATGCACAACGCACCGCAACACTGCGGATTACCGACCACATCATGGATCTCTCGGATCTGGTGCTGGTCTTTTTTGATGCACGCCATCCTGAACCCGGGGCCATGCGCGATACCCTGGATCACCTTGTCAGCAGCACCATCAAGCGTGCGGATTCAGGGAAGTTTCTCTACATCCTGAACCAGATGGATACTGCCGCACGTGAAGACAATACCGAAGAGATCGTCGCAGCATGGCAGCGCGCACTGGGCGAACGCGGACTCACTGCAGGTCGTTTCTACACCATCTACAATCCGGATGCAGCCACTCCGATAGAAGATGATGCAGTGCGCGAACGCTTTGAGTCAAAACGTGATCATGACATGAGCGAGATTCACAGCCGTATGCAGCAGGTCGAGGTTCAACGCGCCTACCGGGTGGTTGCATCGCTTGAGAATATCGCCAGGGATATTGAAACTAAAGCCGTCCCCGCTCTGAAAGATTTGCTGCTCAAATGGCGTGAGCGTACGCTTCTCAGCGACGCAATTTTATTTGGTTTCGTGATCGTACTCTACCTTGCCTGGAACGGACTCAGCCTCACCCTTCCTTTTGTCCCTGCAGAGCCGCCGGTAAGCTGGATCATCACTCTGTCCCTGATGTTCGTGGTGCTGCTGGGCATGCACTTCGTGAGTCGCAGGCTGGCGGCCATGAGCCTCACAGGCGCAGCTCATAAAGCTGCTGCCGCCATTGGCAGTCGTCTCGACCTGGTCTCCGCTTTCAACAAGAGCAGCGGCTTTTTCCACTCGATTTTTGTGGGGCGGGCTGCCGGCTGGGGACCACTAACCCGCAGACGACTCAGTAAAATACGCCAGAACACCGATAACTATGTACAAAAACTCAACGATAGGTTCACCAATCCATCCGGACAGCATCAGCCAGCTGCTCATCACGCCTCCCAGGCAACCAGCGAGCCTGCTCCCCAACCTGTCGAGGAGCCATCTCTCCCCGTGGAAGATACCGCACCGATTATTGAAGAGCCAACTCCTCAACCCGCCCGGGAAGAGATCATGATCGTCGAGTCAACAGAAGCTGCACCCCCGGAGCCGGAAGTAGAGAGACCTAAAACCTAAAACTTACCCATGCGTATCGGCATTGATCTTGGAGGCACCAAGATAGAGATCATTGCGCTGGACGCAGTAGGCAACACGCTGCTGCGCCGGCGGATGCCGACACCCGCGGACGACTACCGTAAAACACTCGCTGCCATCAAAATGCTGGTCAGCGAGTCAGAGCAGCAGCTTGGCCAACATGGAAGCATCGGCATCGGCATCCCCGGCTCTCCCTCTCCAACGACTGCGCTGATCCGCAATGCCAATTCAACCTGTCTCAATACACAGCCCCTGCTACAGGATATCCGGCAGCTGCTGCAGCGCGATGTCCGTATCGCCAATGACGCCAACTGTTTTACGCTCTCGGAAGCGACTGATGGCGCGGCAGCCGGGGCAGCTTCGGTATTCGGCATTATTCTCGGCACTGGAACAGGCGGAGGAATTGTCATCAACGGCAAGCTGCACGAGGGAAGAAATCTTGTTGCAGGCGAATGGGGACATAATCCACTCCCCTGGATGAGCACTGAAGAGTTCCCGGGACCCGACTGCTGGTGCGGAAAACGGGGCTGCATAGAAACATTCCTCTCCGGTCCCGGCTTATCCGGGCAATATCAGAGAATCACTGGAGAAGCACTCTCCGCAGAAGAGATAACCAAAGCAGCACAGCGGGGCAGGAAAACAGCAGAGAGATTACTGCAGCAGTATGAGAACCAGCTGGCGCGCACACTGGCTTCGGTAATCAACCTGCTTGATCCCGAAACTATTGTACTCGGCGGCGGACTCTCCAATCTTCACAGACTCTATCAAAATGTTGCGCCACTACTGCCGGAGTATGTTTTTTCAGACAATGTCAGCACCAGAATCGTACCGCCGCTGCATGGCGACTCATCCGGCGTTCGTGGCGCCGCCTGGTTATGGCCCGCGGATGAACACGCATAAGAGAAAATAACAAACCACGGAACACACGGAAAGAAAAACACTTTCCTCTTGGAACAGCAGAATAATTCACCACGAAGGGCACGAAGAACACGAAGGAATAAGGGTTTTTAGGATCCTTCATTTTCGGTTCACGGTTTGTCATCTCTACGCAGGAAAGATCCTGGTGCCCCGTGCATCAAGATCTCTCGTCGTTCGCCTACACGGACGTAGGTGAGGGCGTAAGCAGGACGCGGAAGCTTCGTACCTCACTCCCCTCGAGATGACAGAGAAAAGTGTAATTTACTTTTAAGCAGTGTTGAAGGATGCAGGGTTTTCTTCGCGATCTTCGTGTTCTTCGTGGTAAAAAAAGAAGCATCCACTGACCTGGAAGCCCCGCTCTTTGCCTTGCTTATAAAACATCTACGCACTCTTCCTGAGATGATAGAAGTCATCAACAAAAGAGGCCAGGCGCTGCTCCTCGATGGCTTCACGCAGTTGCTGCATCAGCTGCTGGTAGTAGTAAAGATTGTGAATGGTGTTGAGGCGCGCACCCAGGATCTCGTGACAGCGATGCAGGTGACGCAGATAGGCGCGACTGTAGTTGCGGCAGGTATAGCAGTCACACAGCGGATCCAGCGGTGCTGTATTTTTTGCATGACAGGCATTTTTGATACGCACCACGCCCTGGTGCGTAAACAGGTGGCCGTTGCGCGCATTGCGCGTCGGCATCACGCAGTCAAACATATCGATGCCGCGCTGTACTGCCTCGACGATATCCTCAGGCGTTCCCACTCCCATTAAATAGCGCGGCTTATCTGCAGGCAGGCGTTCACACAGATGATCGAGAATTCGCCAGCGATCTTCGGGTGGCTCTCCCACCGACAAACCACCGACGGCATAACCATCGAAATCAATCTCCATCAACCCATGCAGAGATTCACTGCGCAAATCCTCATAAACGCCACCCTGCACGATTCCAAACAGCGCTGCAGGATTCTCTCCATGTGCCTCTTTGCTGCGTTTTGCCCAACGCAGCGACAGTTGCATCGAAATTTTTGCCTGTTCACGGGTTGCAGGATAAGGTGTGCATTCATCAAAGATCATGACAATGTCAGAGCCAAGGGTAGTTTGAATTCGCATCGACTCTTCCGGCCCCATAAAGACCTTCGCCCCATCGACAGGCGAGCGGAAATGCACGCCCTCCTCCACGATTTTGCGCATCTTGCCAAGGCTGTAGACCTGGAATCCTCCAGAGTCGGTCAGAATCGGGCGCTGCCAGTGTGTAAAATCATGCAGATCTCCGTGCGCCCTGATAATTTCGGTTCCCGGCCTCAACCACAGATGGAATGTATTGCCGAGTATGATCTGCGCACCCATCCCCTCAAGCTCCTCGGGGGTCATAGCCTTGACAGTTCCGTAGGTGCCGACCGGCATAAACGCAGGTGTATCAATGAAACCCCTGCTGAACAGCAACTGATTGCGACGCGCTTCAGCATCGATTGCAAAAGTTATGAAATCCATGATAAAAATAGTGTTGAAATAAGAATAATAGAATATTAGAATGTACTTATGTGCTGAATTCCTCCTCCTTTATTCGGCACATACCTCCATTCTCCTTTGGTGGTTTTAGCGCGGCAGCTTCTGCCGCGCTTTTTTTTGCCTGGATGCGTGTAATTTTTTGAAAGATTACCAGCAATTCTAAATGTAGAGAAATACTCACCACGAAGGACACGAAGAACACCAAGGCATTTTGTAACCAGTCTATTCTTCGTGGTCTTCGTGTGCTTCGTGGTAAAAGTCTTTTAAGATATCGACTCTTTATTGGTACATTGAGAATTGCTAAGGGATTACAAAAAAACTTGACAAACATTTTTATTATATTAGAATGTACTCATGTTCTGAATTTCTCCTCCTTTATTCAGGACATATTCCTCCATTCTCCTTTGGTGGTTATTGTTTGGCGCGGCAGCTTCTGCCGCGCTTTTTTTTGCTTTGGATTCCACCGGGACCAAGTCTCAGATTGACGAAAGCATGAAAAAGACTACATTTCTCTCACCAAGACGCCAAGCTCGCCAAGAAAATCTTTGCGGTCCTGGCGTCTTGGCGAGAGATATATTTAATATTCGACTCATTAATTGAGATGCTGACCATTCAGGATCGGCATGTTATTTTTGGACAACGACTTAGCACCCTTACAACTCCCGCGATGCGAGAAAACGCACCTCCGGCCAACGCTCTTCGGCCAGGCTCAGATTGACACGCGTAGGCGCCAGGTAGACCAGTTGCTCATCGCCATCGAGCGCCAGGTTGTCATGATTTTTGATTTTGAACTGCTCCAGCATCTTTGCATCATCACACTCGATCCAGCGGGCAGTCGCAACAGAGATAACCTCGACAATGGCATCCACGCTGTATTCCCCCTTGAGACGATGCACTGCCACTTCAAACTGCAGCACTCCAATGGCTCCAAGGATCATGTCGTTATTTTTCAGCGGCCGGAACACCTGGGTTGCCCCCTCCTCGCACAACT
>JAQYVP010000002.1 GCA_030145485.1 Chromatiales bacterium
GGTTCGAGCACTGCCAACACATCCTCAAGGCCCACTTGGTCGACCGGCATCTTGCCAATAATGGGGCTCGCATAAGTCTCAAGTGTGCTCGACCACTGCAGGGCATGCTTGCTGTTCTTCCACTCGGCACGCTTGCTCTTGATGAACTGATCGGCGCAGTGTGAAAAGGTCACAGCAGTCGATGCCTGCCTGATGGTCTTGTCTCGGGGGTCGATGCCTTGCCTGATTTGCTTCCGACAATCTGCAGCTTTCTCCCGGGCCTCTGCAAGCGATGTGCCTGGGTAGCCGCCCAAACCTACTTCAGGCCTTTTGCCTTGCCACCTGTAGCGAAGTAACCAGCTCCTTGCGCCGGATGCCACGACGCGTAGGTAGAGGCCATTGCCATCAGCGTGCAATTTAGGGATCTTTGTGTTGCGGCAGAACGCCGCAGAGAGTAGACTTGATTTAGCCATTTCGACTCCAATACAGTCGTTGCGGTTAGACCCCGGTATCTGTTGTAGCAGTGCCGGGTTTCGCTTTGATCCATCCTTTCTTCCATCCTTTAGACTGGGATACAGGGGGTGCTCTTGGAGTCTTATGGTAGGCTATTTCATTGTTATGTCAAGTAGTTAGAAATCTTTATGGTTGCTTATGGTTTCTCCTGGATTACTAAACAAGCGGACTCCTTCTCCGCCAGATAATATATTCCATATTGATGCCACAACCTGAATCGATTTAGAAAACAGTAGCCTGGGAGCGGAGGGATGAGAACCCGATAGAGGGTTTGATCAAAGCGCCTGGAGCGATTTGAACGCGCGCAGCGCGGCCCGTAGGGCGAAGGGCAGGACGCCAGAAGTCATCCCTCCTTTTCCGATATTCTCTTATAAATTAACAAGTTAAAACGCATCCAGATATTTTTCTAGTTCGAACTTCCCACAAAATACAATTCCATACGGTACTTATACGGTACTTTTTCACCACCCACAAAAAACCCGCCTCAGTCGATGGGGTTATGCTGAATTAATTGGGAGCGATAATGGCGGACAAGTCTCAGAAGAATAAATTCATACTATTTGCTGTTCTAGGTTCTTGGGTGGGCGCAGCGGTCATGCTATTTGTAATGTATGACATGATGCTATCGACGCGGTCTATGCGCGGGCACATGGGCTCTATGTCAAATTACATGGAAACAATGAGCACAGATATCAAAGGAATGCGGGGTAGTATGACGGGTATGAGTGACGACATGACTTCGATGAAAAATGATATTTCCATAATGTCGACTAACATGGGCGTAATGAGCAAGGAATTTGCCGAAGTTGATAAGCACATGTGGGAAATGTACAAATTAATGTCTGAAGATCTTGATGAAATGCGTCAGAGCATGCAGGAGATGGCTCCATCAGTATCAACCATGGGGCCGTCAATGTACTGGATGAGACAAGACATGCACCGTGGTGTGGATTCATTTACTAATCCAGCCGACTACATACAGAACATGATGCCCTAATTCACCCCAGTATCTCCCTGAGCGCGTCAATAAAAACCCGGCGCAGCGACCGGGATAGGTGGATCTTCAATAGCAGAGAACTCTAATGGTGGCGGTTCACCATCATCTCGTCAAACTGCCTGTGCCAATCGATACTTGTATACTCAGAATCAGATTTATTCAACACGCTTAGGGCTATATCCAGTGTATGAATCGCCTCTTGTAACCGATCCTTGAATACTTCCAGGCTTTCAGCGTTATCTGTGTGAGAAAAAATAGAGTGTTCAATCACATCAAATACCAGATCTGTCATGGCTTCAGCATATAGCCCAGTTGAATCACATTTTCCTCTGGAGTCCAGTTCCTCCATGAACTGTACATCCAGTTCTCTCAGCCGATCTGGGATATTCTCTCTAATTTCTGCAATTGCCTGTTTGCACTTGCCTTGCTCTGACATGCTCATATGTCCGCCCTCATTTTTGTTGGATGGCAATAACCTATCTTTAACATATAGCAGACTTTTACAGGCTTTTATTGATCTGGATCATATGAAGCATAAAAGTAAGTAATTAGCCCCATCCTTCAGCTAAGCGTAGCCACGTTTCTGGCCGGGCCGTCGTCAGCGTGCAGGCTCGTAATAAACGTGGAACCATGCTTGGTAAGTCATAGCACCTGTTGAATCAGTATTGCAGCTCAGCAAGATAGCGCGCAGCATACTTGTCGAACTTGAATCCGTGGTAGGTCAGGGGCGTGAGCAGGAACGGAAGCTTTGCAGCAAGAGTCACAGAACTCTGCTACGCGCCCCTTGCTGCGCCTTGAATACGAACAACATTGCGGCGCGATCTGGGGGCTTTTTTATGGACAACTCCTTAGCATGGGGTATGCGAGGGAACCGTAATCTATTAATCAGGATATAATAGTAGCGTATCATCAATTTGCAGGAGATTTTTTGTGGAAATAGATGCAGTAAAAGCACTCATCGAGCAGGGGTTGCCCGGGGCCGATGTTGAAGTCACCGGTGACGGACGTCATTTCGAGGCGACGGTCATTAGTGATCAATTTGAAGGGCAGTCGCTGTTGCAGCGTCATCGCATGGTCAATGCTGCTGTCGAAAAGCAGATCAGCAACGATGAACTGCACGCACTCTCTATCAAGGCCTATACACCGCAACAGGCCAACGAGAAGTAATTTCTACCGGATTCCCTTCACCCCAACCCTTTTCCGGGGGGGGCACCACGGAAGACCCGATTTTCTGAACTCCGGTACTGACACAGGTAATTGTGATGTCTGACAAACCCTCTCCAACAGTCACTTTCAAGGATCTTGCCCTGGGTGATGCACTACTCAAGGCGCTCGATGACGTCGGTTATGAAACGCCATCCCCGGTGCAGGCAGCCACCATTCCTGTGTTGCTCGAAGGCTGCGATATTGTCGGCCAGGCGCAAACAGGATCTGGAAAGACAGCGGCTTTCGCGCTACCCATGCTGGCGCGCATCGATCTGAAAAATACGCAACCGCAGTTGCTGGTGCTAACTCCAACAAGGGAGTTGGCAATCCAGGTTGCCGAGGCTTTTCATCGTTATGCTTCCCACATGCGAGGATTTCATGTCCTGCCAATCTATGGTGGCCAGGACTATAACATTCAGCTGCGTGCCCTGAGACGCGGTGTCCATGTGGTGGTGGGTACCCCGGGACGGGTGATCGACCATTTGCGTAAGGGAACCCTGAAACTGGATCATCTAAAAGCACTGGTGCTGGATGAAGCCGACGAGATGCTGCGCATGGGCTTTATCGATGATGTCGAGTGGGTACTGGAAAAGTCCCCTTCGAGTCGTCAGATTGCCCTCTTTTCTGCGACCATGCCGAAAGATATCCGGCGTATTGCCAGAAAGCACCTGCACAAACCACAGGAGATCTCGATCGAGCAAAAGACTGCGACTGCCGAGACCATACGACAGCGCTACTGGATGGTGAGCGGTACCCATAAGCTGGATGCCCTGACGCGTATCCTCGAAGCCGAGACCTGTGACGCAATTCTTATTTTTGTGCGTACAAAAATAGCAACCGTCGAGTTGGCGGAAAAACTGGAGGCACGGGGTTATGCAGTTGCGCCTTTGAGCGGCGATATCCAGCAAAAGCAGCGGGAACGTACTGTCGATCAGCTCAAGCGTGGCAAGCTTGATATCGTTGTAGCAACGGATGTTGCAGCGCGGGGGCTTGATGTCCAGCGCATCAGTCACGTGGTCAACTATGATGTTCCTCATGATACGGAGTCCTATATCCACCGCATCGGCCGAACAGGACGGGCCGGGCGGGAAGGAGACGCCATCCTCTTTATTGCGCCACGTGAAAAACGTATGCTCTATACGATTGAACGTGCCACCAGGAAAAAGATCGATCAAATGCAGCTGCCTTCGACTGCTGATATCAACGACAAACGCATTGTCCAATTCAAACAGAACATTACGGATGCAATCGCTGCAGAAGAGGAGACAGGTTTTTATCTGCAACTGGTCGAGCAATACCACCGGGAACACAATGTCCCTGCAATCGAAATCGCTGCCGCACTGGCAAAGTTACTGCAGGGAGATATGCCGTTGCTACTCAAGGATCAGCCCCGAACATCGAGGCAGAGAGGTAGTGAAAGAATGGAGGATCGGGATAACAGCCGTAGAACCGGCAGCAGAGAAAGCGGCAGGGGAACTGCAAGAGGCAGCAGGGAGGGTGGCCGCAGGGAAGGCAGGGATAATAACCGCGGCAGATCTGTCGCAGGCAAGGGTGATGAGCGTTCTGCCGAGCGTCGCCAGCATCAGGAATCTGGACCTGCAGAAGGCATGCAGCGCTATCGCCTGGAGGTTGGTCACAAAAATGATGTCAAGCCGGGGAATATTGTTGGCGCCATTGCCAATGAAGCCGGTCTCGACAGCCAACACATCAATCGTATCGTAATTCATGACGATTACTCGACCGTTGAACTCCCCGAGGGAATGCCCAGGGATATTTTCCGCACGCTGAAAAAAACCTGGGTGTGCGGAACCCAGCTGAAGATCAGAAAGGATGGTGAAGAGAAACCGCCCAGGAAAAAACTGCATGTCAATAAACACGGTGATTCCGATCACAAGGGGAAAAGCAAAAAGAGAAAACCGAAGATGGGGTGAGAATCCTCATGCCAATGTTGCCGCGCAGGATGTTTACCCAGCTATTCGCGACAGGCAATCCCATGCAAGTTTCAACACAGGTTCGGGTAACCACGAAGGAACCTGGGAAGTAGAAAAATGGTCTCTCTATTATTCCATTGCGCTCTAATTGCACTCTGGGATATGATTTCAGTAGAGTTTCCGGGACGCTTATAGAGTGAATTTACGTCAACTGCCAAATACCATCAGCATATTCCGTGTTGTGCTGGTTTTTCCGATTATCTACCTGCTGTTGAACCATCAGTATCAGCAAACCCTGGTGCTGTTTGTGATTGCGGGCGTCTCGGATGGTGTGGATGGTTTTCTGGCAAAACACTATGGCTGGCAGACCTGGCTGGGCGGTGTGCTGGATCCACTCGCTGATAAGTTCTTGCTGGTTTCCTGCTTCATCGCTCTCGCGTGGGTGGGGTTGCTTTCCTGGTGGCTGGTAGCGCTGGTCATGGTGCGCGATGTTGTGATTATTGCCGGCGCAACTTACTACTATTTTCGCGTCGACCGTATCGATGCACAGCCTACATTTCTCAGCAAGTTCAACACGGTTTCCCAGATAGGGTTGGTGATTGTGGTCATTCTTTCCGAGATTGTCTCTATGCCCTCATGGCTGGTGACGACGATGATTGTTTTTGTTGCCCTGACAACTGTCAGCAGCGGTCTCGATTATGTCGTTGCCTGGTCACGCAGGGTACAAAAGCATCCGCATTGATTGTTGGAGCAGTCATCGTGTTCGCCGCAAGCTATGTTTGGCATCCTTCATAGTAATCCTTGAGTGACCAACATCTTTACAAAGGTGTCAAATTTCAAGAATGACTCTCGCAAAGACCTCAAAGGATTTTCCTGGCGACCTTTGCGCCTTTGCGAGAGAAATAATCTTTTTCATGTCTCGTCAGTCTGAGACCTAGTCTCACTGTACTCGGCTGAACACAGCCGAGTAACAGATCAATCTCGGAGCGTACAAACTCAATAATAATGATTCAAATTAAGGATTACCTGAATGGCGGTTACCACATTCTCCCATTTAATCTTTCCCGCATAGTATGTATCATCAGTATTCAGAAAGGTCGTTCTTTCCATGCTCGATTAAGTTCTGACTTTTCACTACAAGAAAGCAATCTTTCCACCAGAGGAATATATTAATGAAATCAAAAATAGCACTTACGCTGCTTATCTGTACCAGCCTGCTTATCGGAGGTATCGCTGTTGCAGGTGATCTTTATGGCAAACAGAAAGTTGTTTACCATATCAACTACGATGATCCCAAAACCCAGGCCGGCGCTTTGCGTAATATCCAGAATCATATCAATGCCGTTGGTGAAGAGGACCTCGATTTGAAAGTTGTTATGCACGGCAAGGGACTCTCTCTGTTGTTGACACCGGATCAGCTTGAAAACACCAAATTGAAGTTGGGGAATGCAACCGATGCGATGCAGACAAAAATCACCGGACTGAAGAATCAGGGTGTGGGTTTTGAGGTCTGCGCAAACACGCTGAAAGGAAAAAAGATTAATTATGAGGATGATTTGTTCGATGTGGATGAAGCTGACATCGTTCCAAGCGGTGTAGCAGAGGTAGCGAAGTTACAGGCCATGGGATACAGCTATATCAAACCATGATCCGATTTGGCGTTTATAAATAGAGCAAGTTCTCTATAACTGTGCCCGGTGTACTCTGTTAGTCTGCCAATAACGCAACCAGTGATCGGCAGTGGTCCTTCGATGGCTGCTGCAAGCTTAGTCGTCCCACCGGCCGATCCCCTTGATCCATATCTCGCTTTCTCTGAATGAGCCTTTTTCTGCACGCTGGTGGCATGCATTGCATTGACTCAGACTGCCAACATCCGGAAGGTTGATGATCCGCCTCGGAATCTCTCTGTGTTCATGTCTGAAGTATGGTATTTCCGTAATGCGCAGCGGCAGGGTGCGGCTATATCTCAGGCTGCTGATGATGGCGCGTGAGCGTCGATATCCGGATGCGTCAGCGGCGTAGGCTGTTAGATATTTACTGATCTGTAGTCCGGCCTGGGTATCCAACTCCGCATTGTCGCCGAAATGGTCGTCGAGGCCGGCCATGATGCGTTGCCATGACGCAGCAGGCAGCAGCCCCGGCGGGTAGGCGAAGTGACAACTGCCACACTCCTCCTTGTACAATGGGTCAGTCACTGGTGCGACACCCCTGGATCGCATTTTTATGCCGTCATCATCATCGCTCCAGACATCCTCTAATCCGATACCCAGTATTCCGACAAACGTTAACGCTGTGGTTGAGAAAATCACTGTTTTTATATTCATTTCTATTCTCCATCATTGAGTCTTCAGATATTCAAGCAGGTCGCCTTTTTCCTGTTCCGTGCAAACACGGCCCAGCGTCCACTTGCAATTACGTTTGAACCATTTTTCACTCTTACGTTGATCAGTGAACCGATCAGGGTTTACAGAAGGCGCCATTGGTTTGATCAGCTTGCTGGTACGGAGATGCTTGCCAGCCAGGCGGGGATCGCTCGTGTGGCAAGTTGCACAACTGCGCGGCTGACCGGAAACAGTAAACTTTCTATTCCACAGTTCCTCACCGCGTTGTGTACTGAATCCCGCTTTGCCACCTGCGCTATTTGCCATGACTATGGCAGGCGTCGTAATGATGATGGTCATGACGACCATTGGAAACACCCTTGTCATGATTTATCCTCCTGCGGGGTATCCAGCGCCCGCTTGTAGCCGGTGAGCATGGATTTAGCGAGATTTTCACGGTGAATAAAGCTCTCCACGATGACGCCGGCGATGTGTATGAAGACCAGGAAGAGCGTGAAATTGGCAAAAAATTCATGTGTCTCTTCCAGCGCCTCCTTCATGAACTCGCTACTGTTCGTCAACAGGCCCGCCAATGGTCCCGCCTGTTCCGCTGCAGCGTAGATGCCGAGTCCGGTGATCGATGTCAGCAGCAAGCTGGCAATGAGCAAAAAAATCATGGCGCCGCCGGCAGGGTTATGCCCGATGTAGCGTCTGGCGCGCAGCTTCAGCGTATCGCTAATAAAGGCGCGTATACTTGCAAGTGAGTAGGTGAAATCAGAGAACCTTGCATGGTGAGTGCCGATGACGCCCCATACCAGGCGCAGTGACAAAAGTCCCAGCAACACATAGCCGGCAAGTGTATGGATGCCAAGGATCTCCTCTTCACTTACATAGGCTGTTACAAAGGAGATGACCAGGCCCCAGTGGAAGATCCGTACGAACGGGTCCCAGACTTTGATGCTGTTTTCCTGTTTCATGATTGACTCCTCGAGTAAATATCAGGTTTGACTAAAGTCTACGACAACCACGCTGAACCGATGCTGACAGGGAATTTAAGCTGAGGTTAAGGTTTGCTTTGAAACAATGAAGCTGTCGTTTTTAAGGTGTTTGATGCTGATGCCGGTTCACTGGAAAAGGTTTTTGGGCGTTCTGCTGGTTGTACTGGCGGCTCTTGCCGTAGGTGCGTCCTGGAGCATTGCAGACGACGATCGGGAGAGCGCTCCACTGCCGGGCGAGGTTGTTCCGCTGCGAGAGTTGCTGGCGCTCGTACAGAAAAAGTATCCGGGGCGCATCCTGGAGGTGGAACTCGAACAGGAGGAGTATGGTGACAAGGATATCTGGATCTACGAAATCAAGATACTCACTAATAAGGGAAGAGTCTACGAACTGGAATATGATGCTGTTACGCTTGAACTTCTCGATACAGAAGGCCTTCCACATGGCAGTTGAACTGCGAGATTCATCCCGATGAGAGTACTTGTCATAGAAGATGATCTCGATATCGCCAGGCAGTTGCTGGAGACGCTGCGCCAGGCGATGTGCGTCGTTGATGTGGCGCATGATGGCGAGGAGGGCCAGTATCTCGGTGATACGGAAAACTACGATGTTGTTGTACTGGATCTCGGGCTTCCAAAGCGTGACGGTCTGAGCGTACTGCAGCAATGGCGCCGTACAGGCCGCGACATGCCTGTGCTGATCCTGACCGCACGTGATACCTGGCGGGAGAAGGTTGCAGGCCTGCGCGCAGGCGCAGACGACTACCTGGCAAAACCCTTCGAGCTGGAGGAGATGCTGGCGCGTGTGGAAGCTCTGGTGCGGCGCTCCACGGGGCATGCCAGCCCTGTTCTTGAGTGTGGTTTGCTCACGCTCGATGTCAGCGCGACACGATTGACGCTCGCGGGTCGCCCCGTCGAGCTGACTGCCCTCGAGTTCCGCACACTGGCCCACCTGATGCGCAATGAAAACCGGGTCATTTCCAAGACCGAGTTGACGGAACATCTTTATGACCAGAATTTTGACCGTGACTCCAATGTCATCGAGGTGCTGATCAATCGTCTGCGCAAAAAGCTCGGGGCGGATGCGATCAAGACGCATCGGGGCCTGGGTTATCAGCTACTGGCGCCAGAACAGGATGCGTAATTCCCTGACATACCGGCTGATCACGACTTCGTTTGTGTGGGTCGCAGCAGCGCTGCTGGTCACTGCAGTGTTACTGGTGTTTTTGTTCCGCGGTCACATCGAGAAACACTTTAATGGCTCGCTGCAGGATCACCTGGAGGAGCTGGTCGCTGCAAGTGACATGACCCCGGACGAGATCCTGAAAATGACCTGGCGCCCCACGGACCCCCGTTTTAATCGGCCTCACTCAGGCTGGTACTGGGAGATTAAGCAGTCCGGCGTCAGCGTTGCACGTTCAGATTCGCTGTGGCGAGATAGCCTCGAAGTCGCTGAACCGGATGTCGATGACATTCCCCGACTTCAGCAGCTTGCCGGCCCGGAAGACGAGCCGTTGCAGGCGCTGATCCAGGATATTCGCTTTCCACAATCGAAACATCCCTTGCTATTCGTGGTGACAGGCCCTG
>JAQYVP010000041.1 GCA_030145485.1 Chromatiales bacterium
GGATCGAAGGCATCGCGCACTACATCAGAAAAAAGGTTCGCCGCCAGCACCAGTGCAAACATGAAGACAAACGCTGCCGACAGCGACCACCACACGATCGGTTCACGCGCCATCTCCAGGCGTGCGCTGTTGATCATGTTGCCCCAGCTGTTGGTGCTGGGATCGACGCCGATATTGATGTAGGCAAGCACCGCCTCGGCCAGCACCAGGCCGCTGAAATCGAGCACCACGGTGATCAACACGATATGCATGACGTTGGGAAGCAGGTGGCGCATCATGATGCGGAAGCTGCTGACGCCGAATGCCTGTGAAGCCTGCACATAATCGAGCTCGCGAATCTTCAGCGCCTCGCCGCGCAGCATGCGGCACAGGCCAGTCCAGCTGGTGACGCCTAGAATAATGCACAAAAACAGCAGCCGCATGTCGGCCCGCTCGATGGTGGAGCTGAAGTCGGCTGCATTGTTGTCCATGTAGACCTGCAGCATCAGCACCGAGGCGGCGATCAGCAGCACACCGGGAATCGAATTCAGGGTGGTGTAGAGATACTGGATCACATCATCGACCCAGCCCCTGAAATAACCGGCCATGATACCCATGAGAATTGCCGCAGGCAGCATCACCAGCGTGGTGAGTGTTCCCAGTACCAGGCCTGTGCGAATGCTCTTCAACGCCTGGTAGAAGACATCTTCCCCCACCTTGTCGGTGCCGAGAATATGATATTTCAACGACAGGTTGGCGCAGACCAGGATCAACACAAACAGCATCAGCAGCATCCAGGAGAGAATATGCCACGGGAAGCTGTTGGAGTTATCGCTGCTGCGGCGGAGCATGGAGAGCAAGCTCACCCTCCCACGAGGCGGGGAGGTCCGCATGTTGCGACGCCAGCCCAGCAGCAACAGCACCAGCAGCCACAACGCAATAGCCTGCGCTGCTCCTATGGCAGCAGTCACAACAATATCACGGCGCTTCTCTGCCAGATCCGTCAAATGGGCCCCACCATACTTCAGCCGCGGATAGATGCGCTGAGTGCTGCCATCCTCCAGCGTCACCATCTCCCGCGTGAACAGCATGGTGGCAAATGGGGCTGAGTAGCTCTTCTCCTGCTGCTCGCGCAGCGGTGTGACCATGGTATCGAACAGGCTCAGCACTTCACCGGGATTGGTTGCGTCATCACCGCTGCGAAAATGAATCGAGTCGAGCAAACCGATGAGTATAAAAGCACCGAGCACAACTGCAGCGCCGACTGCCATGCGGGAGCGAAAAACACGCTGCCAGGGTTCGCGCAGGTGACGACGCCTGCCGGCATAGCGAATGAACACCACTGTCAGCAGCACCAGTAGCCACAGCAGCAGATCTGTCCACAGGAAGAGGAGTTGCGGCATCACTGCAGACTCACGCGTGGATCGACGAGGGTGTAGGAGATATCCGTCAGTATCAGGCCGATGATGTAGAGCACCGAACCAAGAAACACCATGGCGCGCACGATGGCGAAATCCTGACTGTTGATAGCATCGATGGTATAGCTGCCAAGTCCGGGTATGCCGAAAAAGGACTCGGTCACCAGGCTCCCCATGAACAGCAGCGGCAGTGCTGCGACCACCCCGGTGAGGATCGGGATCATGGCATTTTTCAATACATGCACGAACATCACCCGCATTTCGGACAAGCCCCTGGCGCGCGCGCTGCGCACATAATCGCGGTGGATCTCCTCCAGAAACAGTGTGCGGTAGAAACGTGTGGCGCCGCCAATGCCACCGACCACGCCGATGATCACCGGCAGGATCAAAAATTTCCAGGCGTCGTCGGGATCGAAACCGGAAATCGGTACGAGGTGCAGGAACTTGCCGATCAGAAACTGCCCGCCGATGATATAAAACATCGACGAGATCGACATCATCATCACCGCCAGCACGACCCCCAGGGTATCGACATAAGTTGCTCTGAAAAACACCAGCAGCAGCGCCAGAGAGATATACAGCAGCATCCCCATGATCAGCACAGGCACAGCAATCGCGAGGCTGGGCCACATGCGCTGGCGGATATCGTGACCGATATCACGGCCGTTGTCACTGGAGCCGAAACGAAAGGCAAACAGCGCCAGTGATTTTTGTGCAAAGATGGTGTCGGTCAGCTTCGTCATCCCCTCAGCCGATTTGTTGTAGACCAGCGGCTTGTCGTAGTGTCGCTCCTGTTTCCACTTCTCGATCGCCTCGGGAGTAACGCGCTTCATGCCGAGGTGCATGCGCGCCATGTCATCCGGCGTATTGACGGTGAAAAAGAGCACGAAAGTGATCAGGTTGACGCCGATCAGTATCGGGATGGCGTACAGCAGACGTCTGATGATGTAGGCCATCATCGCGCTGTACTCCGCTCATGGCGACGGTAGAGATAGACTGCAGGCAGCAGTGACAACAGCAGCAAAGCAACGAACAGCACCACCGGCCAGACGATCGGCTGGTTCCACTGCTTGCGCAGGCGCGCACGGGTGTCGGCGTCGATGCGTTTGTACTTCAGCGTGTTGTTTGCCATCAGGTTGGGCTTGGCATTGCTGTACCACTGGTGATGCAGCACAAAATCGACTGGATAAAAACCCCACACCCAGGGAGCATCCTGCTGCACGATTGTGATCATCCGGTCGATAATCTGCTGGCGTTGTTCACCATTGGGCAGAAATTTCATCTGATCAAAGAGGCTGTCAAACTCCGCATTGCTGTAGTTGGCCGTGTTCTCGCCATGGTGTTTGACGCGCGAGTGAGGACCATAGAGCATAAACAGAAAATTTTCAGGATCCGGATAATCGGCATTCCAGCCCCATGCGAACAGCTGTTCGGTTCCCTTCAGCATCTTGTCCTGAAAGCGGTTGTAATCGCTGGTGCGAAATACCAGGTCGATGCCGATCTTTTGGAACTGCTTGCGGTACCAGCTCAGCAGCGCCTTGCTGTCGGGACCTGTTGCGGCAGTATCAAAATTGAGGATCAACGGCTTGCCAGTGTCGGGATCGCGGCCGTTTGGATAGCCCGCCTTCTCAAGCAGCGCATCTGCCTCCTCGATGGAGCGGCGCACCGGCGCACCATTATCTATCCTGTAGACCACCGGGTTGATACCGTCGTTGCCCTCCCGGTAGCCGAAAATTCCCGGCGGAAGCGGCGTGTGGGCCACCTTGCCGCGTCCATTGCGGAAGATGGAGATGAATTCCTCATAGTCGAGGGCAATGGAGATTGCCTGGCGCAGCAGCCGGGCGCGTTCGGAGTCGCCGCCGACCACGTCGTCCAGCATGTTGAAGCCGAAATAGAAGATGCTGGTCGATACCGAGGTCAACAGTTCAATGCCCTGGTCGCGCATGGAGTCCGTCAACTCAGCTTCACCGGATGCGCCGAACTGCACGGCCTGGTCAAAGCTATCCGAGCCGATGCCGGAGACATCGTAGTAGCCCTGCAAAAATTTGTTCCAGCGCGGGATCGACTCCTTGTCGAGGCTGTAGATTGCCTTGTCGATAAAGGGCATGGGTTTGCCGGCATCCTCTAAATAGCCATCAGCAACATCTGCCGGTTCGCCGCTGTGAGGATAGAGTTCACCGTGAAAGTTCGGGTTTCGCGCCAGCACCATGCGCAGATTGGGATTATTTTCGGAGAGATAGAAGGGACCGGTGCCGACAGGATACCAGTGCAGGGTGATATTGCGCTCTGTCATCCCCGGCAGATGATAGAAGCGCTCCGCCTCCCATGGCATAGGGGCAAAAAAGTTCATCGCCAGCCAGTAGAGAAACTGCGGGTATTCTCCCTTGAGGCGGATCCGATAGCTATACCTGTCGATGACCTCGACGCCCTCGAGTTGAAACGGGCGCAGATCCAGCCACGGCTGCTCCTCACCAAGCTGCTGCAGTTGTGCATACTCCAGGTCGAGCCGTGATGAAAATTCCTTGAGTCCAACGATATAATCCTGCATCAAACTGGCGATCGGAGAGTGTAGCGGCGAGAAGCCAATCCGCTTGATCTGGTAGACGTAATCATCTGCCGTCAGCTCACGTGTATCACTGTGCTCGAAATCGGAGAGTTGATGCACCTGCTGCAGCCCCTTCCATTGAGCATTGTAGAGTGTTTCACCCTGTGCGTCGCGGGCAAAGGCGGGATGCGGTTGATAGCGGATTCCCGGCTGAATACGGATGATGTAGTCCGTAAAAGCAGGTGTTTCCCGGTTGCCCTCTATTTGATGGCCATCCTTGTCCAGCTGCAGGATTTGCGGCATGGCGGCTGCAGTCAGCGGAACCACCTCGTAGGGACGCTTTAAAAAATGGTATTGATAGGGCGGTTCATAGATCTGCGAAAGAAAAGCCCACTCACTGGATGTATAGGAGCGCACCGGATCGAGATGCTTGGGGCGTTCGTCAAAAGAGCTGTAGTAGATGTTGGCCGCGTCATCCTTTGCCGGGTAGGGATTGTTCCACACATCTTTACAGCCGCTAAGCAGCAGCAAAATGACAACACAAGAGAGACGTAGGGGGGATAAGGCATCTCTTTGCCGCATCCACCAAATGCTCCACACTTTGACAAAGGGAGAGCGTGATGACAAGTTTTCATCAAAATACACAGGTGTATCAATTCTCAATGCACCAGTAGAGTGTCGACATTTAAAAAGACTTTTACCACCAAGCATACGAAGACCACGAAGAATCAACCTGATACAAAAATACCTTCGTGCTCTTCGTGTGCTTCGTGGTGAGTATCTATCTACATTTAGAATTGCTGCCACAGGTGAGAAGGTCTTTCTTTCTTGCGATAATTCGCGTAACTTTAACGGCAATGTGTCATTCATTACAACAGGTTTAGTGATTATGGGATTTCTTGACAACAAACGGGTGCTGATCGTCGGCGTGGCAAGTAAAAAATCCATCGCCTATGGCGTCGCACAGGCGATGTATCGTGAAGGCGCTGAACTCGCCTTCAGCTACCAGAACGACAAGCTCAAAAGTCGTGTCGAGGCAGCGGCCGAAGAGTTTGGTTCCAGCCTGGTGTTTCCGCTGGATGTCAGTTCCGACGATGACATCGAAACGCTCTTCACGGAGTTGGGGAAAAGCTGGGATGGACTGGACTGCATCATTCACTCGGTCGGCTTCGCACCCAGAGATCAGCTCGAGGGCAGCTATGTCGATGCCGTGACCCGCGAAGGCTTTGCCATCGCCCACGACATCAGCGCCTACAGTTTTGCAGCGCTTGCCAAGGCCGGGCGCAGCATGATGCAGGGACGCAACGGTTCACTGCTCACCATGAGCTACCTGGGCGCCGTGCGCACCGTTCCCAACTACAATGTCATGGGCGTCGCCAAGGCCAGCCTGGAAGCCAACGTGCGCTACATGGCGGACTCTCTCGGCCCTGAGGGCACGCGCGTCAATGCTGTATCCGCCGGCCCGATCCGCACCCTCGCCTCGGCAGGCATCAGTGGTTTCAAGGGAATGCTGTCGGAAGCAGAGGGAAAAACACCGCTGCGCCGAAACGTCACCATTCAGGAAGTCGGCAATGCCGCAGCTTTCCTGTGCTCGGATCTCGCCTCTGGCATCACCGGCGACGTTCTCTATGTCGATTCCGGATACCATGTCCTGGGAATGGCGTAGAAAAAATTATCCACAGATGAACACAGATAGACACTGATAAAGAGAACAAGGATTACGCCGGTTACCTGGCAATCCTCAATGTACCAATAGATTACCGATATCTTAAAAAGACTTTTACCACGAAGAATCAACTGGTCACAAAAATGCCTTCGTGGTGAGTATCTCTCTACATTTAGAATGACTGCTGGTTCCCGCGCTGGAGCGTGGGAACGAGAAAACAACTCCGTGTGGGCCGTGGTTATAACATGATGCAACACTGGTTGAGTCATTATGCGGTAACGTATTCACCTACAGGCTCCTCAACTCTCTCCTACCTCTCACCTACTCCGCACTCCTGATCCCTGCCCCGGTTTGAGCAGTTTTTCCAGACCGAGGTTTTCCAGTGCGGCGCTCATGAAGCCTTTGATTTCATCCGCCTCATTCATCTGCAAAGTGCTTTGCAGCAGGCGGATCGCATGCGACTGGCTGATGCTCGAAATCACGCGTTTCACACGCAACAGGCTACCAGCGCTCATACTCAGGCTGTCCACTCCCATGCCGATCAGCAACGGAGTTGCAAGTGGGTTTCCCGCCAGTTCTCCACAGATGCCGACAGGGCAATTATACTGACTGGCGCCCTTGATGATCTGTATTATTGCAAACAGGACTGCCGGATGAAGGTCGCTGTAGAGTTCGGCGACACGCGGGTTATTTCTGTCAACTGCCAGCAGGTATTGCGTCAGGTCATTGGTGCCAACCGAGATGAAATCGACGCGTTTGGCAATCGCTGCACTGTTGTAGACGGCAGCAGGAACCTCGATCATGACCCCGATTCCGGGTTTCGTGATCGCACAGCCCTCCTCCAGCAATTCTCGATGCGCACGCTTGATCAGTGCAAGCAACTGGTCAACCTCTGCGACAGAGGTCACCATTGGCAACATGATATGCAGATTATCCAGCTCGACACTGGCGCGCAACATCGCCCGCACCTGGGTAAGGAATATTTCAGGATGGTCCAGTGAAATGCGCACACCACGCCAGCCAAGAAAAGGATTTGACTCCTTCACGGGGAAATAGGGCAGCGGTTTGTCACCGCCAATATCCAGGGTCCGCAGCACCACCGGGCGGGGCGAAAAAGCCTGCAGAACCTTGGCATAATTTTTCACCTGTGTCTCTTCACCGGGAAAACGGTCTCTGATCATGAAGGGGAATTCGGTTCGGTAGAGACCAACACCATCAGACTCTTCAATACCGAAACTGCTCATGTCCGTGAGCAATCCTGTGTTGAGATAGAGTGGAATACTTACGCCATCCGTGGTTTCGACAGGCAGGCCACGCAAATTCTCCAGTTCTGCTGTAAGCGCGCGATCCTCCTCGGCCAGTCGCTGATACTCCTGCCGCACCATGGGTTGCGGAGAGATGTAAATACGGCCGCTATAGCCATCAAGAATAAGTTCCCTGCCATCGAGACGCATTGTAGGAAGTGAATCCACTCCCATCACGGATGGCACACCCAAAGCGCGCGATAAGATCGCCACATGCGACGAACTTGACCCGGTCGCGGAAACAACGCCTGCCAGCTTTGATCGTGGCACTTCGGCAAGTTGCACTGCGCTGACCTCCTCCCCCACCAGAATCGTACGCGCAGGATACTCGATGATCGATGGTGACTCCTGCTGCAGATGTGACAGCACCCTGCGTCCCAGATCCCTGATGTCGGATGCGCGTTCGCGCAGATAGATATCCTCCATAGCGTCAAAAACACGTGCATGTTCTTCAACTGTCATGCGCAATGCTGCCGGCGCCCAAATCCCTTTCTCCGCTATCAGCTGTATCGCCCGGCCGGTGAGCGCATCTTCTGAAAGAATCATCAGCCAGGCGTCAAAAAGAGCCTGGTCCTCCTCGGGAAGATCGCCGCTGAGTTTCTGCTTGAGCCGGCGCAACTCCTTTTGCACAGCATGAATCGCCTCACGCAACTGTCTCTGTTCGAGCTTTATGTCATTTGTGAGACGATCAGGAACACTCTCCAGGTCTGCCGGAAGAGATGTGACGTAGGCTGTTCCCATTGCAATGCCACTGGAACTGGCGCGCCCCTTTAAAAATCGAGTTCCATGATCCCCTCTCCCCTGGATATCTGCCATTTCACCCAAGGCAATGGCATGAGCAATCGCGCCGGCAAGTTGAGCCGCAAGAGTAAGAACAAAAGTAACCACCTCGTCATCAATTTTTTCTTTGTTCCTGTTGCGAACCACCAACACACCAAGAACCCTGCTCTGCTGCAGAATAGGCGCACCAAGAAAAGCGTGGTAACTGATCTCCCCGGTTTCGACTGTAGCCAGGTATTTTTTGTGGCAATGGGCATCTTCGATATTGATTGCTTCGGCGCGTTCACTCACCAGTCCGACCAGTCCGCGATGCATCGGCAGGTAGACTGTTCCTATCGCCTCCTTATTGAGACCGTCTGTTGCTCTGAGAACATGACGGTGAGCTTCAAAATCGGTCAGATAGACAGAGCATACGTCTGCCTGAATACTCTCCCGAAGCATAGAAACAATGGTATCCAGCGCCTCTCCAAGATCCGCAGAGTCGTTGACTTTTTGAATGATATGATGAAGGGTCGCGAGCATACAGTGTTGTCCGTTTTAACTGGCGGAATCTAACGCAACAAACAAATATTTTCCACACATGCGCACAGCTTAGAAATGAAACAATATTGCGTAAAAACAACCCTCGCAGGGTGCAATAAGCTCCGCGCATTGCACCACTCGATGCATGGCGAGTACGCTGGCTTATCCCCCGGGAATGGCTCTCTCAGCGATACAGGCGCACACGCCGGGAGATGGCGTGTGGTTCTGAGAACCCCGGACCCGGCACTTCTGTTGGAAACAGCAGTGGAGCCAGCTGCTTTAACGCATCAGCATAGACCCTGCGTTTAAAGTAGACGACCTTGTCGACCGGATACCAGTATTTCACCCAGCGCCAGTGATCAAACTCCGGCTTGGGCGAATGATCCAGACAAAAATCAGATTCGTTGCAGTTGACTCGCAACAGATACCAGCGCTGCTTCTGTCCAATGCAGACAGGATTGCTGTTCTTACGAATATAACGCCTCGGCAGACGATAACGCAACCAGTCATGCGTCGAGCCGAGCAGGTTGACATGGTGAGGTTTCAGCCCCACCTCTTCATCCAGTTCGCGATACATCGCCTCTTCAGGCGACTCGTTTGTATCGATGCCTCCCTGTGGAAATTGCCATGCATCCTGTCCGATGCGTTTCGCCCAGAACAACTGGCGCTGTTGATTGCACAAAATAATACCGACATTGGGCCGGAAACCATCAGAATCTATCACGATCAAAGAGTTTATTAATATCGGATAACTCTTCTCATTCTTTCAAATTTTGTATGATAAAGCAAGAACGATGCAACATAAACTACTGCTAAATATAGAAAATCGGTATAGTTCGCGGTGAAACTTCTGACAACCTTTCTAGCGAGACCATGTCTCAGACTGACAAAGCATGAAAAAACATTTTCTCTCGCTAAGACGCCAAGTTCGCCAAGAAAAACCTTTGCGGTCTTGGCCTGCATGGATGTAGGTCAGAGGCATTAGCAGGACGCGGAAGCTTTGCGTTCTTAAGCGAGAGATTCTTTTAAAACTTGACTCATTTGCAAGCATTTTAGTGAATCAAGGATTCTAGTGGGATGATTGACGTGGCATTGGCAATATTTGATCTGGACAATACTCTACTGGCAGGGGATTCCGACTATCTGTGGGGAATTTTTCTGTGCGACCAGGGGATCGTTGATCGTGATTTCTATGAACAGCAGAACCAGCGTTTTTACCAGGAGTACAAGCAGGGACGCCTTGATATCATGGAATTTTTACAATTTTCCCTCTATCCACTCTCTCAACATCCTCTTGAGTCACTGCAGCAGTGGCACCGGCAATTCATGCGTCACTATATTGAACCGTTGATCACCACGGATGCCCTTGAACTGGTCGATGAACATCGCCGCAAAGGTGACATCCTGATGATCATTACAGCTACCAATGCCTTCGTGACCGCCCCGATTGCACGGCGTTTTGGCATTGACAATCTGCTGGCAACTGAGCCGCGCATAAAAGATGGCAGGTATACGGGCGAAGTCTCCGGTGAACCCAGCTACCAACAGGGAAAAGTGCATCGTCTTGAAAGCTGGCTGCAGCAGCATCAGCAGTCACTGGATGGCAGCTGGTTCTACAGTGATTCGCATAATGATCTGCCTCTGCTCGAGCAGGTGGAGCATCCTGTCGCCGTGAATCCGGATAAACTCCTCGAACAACGTGCGCAGCAGCAGGGATGGCCAATCATCAGACTGCATCCATGAAACAGCCGCTGGCGATACTGCTGATAACCCTGGGTGTCGCCTTGATGCTGTTGCTGTCGGTCAGTTATGGAAGCATCTCCATCCCCTTTGCAGCAATCATAGAACTGCTGCTCAACCCTGATGAAACAACCTGGTCACGTATTCTGTGGGAACTGAGATTGCCTCGGGCTGTATTCGCTTTTATCATTGGCGGATTGCTGGCGCTCGCCGGCGTCCTCATGCAGGCGCTGTTGCGCAACCCCCTCGCCGACCCCTACATTCTTGGCACATCGGGAGGCGCTGCAGCTGCAATGCTGATTGCCTTTCTGCTGGCAATTCCGGCACAGCTGCATGCATTCATGGCGCTTGCCGGAGCAGCCTTCAGCACCTTGATACTGCTCTCTTTCACAGGACTGCGGCAGGGCCTGCAGCAGCAACAACTGCTGCTCTCCGGCATCATCCTGACGACAGGATGGGGGGCTTTGATCACTTTCCTGCTAACAGCCGCACCCACAGCACAGATCCCCGGCATGCTCTTCTGGCTAATCGGTGATCTGGGAGAAAGTTCGTCACTGCTATTGCCTGCCGCCACACTGGCCGTCGGGCTGCTTGCTGCATTACTACTGGCAAAACCACTGGATATGTTGCTGCTGGGTGACCTGCAGGCTGCCTCGTTAGGCGTCTCCGTCAGATCGCTGCGCTTTGCAATGCTGAGTGTAGCGGTCACTGTGACGGCTATCGCGGTCTCTGTTGCCGGGCCAATTGGATTCGTTGGCCTGGTAACCCCGCATCTTGTGCGTTTTGTGACAGGCGCATCGCATCGCCGCCTCATTCCTGCAAGCGTCATGACAGGGGGGATGCTGATGATGGCTGCTGACCTGATGTCTCGCACCATCATTGCACCACGGCAAATGCCTGTCGGTGTTTTTACCGCCATGATCGGCGTGCCGATCTTTCTTTTTCTGATGAAAAGGGCACAGCGATGAAAGCACTTTTGCAGTGTCAGGATATTACCATCAACGCCGGCGGCAGAGAACTCATTCATCAACTGCAGTGGCGCATCGAGCCGCAGCAGTGCTGGGGGATACTCGGACCCAACGGCTGTGGAAAAACCTCGCTGCTGCACAGCCTGGCGGGATTGCGTGAAGTTGATGAGGGCGAGATTCACATTCAACAACGCTCTATCAACAGCTACTCGCAACGACAGCTTGCTCAATTGATCGGCCTGCTATTTCAGCACAGCAGTTATGATTTTCCAACCAGGGTTGAAGAGCTGGTGATGAGCGGCCGGTTTGCACAACAGAAGCTACTGGCGGGCATCACCGCCGAAGATCGTCAGCAGGTTCATTCTGCAATGCAAAAGTTCAAGATTACACAGCTTGCCGGCAGAGCAGCGAACACTCTCTCCGGTGGTGAGATGCAACGGGTCGCGATGGCGATACTGCATACCCAGTCTCCACGCATTGCGCTCCTTGATGAGCCCGAGAATCATCTCGATCCAGGAGTTATGTTTAAGTTATTACAAGTACTTATTGAGTATTTCTCGACTGAGAATAGGTCATGCATCATGGTTCTTCACGATCCATCTGTCGCTGTGCGATTATGTTCTCATCTACTGCTGCTGTTTGGTGATGGACGTTACCTCAAAGGCGCGACACTGGACATCGCCACCGCGGATAATCTCTCGGAGCTCTATGCACATCCGATGCACGCCGTCTCCATCGATGACGGCCTGCTGTTTTATCCTGGATAATCTATTATGGGCATGAAAAGATTCACTTCCACCCTGTTTGGATATTTAATTCAGACATAGGAAAATGTTTACTGTTCAGCGTAAAAATACATCCTCCTGTATGCATCACAGTAGCGGCAAGAATTGCATCATTGGCGTCGACTCCATGGCTGGGATTCCATTTACGATACAACATTCCGGCTATATCAACAATTTTCTGATCCACTGACTCTGTTGTAAACTGTGACAAAAATAAGGCTGTCGCAGCCTCCTCTTCAGGCCTCATAAAGAAAACAACTTCTGCACGCTGCATCGCGCCGGTATAGAGATCGTATCCATCCTTATCCCGAAGACGCATTAATAAATTTCTGGCTTTTTTCTCTCCTCGAAGATGCCAGATAAGAATATCCGCATCGATATAAGCTCTCACCGATGATGCCTTTGCATGGATTTATTGAAAGCTGAACGCGCTTCTGAGATGCTTTCCTGAGTCGTATCCGATCTTTTCCAGGCGCCACAGCTGTTTTCAAATGCATCAATTTTTTTATCTAAACCAGTCTGCTCAGAAAACATCCTGATTGCCGCTTCAATAACTGCCTTTTTAGAAGTATCCAGTTCATTGGCTAACACTCCTATTTGCTGAATGACGGACTCGTCCACGCGTGCCGAAAAAATCTTATCCATCATATACTCCTGCCACTTACGTATACTATGTGACGTAAGTATATCGGGCCTACCTTTGATTTGCAACATCATTCTGGCCAGGCAACTTCTCAAAAAGCCCGTTACGCAAGCTCAAGCTCATCTGAGGTTTACACTTTAACTTGTTAAACAGCAGCATTATAAAGAAAGGGAATAGGTCTGAGGTGATAAGGATTTAGACTTTTACCCTGCCAGATAATCTGGAATGTAGTGATACCCAAGTACGAACAGAGCTGCAACCAGCAGCAGAACAACAAAATTCCTGTGCTTCGGTAGTCTACAAACATAGGCGCGCATGACCAGCAGCAGAGGAATCGTTTGCCAGCAGGCGGCGTATACTGCATGGATGATATCTGCGTCCTGCTTTCCCGTCAGAGCAGGCAGAATTGCAACGGGAATCCCCCATGTCGCCAGCAACAGAAAAACCTCATATCCCGTTGTTAGATAGAGCTGC
>JAQYVP010000087.1 GCA_030145485.1 Chromatiales bacterium
ATAAGTTTATCTTTTTCATAGAGCTTATCGTCTAGTGCTCTAACTGTTTGCTTTGTGTCAACTAGCGCATCAATCATTTTCTCAAGTTCGATTTTTAACATAGCTTTATCTAGTGCGCTATCAGCCTTTAGAATAAACGAACCTACATCTAAGGCAGTTTTAAGGCTGGTCAATGCGAATTGAATTTCTTGAGCAGGCATATTAAATATCCTTTAGTGTTTTACAAACATAACGTTTAAGTTAAGGGGCGCGCGACGCTTTTTCGCGAGTCCCGCTTGAACGCCTTGTTATGTGTTTTTAAATGCATTTAGTAAAAATGGCTCTGCCCTCTTTATTCACTGACCCCATTTATTTCTTATCTCCAAAAATATCATCAGGTATCCAAGTATAGAAATAGGGCACATAGGTTAAAACTGTACCTTGAAACACGCCAAGATTCCTCCATGTATCCGCAAGTTGTTCTAAAAGTGATTCGTTGCATGAATCTTTCTTCAACTCTTCTAATATCGATATTAAAGGTTTTATACTGGGTTCCTTGGTGTATTTATTTAACACCTGAATTGCGTTATCAATATCCGCGACGTCTATGTTGTCTGTAGCATTTTTCATATTTCTTTTAACCGTTTTTATTAAGCTCTAAGGGGAGCCCCTTTTATCTTTTCTTCTATTACACATAACGCCTTGCTCAGCGGCAATACAAAGGGGCACGTTTTTGTGAATGCAAAACAAGTGACGATTTGAATTGTCCGCTGGAGCTATTTGTTAGAAGTGATTTAAGAAATTGGCTCATCGATATTATAATCCGTTGTAATAATTTCAAGAACATGACCGTTTGGATCACTAAAATACAGCCCACGTCCATTATGATTGTGGTGAATCTCAATAGCCACGGAGGGCTTGCGATGTCTGGAAAAAACGCTGACGATCATCAGAACTCTATCGATAGATTTTGGCGTAACTATCTGTCATTACTTTAAAAACACTCCATTCCCAAACGTTCTTTGCCATGGTATCGTAAGCATATGCTGAAGTATATAGACGCTCACAAAGATGTCCGACTTGCCAATCATCTGCCCGAAAATGTTGGTCGATATCTAAACGCAAAAGGCAGACTCACCGTCATGAAAGAGTGGCAATTCAGACAAATCGCTGATGCCTTACGCCTGCTTTTTTGTGAGCTGATTCAGCCACAATGGGCTTCAGAGTACGACTGGATCAAATGACGTGTGTTCGCCAGGGATCTCGAACCATGTCCTTCGCTAATGCGGGACGCCAACGCTGCTGATATTGTTGCGTCCAGCAGCAATCCCATGATTTGCAAATTCAGGGATGATTACACACAGATTCATCTTGCCTTTATTAAAACAATTCGCATACGACAGATGGCTGTCAGAACTGAAAAAACTTATGAGCAGTGGATATGTCGATTCAAATGCGATAGCATTTTGCTCTCATGCACGGGGTTATTGAGATATTACGTTATTTATGGACCGCTCCTTGTTTCAACCCGCATCTCTGCAAAGGCCAGATGATTCTCCTCCCCGGAGAAATGGTGAGGAACTCAAACTGTGTCCACAATCGCGTTAAACGTATCGCTGGGACGCATCACTTGTGTGGTCTTTCGCTCATCAGGACGGTAGTAGCCACCAATATCCACAGATTCTCCCTGGACGGCATTGAGCTTTGCAACAATTGTTGCTTCATTTTCCACCAGTTGCCGTGCTACCGGGATAAATTTGCTTTGCAAATCTTTGTCTTTAGTCTGCGTGGCCAGTGCTTGTGCCCAGTACATCGCCAGGTAGAAGTGGCTACCGCGGGTATCCAGTTCTCCCACCTTGCGTGATGGCGACTTGTCGCTGTTGAGGAACCTCGCATTCGCCTGATCCAGTGCCCCGGCCAGCACCGCAATTTTTTCGCTGCCGCTCTTCTGCGCCAGCCCCTCCAGCGACACCACCAGCGCCAGATACTCACCCAGCGAATCCCAGCGCAGATGATTCTCTTCAAGCAGTTGCTGTACATGCTTGGGTGCCGAGCCGCCTGCGCCGGTTTCATACAGCCCGCCACCTGCCAGCAACGGTACGATGGAGAGCATCTTGGCGCTGGTGCCCAGCTCTAGTATCGGGAACAGATCTGTCAGGTAGTCGCGCAGCACGTTGCCCGTGACCGAGATCGTATCCTGCCCCGCCTTGACACGCTGCAGCGTGTAACGAATCGCCTCCTGCGGTGACATAATCTGGATATCCAGACCATCGGTGTCATGCTCCGGCAGATATTTTTCCACCTTCGCAATCAGGTTGGCGTCATGGGCGCGATTATTGTCCAGCCAGAAGATGGCGGGCTGGCCTGTTGCACGGGCACGGGATACAGCCAGTCTGACCCAGTCCCGGATAGGTATATCTTTGGTTTGGCAGGCGCGCCAGATATCCCCCTCTTCAACCGCATGCTCCATCAGTGTTTTGCCTGCTGCATCGACGACGCGCACACTGCCGTTGGCGGGGATTTCAAAGGTTTTGTCATGCGAGCCGTACTCTTCGGCTTTTTGCGCCATCAGGCCGATATTGCTGACGCTGCCCATGGTCGGCACATCAAAGGCGCCATGCTGTTTACAGAAAGTGATCACCTCCTGGTAGATGCCGGCATAGCAGCGGTCCGGAATCATCGCCCTGGTATCGTGCAGCTTGCCGTCCGGCCCCCACATCTTTCCGGATGAGCGTATCGCCGCAGGCATGGAGGCGTCAATAATGACATCACTGGGAACATGCAGATTGGTGATCCCTCTGTCTGAGTTCACCATGGCCAATTCCGGACGTGACTCATAGACCGCCTGGACATCGGCCTCAACCTCTTCTCTCTGCTCATCAGGCAAGCTGCTGATTTTTGCATAGAGATCACCGAGACCATTGTTCGGATCAACACCAAGCTGTTCAAACAGGGCTGCATGCTTCTCAAAAACATCCTTGTAGTAGACAGTCACAGCATGGCCAAACATGATGGGGTCGGAGACTTTCATCATCGTTGCCTTGAGGTGCAGCGACAGTAGTATGCCCTCACGCCTGGCCTCACCGGTCTCTTTTTCGAAGAAAGCACGCAGCGCCTTGCGGCTCATGCGCGTTGCGTCGACAAGCTCGCCGGCCACAACAGGAATATTCTGTTTCAGAATTTCTATTTTTCCATTTTCACCAACGAACTCAATTTTGATATTACCTGGATCATCGATCACCACCGACTGTTCACTGGAGTAGAAATCACCCTCACTCATGGATACTACCTGCGATTTGGAGTCGGTGCTCCATGCTCCCATCGAGTGAGGATGCTGTTTTGCGTACTCCTTGACAGGGCCGGCCACGCGGCGATCCGAGTTGCCTTCGCGCAACACCGGGTTAACGGCGCTGCCGAGTACTTTTGCATAGCGCGCTCTAACCTCCTCTTGTGCATCATTTTGCGGCTCTTCAGGATAGTCAGGGATCTCGTATCCCAGCGCCTGCAACTCCTTGATCGCCGCATTCAGTTGCGGGATCGATGAGCTGATATTCGGCAACTTGATAATATTCGCATCCGGTCTCTTCGCCAGTTCACCCAGCTCTGCCAGTGCGTCATTCTGTTGTTGCTCAGCACTCAGATGTTCAGGAAAATTTGCAACAATGCGACCCGCGAGGGAGATATCCCTGGTTTCAACACAGACCCCGGCCGCTTCGACAAATGCCTTAACGACAGGCAGCAGTGAACGGGTCGCCAGAGCAGGCGCTTCGTCAGTGAGGGTATAAACGATCTTCGGGCTTGGCATTGGTTTCTCTCTTAACTTGCTGTACTTTAAGGTAGCTTCTCAATAACCCCGTGCAGGAAGTAGGGTTGGGAGTCTGCTTTTCAGGGCTGTATAAAACAGGGATGTTTTATCAGAGCATACAGGGACGTATTCACGCGTCCCTGAAAGGCTGATCCCAACTCTACGCAGATTCGAACAATGCACGGGGTTATTGTGAAGCATCTGGAATTATACGGCTTCGGCCTCGTAGCCGGCCTCTTTGACTGCGGCAATCAAAGCATCATGAGCTACGCTGCCGGTGACTTTGGCCGCCCCGGGCTCCAGGGTGACCTCGACACTATCTACGCCGGAGACGCTCTCCAGGGCCTTCTTAGCCCGTGCTATACAGTGGTTGCAGGTCATACCGGTTACTTTTAGATTGGTCACATCACTCATGGGTATCTCCTGATACTGGTTTAAAAAACCTGAGCCTGTTGGCGTTGGTCACTACGGTAACCGATGACATCGCCATGGCAAAGCTGGCAAACATCGGGTTGAGCAGCCACCCCGACAATGGGAAAAGTACGCCTGCAGCCAGGGGGATGCCGATGACATTATAGATAAAGGCGCCGAACAGGTTCTGTTTAATATTTCGCAGGGTGGTGCTGGAGATGGCAATGGCGTTGCTGACATTCATCAGTGAGTCGCCGGCAAGGGTAATATCGGCACTCTCGATAGCTACATCGGTACCGCTGCCGATGGCGAAACCCGTGTCAGCCTGTGCAAGTGCGGGAGCATCATTGACCCCGTCCCCCACCATGCCGACCTTGTAACCCTGCTGCTGCAGATCACGAACCACCTCCAGCTTCTGCTCAGGCAACAACTCACTGAATATTGTATCGACACCCAGTACTGTACCGACAGCAGTTGCTGTCGCCTTGTTATCACCCGTACACATCACCACCCGCAAGCCCTGCTGATGGAGTTTCCTGATTGCCGCTGCACTCTCTTTACGCACAGGATCTTTGAGGACCAGCAGGCCCAGCAGAGTGTCGCTATTGGCAAGCCACACGGGAGTTCCACCCTGGCTGGCCTGCTGCACTGCGATTTGGCGCCAATGCTCCCCGATATCGATTTTCTGCTCTGCCAGTAGCTGCGCATTGCCAAGAAAATAGCGTTTTTCTCCAATTTCCCCCACAATTCCACGCCCGCTGATTGCCTCAAAATTACTGCAGGAGAGTGCTTCAACAGTCTGCTGCTGCGCGAGGCGAACTACAGCCTGCGCCAGTGGATGCTCAGAGCCACTCTCCAGGCTGAGCGCCAGCTGGATCAGGCTGCTGTCATTGTACGCAGCATCGATAACGTGGATATCGGTGACGGCAGGCCGCCCTTCGGTGAGTGTGCCGGTTTTGTCCACAACCAGGTGGGTTAGATGCGATGCGCTCTGCAGTGCATCACTATTGCGAATCAGCATCCCCAGCTGTGCTGCACGCCCTGTGCCGACCATGATGGCGATGGGTGTGGCCAGTCCCAGCGCGCAGGGACAGGCGATCACCAGTACTGCGATCCCTGCTGTAAGAGCATAGGCGATCTGAGGCTCAGGGCCAAGCAGGTTCCAGGTGATGAACGTCACAATTGCGATGATAATGACCGAGGGCACGAAGATAGCGGAAACCCTGTCAACCAGCTGCGCAATTGCCGGCTTGCTGAGCTGCGCCTGTTTCACCATGCTGACGATAGCGGCGAGCGTGGTCTCCTCTCCCAGGCGGGTGACGCGAAACAGCAATGTGCCCCCCTGATTACCGGCGCCGCCAGTTACCTCATCACCGGGCTGTTTGGGTATACTTTTCGATTCACCGGTCAGCATAGACTCATCCACACTGGAGCTGCCATCGATCACCTCGCCATCGATGGGGATGGTCTCGCCCGGCTTTACCCGGATGCGGTCTCCCCGTCTCAGTAGCGACACAGGCGCCATAACCTCTCCCCCTTCACGCACGACTAACGCTGATCTGGGGGCCAGCTGCACCAGTGCGCCGATGGCCTTGCTGGTGACGCGTTTGGCGCGGGTTTCCAGAGCGTGCCCCAGTTGTAAAAATGCAAGAATGGCGACCGAAGCATCCAGGTAGAGATGATTACCTCCTCCGGGAATGAAATCGGGAATCATGATAATGATCACCGAGGAGATCCATGCAGCAGCGGTCCCCAGCGCCACCAGGGTGTCCATGTTGGAAGAGAGATGCTTCGCCTGTTTGATGGCTGTGCGGTAGTAGCTGGCGCCGCTGAACCACATGATAAAGAGACACATCAGCGCCATCACAGCCCAGAACAGCTGCCCTGCTCCGGGACTTAATGCAGGAAACAGCCCGCTCATTTCACCAGCCATGAGTACCACGGCCATGCTCCCTGCCAGTAGAGCCCGTTGCCATGAGCGGCGGATTTCCCGCTCCGCCTGTTCCGCCTGGGCCAGGTAGGGATCTTCGAACTGCTCCTGCAGAGAGGCATCAAAACCTGCATCTCTGAGTTGCAGCAACAGATCTGCGGGATGTCGTTGGGTGGTGAGTTCAACTCCCGGCCAGTGAATCTGTACATCAGTTCCCAAACCTGAAAGCAGAGCCACCAGTTTGTCATCAGCTGCGCCCTGAAATTGCAGCACAAGTCGATCTGAGGGCAAATGCTCTTCAATCAATCCGGCATCATATCCCTGATCGATAACGGCCTTGACGACGGCCACTGGATCACCTCCAACGACCCGCGCCTGCTTCTCCACCAGGTTGACCTGCGCCTGTGAAACGCCGTCTATAGACTTGATTGCCCGTTCCACTGCTGCCACGCAGGAGGCGCAGGTCATGTCGCTAATGCTAACCATGTAGGCTGCAGGCTCATCTGCAGCAGAATTGCTCTCCCCGGAGCGCTCTGAAGGATGATCCACAGATGATGCATCAGGAATGGGGCAGCTATCAGGTATTTTTGGCTGCGGTCGCGCCTCGTATCCCGCCTCCCCGATCGCCTCGATCACAGCATGCGGAAGCCCGCCGCTCACCTCGACATTCCCGGCATCCAGATCAACCCTGGCGGCGGTCACTCCCTCGACAGCAAGCACCGCCTTCTCTACCGCATTGACACAATGCTGGCAGCTCATGCCATCGACCTGAATCAGGTAGGGCGCATCTTTGTACTCAATGTCGACTTCACTATTCAACATGTTTTTTCTGGATAATTTGATCTCTCTTACTATACACGGACTATTGATTGATTCATTATCAACTTCGATCCCGGCGGCGCCTGCATACAGATGAAAAAAGAGTTTGCCGCAAGTATTCTCTTTAGACGAAGCGTTACAAGCCGCATCAATATTTCCTAAATAATATTGTGCTGTAATTCAACCTTGTGGCACTATAAAATAGAGATTGGAAATTTGGAGTAGAAAGAGATTGATGAGTCGTTATTATCCTCTATTATTGATACTGCTGCTTGGCGCCGCCACAGCTCCCCATGCAGAACTCTACCGCTGGATGGACGAGAGTGGCAAGGTTCACTATTCTGACAAAATCCCTGCGCAACACAAGCACCGCGGTCATGCAAAATTCAACCAGCAGGGGGTCGTCATCGACAAGGTTTCATCGTCGTTGACGCCTGCACAGCAGCAGCAGCGTATGCAGGAGAACAAACTGCGCCTGCTGCAGCAAAAATCCCGGCAGCAGCATCTCAATAATAACCAGTCGCTCATGGAGCTGTATCACTCCGCTGACGATCTAATCATGACGAGGGATGGAAAGACCGCCAAAATCGAGCGCTCCATCGACATCATGACAAAAAAGAACGGCGCTATCCGCGAGTCTCTGGCCAATCAACAGAAACGCATCGATGCCATACAGGCCCGCGGGGAATCCGTACCAGTCGATATGATACAAAAACTACTGCGATTGCGTCATAGCATCAAGGAGAGTGATAACGAAATTGCACAGGCGGAAATCAAAAAACAGCAGCTGCATGACCTCTATACCCGTGATCTGCAGCGCTATCGCCATCTGAAACAACCGGACAAATACCCCCCGCCGACCTCATGGATGCAGGCGTCGGAACCCATTGATGGCGTCATCAGCTGCACATCAGGTATCGACTGCAAGCCCCTGTGGAAACGCTCCGTTGCCTATCTCAGAAAACACTCTGACACTGCTATCAAATACCACACAGATGAAATTGTCATCACTGAAGCGGCAACGCAGGACGCTCAAATCAGTCTGATTCTGGCACTGATCGGCAAAACCGATCTAGGAAAATATTCGATCTACCTGGATGTACAATGCAGAGCCTCCATCAGGAGAGCACCCTGCCGCAGCGAGAGGGCAATATCAGTGTTACAGGGTTTTCGCCCTGGCGTGCTTAACGAAACAGCGCCGGCGCCAATATCCGCCAGCACTCCTCCAGCTCCTCCAGTGGAGACTCCTTGAAGATCGAACGCCGGAAGTGATGCATACGCCCCTCAACCCAGTCCGTCAGCAGCCGCGCGGTCAGAGCTTCAGTGGCGACAGTCTCGGCTTCTCCACGCATTTTTGCCTCTCGCAGCACCTGCTTGAACTGCGACTCCACGCGTAGAAAAAACTGCTCGACACGCGCATGCAGACGCTCATTCTCGCCAGTCAGGGCGTCACCAAGCAGCACCCGGGTAATACCGGGATTACGTTCGGAGAAAGCCAGCAACAGGTAAATGATGTAGTAGCAACGCTCCGGCGTCTCCTTGTACTCTTCAAGAATCTGGTTGATGCGTGTGAAAACACTCTCTTCTGCAAAGCCGATCAACGCCTCGAATATCTGCGCCTTACTGGCAAAATGACGATACAGCGCCGCTTCGGAGACGCCGGCCGCCTTTGCCAGGGATGCCGTGGTGATGCGCTTGCCGGACTGAATTTCCAGCTGTTGAGCAAGACTCTCCAGAATCGTCTGCTTGCGTGAAGGACGCGGCACTTCAGCTCCTCCTGATCAGGGTGCCGATGCCCTCGTCGGTAAAGAGTTCCACCAGCACCGCGTGCGGCACTCGCCCATCGATGATGTGCGCCGTATTGACGCCTGATTTGACGGCATCCAGGGCGCAGCCTATCTTTGGCAGCATACCGCCGTGAATGGTTCCATCCGCAATCAGCTCATCCACACGGCTGGTGCTGAGTCCGGTGAGCAGATTTCCCTGTTTGTCCTGAAGTCCTTCGATATTGGTCAGCAGGATCAGTTTCTCCGCCTGCAGCACCTCGGCAATCTTACCCGCGACCAGGTCGGCGTTGATGTTGTAACTGAGGCCGTCCGCACCGACCCCGATGGGAGCGATGACAGGAATGAAATTTCCATGCACCAGCATATCCACGACACTGGTATCGATGCTCTCCACCTTCCCCACGTGGCCGAGATCGATAATTTCAGACGCATCAAGCGCCGGGTCATGCGGCTTGACATGCAGTTTGGTGGCGCGAATCAGATCGCCATCCTTGCCCGTCAGGCCAACAGCAGAGCCGCCGTGGCGATTCAACAGATTGACGATCTCCTTGTTGACCAGACCGCCCAGCACCATCTCCACCACATCCATGGTTTCTGCATCGGTCACCCGCATCCCCTGGATAAACTCACTCTCTTTTCCCAGGCGCTTCAACAGGCTGGCAATTTGCGGACCACCGCCATGGACAATCACAGGGTTGACGCCAACCAGCTTCATCATCACCACATCACGCGCGAAACCGCGCTTGAGTTCTGCATCCACCATGGCGTTGCCGCCATATTTGATCACCACCGTCTTGCCGCGAAAACGCTGCAGATAAGGCATCGCCTCCGATAAAACGTGGGCAACCTGTTTTGCATCTGTTGCTGTAAGACTCATGTTATTCCCTTTTTTACCACGGAACACACTGAACACACGGAAAAAGAATAATCATTCCGTGTGTTCAGTGTGTTCCGTGGTTAAAGATTGTTCTCTGTAGTTTTAATGCCGGCCAGTATGACCAAAACCACCTTCTCCACGGCCGCTGTCGTCGAACTCTTCGACAATCGAGAATTTTGCCTGCACCACCGGGATCACTACAAGCTGTGCTATCCGTTCGCCGATTTCGATACGGAAACTGTCGCTGCCGCGGTTCCAGCAGGAGACATAAACCTGCCCCTGGTAGTCTGAATCGATCAAGCCGACAAGGTTTCCCAGTACGATGCCGTGCTTGTGCCCCAGCCCCGAACGCGGCAAAAGAATGGCTGCCAGCCCGGGATCGGCAATATGGATCGCCATGCCAGTCGGTATCAGCTCGGTCTGCCCGGGCTGCAGATCGACAGGGGCATCCAGCATGGCGCGCAGATCCATCCCTGCAGAGCCGCCGGTCGCATGGCTCGGGAGTGGAAATTCATCTCCCAGTCTTGCATCAAGGATTTTAAGTTCCAGTGCGTGCATAAAAGTGTTCGCTCATTAATGTGATGAATTGTCTCGCCAGGCGCAGCTTGTCAGTCAGCGGCAACTGCTGCTGCCCCCCCTCCCAGAACACAGTGAGGGCATTCTGTGTGCTTTCAAATCCTCCCTCTGCAGCACCGACAAGGTTGGCCGCAATTATATCGATGCGCTTGTCGATGCGCTTGCGCTGAGCATACTCTTCGAGCCGCTCTGTTTCAGCCGCAAAGCCAACAGTATAGGGGCTATTTTCAAGGGATGCGACATTGGCAAGAATATCCGGATTGCGAATCAACTCGATAGTCAGTTTTTCACCACTCTTCTTGATCTTCTCTGCAGCAGATTGCTGCGGACGATAATCGGCGACCGCCGCTGTTGCCACGAACAGATCACATGTCGTCACTCGCTGCATGACCTCGCTGTGCATCTGCATTGCCGATTCAATATCGATACGCGTGACACCGCGGGGAGTTTTCATGGAGACAGGCCCCGCCACCAGTGTCACCTCGGCGCCCTCTTCGACCAGCGCCTGCGCCATGGCAAACCCCATGCGCCCCGAACTTCGATTGCCGATAAAACGCACCGGATCGAGCGCCTCATGTGTCGGGCCAGCTGTTATCAGCGCCCTGACTCCGGCAAACAAACCCGTTGCAAAGTGCTCACATACTAACTGAAACAGCTGTGCCGCTTCAAACAGACGGCCCGGCCCAACATCGCCACAGGCCTGCTCACCAGCTGCTGGCCCCCAGATCAGCATGTGAAAACCCTCAAGAGTTTTGATGCTCTCCTGTGTTGCAGCATTTGCCCACATCTGCTGATTCATCGCCGGTGCTACAGCGACAGGCGCTTTGGTCGCCACACACAGCGTTGTCAACAGATCATCCGCCCTGCCCGCGGCAAGTCGCGCCATAAAATCCGCCGTCGCTGGAGCCACCACCACCAGATCGGCCCAGCGAGCCAGTTCAATATGCCCCATGGCCGCCTCATGTGCCGAGTCAAACAGATCTGTGCACACACTGTTACCTGTCAGCGCCTCAAAGGTGAGAGGTGCAACGAAGCGCGTGGCGGCTTGCGTCATCACCACCTGCACTTCGGCGCCAGCCTTGACCAGCAGACGCGCAAGTTCAGCCGCCTTGTAGGCGGCAATCCCGCCGGTCACACCCAGCAGCAAATGACGGTTTGTCAAATTCATCGATGCTCTCTGATAGATTGACACAGAATAGCGCAGATTACGCCACCCTCATCAGAAATAGAAGAAGGACAATTTATTTACCACGCAACACACGGACAACACGGGATTATTTTGATTCTTCTTTTCAGTGTGTTCCGTCTATTGCGTGGTTTATCTTTTCATTTTTATCATTATTCGGCAATGGTATGGATTGTACGACAAAGACGGAATCCTGCTATACTATCCGGCCTTTTGTTCGCCGCATACCGGTATATTTCTTGTTGTTTTTATCCGGATTTAGCGATGACAGAATTTACAACAAACAAGCATACAGTATAACGAGATTTGTAATGAACCAGGGCTCTCTTCCTCCCAAACAGGGACTCTACGATCCGGCGAATGAACATGACGCCTGTGGTGTTGGCTTTGTTGCTCACATCAAGGGCCACAAAAGCCATGGCATTATCCAGCAGGGATTGACGATACTCAAACGTATCGAACATCGCGGTGCTGTCGGCGCCGACCCCAAGGCCGGAGACGGTGCGGGCCTGCTGATGCAGATTCCTGATGATTTTCTCCGCGCCAAGGTCGATTTCGAGCTCCCGCCTGCAGGAAATTATGGCGTCGGCATGCTGTTTCTTCCCATGGATGGCAGCCAGCGGGAAGCCATCGAGAAGCTGGTCACCGATGTCATCGCCGAAGAGGGCCAACAGCTGCTGGGCTGGCGCACCGTGCCTGTCGACAGCAGTGTCCTTGGTGAAAGTGTTCTGCCGTGCGAGCCGGTTATCCGCCAGCTGTTCATCGGTTGCGGCGACGACTGCCATAACCAGGATGATCTCGAACGCAAACTCTTCGTGTTGCACAAACTGATTGGCATCCGTGTCAAACAACAGCAACCGGGTGGAGCGAAAAACTTTTACATCCCCTCGATGTCCAGCCGCACGATTGTCTACAAGGGGCTGTTGCTGGCCAAACAGCTTGGCAACTACTATCTGGATCTGGGTGATGAACTGCTCATCTCCGCACTGGTGCTGGTGCACCAGCGCTTCTCGACCAACACCTTCCCCACATGGGATCTGGCGCATCCGTTCCGCATGATCGCACATAACGGCGAGATCAATACCCTGCGCGGCAACGTCAACTGGATGGCGGCACGCCGCCACTCCATGGCGTCAAAGGTGCTGGGTGAAGACCTGCACAAGGTATGGCCCCTGATCCCCGAAGGCCAGTCTGATTCAGCCTGCTTCGACAACGCCCTGGAACTGCTTGTTGCCGGCGGTTACAGCCTCACGCACGCAATGATGATGCTGATCCCCGAGGCATGGTCAGGCAACAACCTGATGGATGATTCGCGCCGCGCCTTCTACGAATATCACGCCGCTTTGATGGAGCCGTGGGACGGTCCCGCCGCTGTCGCCTTCACCGACGGCCGCCAGATCGGCGCAACCCTCGACCGCAATGGCCTGCGGCCGGCGCGCTACCTGATTACCGATGACGACATGGTAATCATGGCATCCGAGATGGGTGTGCTCGATACTCCTGAAGAGAAGATCGTCAAGAAATGGCGTCTGCAGCCGGGCAAGATGTTCCTCATCGACACCGAAGAAGGACGCATCATCGATGACGAGGAGCTCAAAAAAGAGCTGGCGGAAGCCCACCCCTACCAGCAGTGGCTGGACAAGACACAGTTGAAGCTCAATGAGCTTGAGTGCACGGAAACCGCGCCTGCGCGACTGCCGCACGATGCAATGCTGGATACACAACAGGCATTTGGCTATACCCGGGAGGACATCAAGTTTCTGCTGACGCCAATGGTCAGACACGGCATGGAGGGAACTGCCTCCATGGGTGCGGACAATCCTCCGGCGGTACTCTCCAGGCGGGCGCGGCATCTCTCCAACTACTTCAAACAGAACTTCGCCCAGGTGACCAACCCGCCGATCGACCCAATCCGTGAAGAGATCGTGATGTCGCTGGTGACACTGATCGGCCCGCATCCGAATTTGCTGGGAGAGAGCAACGATGCCTCGAATATGCGCCTCGAAGCCTGCCAGCCGGTATTGACCAACGAAGACCTGCAGCGCATTCGCCACATCAATACTATTGCCGGTGACGCCTTTCGCACCGAAACCCTGGATATCACTTACGACGCCCTGCAAGGCCCTGATGGCCTCAAAGAGGCACTCGATGCACTGTGCGAGCTTGCCGAACTGGAAGTACTGGGGAAATACAACATCCTGATTCTCTCTGACAGAAATGTTTCGCGTCGCCGCATTGCTATTCCAGCGCTGCTGGCTACATCCGCCGTACATCATCACCTCATCAAAAAAGGGCTGCGCACCGAAACCGGACTGGTCGTCGAGACCGGCGCCGCGCTGGAAATCCACCACTTCGCCACACTTGCCGGTTATGGCGCCGAGGCGATCAACCCGTGGCTGGCATTCGAAACCATCGATGCCTCACTGACGAGTATCTCACCCAAAATGGGTCGCGATATGGCGCAGCAGCACTATATCAAGGCCGTCGGCAAGGGCCTCAAGAAGGTGATGTCCAAGATGGGCATATCGACCTATCAATCCTACTGCGGCGCGCAGATCTTCGATGCTGTCGGCCTCTCGACAGCCTTCATCGATGCCTATTTTTCCGGCACTGCAACCATGATCGAGGGTATCGGTCTCGACCAGGTTGCTGCAGAGAGCCATCGCTGGCACGCTGATGCATTTGGCGACAAGCAGATCTATCGCCATCATCTCGACGTTGGCGGCGACTATGAGTACCGCGTGCGTGGTGAACAGCATGTGTGGACGCCTGAAACCATCAGCAAGTTGCAGCATGCTACCCGCAGCAACAATGCGCAGACATTTTCCGAGTTCTCGCGCCTGGTCGATGAGCAGAACAGGGATCTGCTGACCCTGCGTGGTCTGATGGAGTTTAAATTTACACAGAATCCCGTGCCGCTGGATGAGGTCGAATCTGCGAAAGAGATCGTCAAACGTTTCTCTACCGGCGCCATGTCCTTCGGCTCCATCTCCCATGAAGCGCACTCCACCCTCGCGATTGCAATGAATGCAATCGGCGGCAAATCCAATACCGGCGAAGGCGGTGAGGAGCCCGATCGTTTCAAGCCGCTGGCTGACGGCTCTATGAATCCCCAGCGCTCCGCCATCAAGCAGGTTGCTTCGGGCCGCTTCGGCGTCACCACCGAGTATCTGGTCAACTCCGACATGATCCAGATCAAAATGGCGCAGGGCGCCAAGCCCGGCGAGGGCGGCCAGCTGCCCGGCCACAAGGTCAACGAACAAATTGCGCGTGTGCGCCACTCCACCGAGGGCGTCGGCCTGATTTCACCGCCGCCGCATCACGACATCTATTCGATCGAAGATCTGGCGCAGCTGATTCATGATCTGAAAAACGTCAATCCGCAGGCGGATATCTCCGTCAAGCTGGTTTCCGAAGTTGGCGTTGGCACCGTTGCCGCGGGCGTCTCCAAGGCGCATGCCGACCATCTCATTATCGCCGGTTACGATGGCGGCACAGGCGCATCACCTATCACCTCCATCAAGCATGCCGGATCCCCATGGGAAATCGGTCTCGCCGAGACACATCAGACACTGGTGATGAACAAACTGCGCAGCCGCATCAGCGTACAGACAGACGGCGGGCTGCGCAGCGGACGCGATGTCGTCATCGCCGCACTGCTGGGAGCGGACAATTTCGGCTTTGCCACCGCGCCCCTGATCGTCGAGGGCTGCATCATGATGCGCAAATGCCATCTCAACACCTGTCCGGTCGGCGTCGCCACCCAGGATCCTGAGCTGCGCAAGCGCTTCACCGGCAAGCCGGAACACGTTATCAACTACTTCTTCTTTGTCGCTGAAGAGATGCGCCAGCTGATGTCAAAACTGGGCTTTCGCACCATCAACGAGATGATCGGCCAATCTGATCGTCTCAACATGCGCGCCTGCATCGACCACTGGAAAGCCAACGGACTCGACTATTCACGCCTGCTGAGCAAACCCGAAGCAGACTCTGCCACAGATATCTACCATAACGAAATACAGAACCACGGCCTTGACGGGGCGCTCGACAATGAGTTGATTGCCCGCGCGGCTGCCGCGCTCGAGCATGGTAAAAATGTCGAAATTGACATTGATATCCACAACTTCAACCGCACATTCGGCGCCATGCTCTCCGGCAGGGTTGCTGAAAAGTACGGCAATGCCGGACTTCCCGAGGATTGCATCAGCATCAAGGCGAAGGGTACGGCCGGACAATCTCTCGGTGCATGGCTGGCACGCGGAGTCACCATCGAGCTTGCCGGCGAAGGCAACGACTATGTCGGCAAGGGGCTCTCCGGCGGCAAGCTGATCATCTACCCGCCGGCAGAGTCCAGTATCGGCAAGGCGGAAGAGAACATCATCGTCGGCAATACCGTGCTCTTCGGCGCCATCAGCGGTGAGTGCTATTTCAACGGTGTCGCCGGCGAGCGTTTTGCAGTGCGCAACTCCGGAGCCTCAGCCGTCATCGAAGGTGTCGGCGATCATGGCTGTGAATATATGACCGGCGGCATCGTGGTCTGTCTCGGCTCCACCGGGCGTAACTTTGCAGCCGGCATGTCCGGTGGCATCGCCTATGTGCTGGATGAAAACAGCAGTTTTGCGGATCGCTGCAACATGGAGATGGTCGAGCTGGAGAGCATCAGACACGATGGCGCCAATGCGGACCTTAGCGACATGATGAGCGCCGATGAGACACGCCTCAAAGCGCTGCTCGAAAAACATCTTCACTATACCGGTTCCGATGTCGCCAGGCGCATCCTGGATAACTGGAACGATTACCTGCCGAAATTCATCAAGGTAATACCGGTTGATTACCGCCGTGCTTTGAAAGCACTAAAAGCACAGAAAACGGCAGCCTAAGAGGTACAAACAATGGGAAAACCAACAGGTTTTATGGAATTCGAGCGCCTGGAGCGTCATTACGCACCAGTCGAGCAGCGCCTGCAGAACTTTCATGAATTCGTGATTCCTCTCGCAGAGAGTGAGCTCAGCACCCAGGGTGCCCGTTGCATGGACTGCGGTATTCCGTTCTGCCACCAGGGCTGCCCGGTCAACAACCTCATCCCCGACTGGAACGACCTGGTCTACCATGGCTTGTGGCGTGAAGCCCTGGATATGCTGCACAGCACCAACAACTTCCCAGAGGTGACTGGACGCATCTGCCCGGCGCCCTGCCAGGAGTCCTGCACACTCAACATCCAGGATATGCCGGTCACCATCAAAACCATCGAGTGCGCCATCGTCGACAAGGGGTGGGAGCAGCAGTGGATCAAACCCGAGATCGCCAAACACAAGAGCGGCAAAAGAGTTGCCGTCGTCGGCTCCGGACCCGCCGGCATGGCCTGCTCACAGCAGCTGGCGCGCGCCGGCCATGATGTGGTGCTGTTCGAAAAGGAACGACGCATCGGCGGACTGATGCGCTTTGGTATTCCCGACTACAAACTCGACAAGAGCCTGTTGGAGAGACGCGTGCAGCAGATGCAGGCAGAGGGAGTCGATTTCAAAACCAATACCCATATTGGTGTAGATATCCCCGCTTCACAACTGCTGGAGGAGTTTGACGCCGTGGCGCTGACAGGGGGGGCCGAGCAGCCGCGTAACCTCGATGTCCCGGGGCGTGACCTCAACGGCATCCATTTTGCAATGGATTTCCTCAAGGCCAATACAAAATGGGTACAGGGCATCCATGGCGAGGAGCACCTCATCTCGGCAAAGGGGAAGCATGTGGTGGTCATCGGCGGCGGCGATACCGGCTCTGACTGCATCGGCACGTCGACCCGCCACGGCGCTGCATCAGTCACCCAGATCGAGATCCTGCCGCAGCCCCCCGAGCATGAAGACAAGGGGCTGACATGGCCTGACTGGCCCAACAAGATGCGCACATCCACCTCCCAGGAGGAGGGCTGCGCACGCATGTGGTCGGTGGCGACCAAAAACTTTGTCGATGACAGCAACGGCAATCTCAAGGCCGTCGAGTGCGTCAAGGTCGAGTGGAGCAAGGATGACAGCGGCGCCTGGCGGATGAGTGAAGTGGAAGGTTCTGAATTCGATCTGCGCGCCGATATCGTCACCCTGGCGATGGGTTTTCTACACCCGGTGCATGAAGGCATGCTTGAACAGCTTGGCGTCGATAAGGATGCCCGCGGCAATGTCAAAGGCGAAACAGAGGGCTGCAAAGCCTACTATACCTCTGTCGACAAGCTCTTCGCCGCCGGTGATATGCGCCGCGGCCAGTCGCTGGTGGTGTGGGCCATCCGTGAAGGCCGCCAGTGCGCCCGCTCCGTGGATCAATACCTGATGGGCTACACTGACCTGCCGCGCTGATCCTCAATCCTCCCGGCCAGATGAACACTCCCGCATTCAAGCATATCGTGGGAGCGGTCTTCTGACCGCGATATGCCCGGCAGCGAAAGTATGGTGGATGTGCTACCGCTTAGCCTCCCTGCAACTTATACCGAAACACAAGATAAAGGCCACGGACAATTGCATGAATGATAAACGCAACAACGATAATCCTGAACTCTACGTAGTCCCTCCTCCGGAATCCAGTCCTGAGCACACTCCCGGAAAATTCCGCGAACCGGTGGGCGTCCCTGCATCCCATGCTGTCGCCTGGGTTCTCATGGGTTGGGAGTATTTCAAGAAGGCCCCCACTGCCTGGATTGCCGTCACCATCATCTGGGTTGGCGGCAGCCTGCTGCTCTCTCTGATCCCGCTGGTTTCCATGCTGGTGAATCTCATTTTTCCAGTGCTGGTTGCCGGCATGATGCTGGGCTGTGCGGCTATCGAGCGCGGAGAGACATTCACCGTCTCGCATCTCTTCGATGGCTTCAGACTGCCGCAACGCAGACGCCTGATAACACTTGGCGCCTTCAATATCGTCATTACCCTGGTCGCCATTATGTTGATCGGCATCCTGTTTTCCATGGTCATCGGCGGCGGCTCGGATATGACAGATCCACAGCAGTTGCAGACAGCAATCATGGCCAGTGAAACATCCAGCCTGCTGCTGCTGTTGATCCTCATGGCGCTGCTGCTGCCAGTGATGATGGCATTCTGGTTTGCACCGCTGCTGATCGCCATCGATGACAGGCAGGTGGTTGAATCATTAAAGTTCAGCCTGAGCGCCTGCCTGAAGAACGCATTGCCGCTGCTTGTTTACGGACTCTTATTCCTCCCCCTCTTCATCCTCTCTATTTTCCTCATGGGGCTTGGTTTCCTGGTCGTGATACCCATGATCTATGCTTCCCTCTACGCCTCCTACAAAGATATTTTTCACGCGTCCGGGATAGAGTGATCAAAGAGAGTACCGAGACTAACAAAGCACCGTCATCCCGGCGCAGGCCGGGATCCATACCTGAATATTTTGCCATTTCCCTGGATTCCGGCATACGCCGGAATGACGCATAGAGTGGCTTCAGGAGCAGTAGAAATGAACGCCACCATCAAGTTATCCGATCTCGTTGAAACCATGGAATCGCAGGACGACGAGAGTGAACTCTTCGTCAACAGGGTCAATGGTGAAATACTGCTCTTCGGTGCAGAGGAGATCATTATTGCAGAAGGAGGAGATGATCCGGACCGCTTCCCGCAGTGGCAGCGTAAAATCATCGCACTCGCCAATGCAGCTCTCGATAACGATGACTATATCGAAATGGACGCTGCGCACGAGATCGATGACTATGCAATGATGCGCGATTTCAGCGACTCAATCTCCGACTTGGTGATCGCCGATCAACTCCATGCATCCATCAGCGGGCGCGGCGCTTTTCACCATTTCAGAAAGAGTGTCGACGAACTCGACCTGCAGGAGCAGTGGCTTGCTTTCAAACACCAGGCCTACGAGAGTGCCGCTATCGCCTGGTGCAAAGAGAACAATATCAACTACAGCCAATAAAGAATATGTCATGACGAGCACTCTTCAAGCAGATGACGCTATGAAAAGGATTTTTTACCACAGATGAACACTGATGCTCACAGGGTAATACAAATGACGTTAATCACCGCATTTCTTAAGCTGCTTTAATTTTTATTTCCACTTTCTTACCCATAGAAGCCAACATATTCACCAACATATCCAGGCTGAATAAATCTATTTTTCCACGGAATAAATCAGATATTCTGGGCTGTGTCACTCCCAGCTTTTTAGCGGCTTTCTTTTGTGTCCATCCATTGACTTCAATGGCCTGCCTGATCTGCATCATCAATTCTGATCTTAATTTCATATTGAGTGCTTCCTGAGGGGTGTCCATGATGGCATCCCATACATTATGATAACGTTGTCCAATTATTTACCCCCAATCTCTTTGAGTCGCTTTTTGGCCAGGTCAATATCCTCCTGACGGGTTTTCTGCTCTTTTTTCTGGAAAGCATGTAAGACATAAACAGCATCTTTAAATTTAGCAACATAAATAGCTCTGTAGATACCATCAGGAGCAGATACCCTGATCTCTTTCACGCCTGAACCAACACTGGTCATCGGTTTCCAATTATCTGGTTCCAGGCCATTTTGCACTTTGTGTAATTCATAGCCTGTTCTCCGTAGACGAAGCGCTGTATCAGCAGAAACTGACCTTTTTCCATGAACGATTTCATTGATACGACGTGCGGGTACGCTCACTGCCTTTGCAAGACGGTACTGGCTGATATCCATCGGCTTCAGAAATTCTTCCAATAGAATTTCACCGGGATGAATCGGGGGTAATTTTTTTGCGCTCATTTCTGCCACCTTAATGATAATCCCTCTTAGACACTATAGCGATTTCTGTCACTCCTGCGACTTCCTACGTTTGCGCGCTCGTGGATGGGCCTTATCATACACCTGCGCCAGGTGCTGAAAATCGAGATGGGTGTAGACCTGGGTGGTGCTGATATCGGCGTGTCCTAGCAGCTCCTGCACGGCGCGCAAATCACTGGATGACTCCAGCAGGTGGCTGGCGAAGGAGTGGCGCAGCATGTGCGGATGCAGATGCTGTGCAAGCCCCTGCTGCTGTGCGCGATAGGCCAGGCGCTGCTGCACTGTGCGCGGACTGATGCGCTTGCCTCGTTTACTGACAAACAGTGCACTCTCCTGTGTAGAGGTTAGCTGGAGACGCACCTTCAACCAGGCATCCAGCGCACTGCGGGCCATGCCGCCTACCGGAACCCGTCGTGTTTTTGCGCCTTTACCCGTCACCTCCAGCTGGTCGTCAACGGCTGGCAAATCCTCCACGTTCAGTGACACCAGTTCGGCAAGACGCAAGCCGGAGGAGTAGAGCAGTTCCATCATGGCGTGATCGCGCAGCAGCAGCGGATCACTGCCATGCATATTCAATAGCTGCGCCACCTCGTCGACATCCGCCAGATGCGGCAGAGGGCGTTTCACCTTCGGCGCTCGCACTCCCTCTGCGGGATTTTGCGTCGCCTTTTCCTCTCGAAGCAGATAGCGATAGAAGCTGCGCAAACTGGAGAGCTGGCGCTGCAGGCTCTTGCCGCCAATGCCATCACGATGGCGGCTGGCTATCCACGCCCGAACCTGGTGTTGATGGATTTTTGACCAGTGGATCTGTTCGCTGGAAGGGTGCTGTTGCTGCAGCCATGCGGAGAACTGCTTCAGATCCCGCTTGTAGCTCTCCTGCGTAGCAGTTGAAAGGCGGCGTTCATGGCGGATGTAATCAAGAAATGCAGCGATCAGGTCAACTGAATGACTCATGCTTCAGCTGAGATGCGCGCCAGTGAGTGACTCACAAGGCCGCCGAGGCGCTGCAGAAATCCGGTATCCTTGCCGGGATGAAAACGCAGCGCATCACGGCTGCCGATTGCGAGGATGCCCCTGGTGTGTTTATGCTCCAGCGGGATCAATGCCGCGGAACCTGTCTCTGCAGCCAGTGAACCAAACAGATACTCCAGCTGCTCTTTGTTCAATGCACCGCATTTTGGTTTTCCATGCTGCAAAAAATCAGCAAACATCAGCGAGGCCGGCTGTCCTTCATTGACAGCCTTATCCATATTGTCATCGGCAAACAGGCGCAGTTCCACCGCATCCGCATCGAACTGCTCACGCAGATCATCGAGCAAAATATCCATCAGACTCTCGAGATCATGGCTCTCGATCAACATCAGCGTTAAATCATAGAGGCGCTGATTGAGGCTTTCATTCTCGCGGGCGACTCCGATAAGCTCTTCCAGCTGGACACGGTACTCATCCGCCTTGTCTCTCAACAGCATGACCTGGCGCTGAATCAGAGAGATGCTGCCGCCACCGGCGTCATGCGATATCTCGAGTTCCGTCAACAACCCGGGGTGGCGTTCAAAATAGTCGCCGTGGTGTTCCAAATACTCCCCAATTTCGGCTTCATACTGCTCGTCAATCATTGCTTTCTCTTCACTCATATTTGAATTTGTCCATCAAAAACCGCCACTGCCGGGCCAGTCATCCATACAGATGAGCCCTCACCATTCCAGCTTATCACAAGCTCACCGCCGCGCACCTTGACGTTGACACTCTCGTCGAGAAGTCCACGTTGAATACCGGAGACCACGGCAGCACAGGCTCCGGTGCCACAGGCGAGGGTCTCGCCTGCACCCCTCTCATAGACGCGCAGTGCGATCTCAGAACGCGACAGCAGCTGCATGAAGCCGGCATTGACACGTCGCGGGAACAGTGTGTGTGACTCCAGCAACGGACCCAGCCACTCGACATCGGCACGTTCGACATCATCGACCAGCATCACTGCATGCGGGTTCCCCATCGAAACGACACCGATCTTGCAGGATTCACCATCAAGTTCGATTGGATAAGTCAGCGCCTGCTGTGACGCATCGAAAGGGATTTGCGCAGGAATGAATGTTGGCTCCCCCATGTCGATACGCACCAGGTCCCCCGCTTCGTGATAGAGGGTAATCACACCCTTTGCTGTTCCCACCCGCAACACCTCCTTTGCGGAGAGCCCCTGATCACGCACAAAACGGGCAAAACAGCGTGCACCGTTACCGCACTGTTCAACCTCTCCGCCATCCGCATTATAGATGCGATAATAAAAATCAGTTTCAATACTGCGCGCCGCCTCAACCAGCAGCACCTGGTCGCAGCCGATGCCAAAACGCCGCTCGGCGATGAAACGGATCTGCCCGGCACTCAAAGCAAACTGCTGATCGATGGCGTTGAAAACCACAAAGTCGTTGCCGAGACCGTGCATTTTTGTAAAAGAGAGTTGCATCATTCAAGTTTAGCAGAAGCCGCGTCGCAAAGGCCGGGGGAACTGGATAAAGCAGTGATTCTCAATGTACCAATAGAGAGTCGATATCATAAAAGACTTTAACCACGAAGCACACGAAGAATCAATGCAGAACGCCTACAGCGATATCTGGAGAAGTCTCATTCAATATCTCGCGACTTAAATTACCGTGCCATAACGGATGGTATCCCCAGACGAACAACACCTCTCCTTGTTTGCCGTTCTTGTGAATGGATTGTTTCAGTCGTTCAATATAGGCGTCGTGCCCCACGACTCCCTTTTTCAAGCCGTTGGCCACCTGCCAGTCGTGAGGAGCGATAATATCACCTGATAATAAAATTGCAGCAATCAACGGGTGCAATAAGTGGTACGCATTGCACTGCATGGAAAGATGATTTGATAGATATCAATCCATCACATAAACAACTAAAATCATACTAGACTATAGATTGAATGGTGGTGTAAATAAAAGGAGGCATAATCTTCTATGAGGATGCAGTCATAAAAAAGCTAATGTTGATACTGGCAGCGCTGCTGATCAGCCCTACAGCCTGGAGTTTTGATCAAGGACTGGCTAACAGTTATGCGAAATATTTCATGCGGACTTTATAATCCGGGATATTGCTCTATGCAAATTTTGTGACATGGGGTAGAACAAATACCTGTGTGACTACATCATTTATTATGGCATCAGTGACGCCCTGCTGTTGTCTAACTCTTTAAATAGGACAATTAACCTTGGAGTAAGATATGTTGATGAAAAAAATGAGTACTTTTCTTGTACTTTTATTAGTGTTGACCTCGAACGCCGCATTTTCTGCTGATAGTGATCAGAAACTGTTCGTGAATCTCAGCAGTGATGATTTGAATCGCGCCGCAATGGCAATTGGCTTCAGCACAAAAGTATTGCAGGAGAAGAAGATTCCTGTGACCATTTTCCTCAATGTGGAGGGAGTAAGAATCGCCGACAAGAGTATCCCGGAGCATAAACACGCGAGCGGAAAGTCATTGAAAGAGATGCTCGCTGGCTTCATCAAGGGTGGTGGTCGTGTGCTCGTCTGCCCGATGTGCATGAAAAATATCGGTGGTCTCAGCAAGGACGACCTGATTGATGGAGTTGAAGTCGGCGGACCAGATGTGACCTGGCCTGCTCTGTTTGCCGCTGGCACTACAGTATTGAGCTACTAATGCCTTGAAATTCTAAATAGTAGAGAGATACTCACCACGAAGAGCACGAAGGCATGTAACTTCTCAATAATCCCGTGCATTATTTGGGTTTGCGCGGGGTCAGGACCAGCCTTTCAGGGACGCGTGAATACATCCCTGTATGCTCTGATAAAACATCCCTGTTTTATACAGCCCTGAAAAGCAAGTCCCAACCCAGCTTTTCAGCACGGAGTTATTGAGAAATTACGAAGGCATTTTGTAACCAGTTGATTCTTCGTGGTCTTCGTGTGCTTCGCGGACAAAGTCTTTTAAGGAGTTGCCCATAAATAACTTCCCGATATCGCGCAGCAATGTTGTTCGTATTCAAGGCGCAGCAAGGGGCGCATAGCAGGGTTATGTAACTCTTGCTGGAACGCAAAAGACGGACAACAGGGCAAGCAGGATCGAGAAGTTATTTTTGGACAACGACTAAGACATCGACTCTTTTTTGGTACAGCGAGAATTGCTAAATCCTGACCCGAAAACAGAGGACATCCCAATAATATGCTAAAGTCCGCTTCACATGACACAATGACCACGGAAAACACAGCTGATGAAATATATTGTTGAATCACAAAAGAGCCTGGAACAGGCAGCGACGGACCTGGAGGCCGCAGTTGCGAAGCATAAATTCGGCGTACTGCATGTTCATGATTTGCAGGCGACCCTGAAAAGCAAAGGCATTGATTTTGCCAATGGGTGCAAAGTCTTTGAGGTATGCAATCCTCACAAGGCAAACACCGTACTCAACGAGGATATGAGCCTGAACATGGCGCTGCCCTGCCGCATCTCCATTTGGGAAGAGGATGGAACGACAAAAATCGGCATGCTCAGCCCCAAGGCCCTGCTGTCGGCATTATCGGACTCTGCCGTGCTGGCGAAGGTTGCCGAAGAGGTTGAAGCGATATCAATCGATATCATTAATGATGCGAAGTAACCTCTCCTCGATCCCAGGCACTCTATAGCATGCTCACCACGACGATTGACCAGGCTAACGGAATTGCGATTCTCGAACCGCATGGCGCGCTCTCAAAAGATGATTTTGTTACTGCCGCGCATATCATCGATCCCTATATCGGCAAGAAGGGAAAATTGAACGGCCTGATCATCCATACAGAGTCATTTCCGGGGTGGGATTCATTTGCGGCGCTCTCTTCACATCTCACATTCGTGAAAGAACACCACAAGAAAATTAGCCGTATAGCCTTTGTCACCGACTCGCCAATCGGAAGCCTGGCGGAAAGCATTGCCACTCACTTCGTCAATGCACAAATACGCTCTTTCCCGTTTGAGGAGCTCAAGCAGGCAAAATTCTGGGTAGGTAGGGATTAAGTTTTAAGTTTTTCGGGCTATCGATGCCTGTTGGTATAGAATTCACCGATCTTATTGTAGTGAGGAACCTGCGATGCGTTTTTTACGATATTTCGTGCCCCTGCTGATACTGCTTATCGGCATCGTATTTGTGAGCTTTGGTTACCGCCACTGGCATAATTCCTATCAACTGCTGCAGACGTCAACTGTCAGCGAAGGCGAGATCATCAGTGTAGACCCGTTCATGTCCAGCGCGGCCGGCAAATCCTCGTCACTGCAATACTTCCCCAAAGTGGCGTTCACCACAGCCACAGGCAAGCAGGTTGAGTTTCAATCCACGGTCACGCGCCGTGCAGATCATTACAAGAAAGGCGACCGGGTGCGGGTGCTCTACCGGCTGGACGATCCGCAAACTGCAGTCATCGGCTCTTTCAACGACCTGTGGATGCTGGCGCTCATCTTCATGATTTCCGGGGTATTGGTGATAGTGCTCTCCGGCTGGTTTTTTCGCCGCGCCCGGCGTACTTAGTCGTGCTCCAAAAATAACTTTCCAAGCCTGCTCATGCCATCACCAACGTCCATGCAGGCGAAAGCATTGCGCCTTACCAGCTGACTTATCAGAAAAGGAACTTCATCTTACAGCCATCGCTCCACGTGCCGGATGGAGGGATCATCGGCTGAAGCGCTGATCGAGAACCCCAGTGACTTCATGAGTGAAAGCATCCGATGGTTGTTTGACATGACTTCACCTTCAACCACCCGAACACCCTGGCCACGGGCGGCTTCCATGAGGGCTTCCATCAGCTGCGAGCCTATCCCCTGACCGCCATACTGGTCGGATACTGCAAGCGCAAATTCACAGGATGCACCATCCGGATTGACCACGTAGCGCCCCACTCCGATCTGCTCGCATCGCCCCTGCTCCCTGATCACCGCTATCAGCGCCATTTCGCGACTGTAGTCCAGCTGGGTATAACGCACCAGCATCTCCGGACTCAATTCAGTGAGAGCGCGAATAAATCTGAAATACCTGGCTTCAGCAGAGAGGTTGCGCACGAACTCCTGCTCGATCTGCGCATCTTCCGGGCGAATTGGACGGATCGTCATGGCTGTGCCGTCGGTGAGATAGACATGCCGGGTAAGATGGGACGGATAGGGATGAATCGCCATATGGGAGTATGGGATCGGCGAGGTCGGCGGCCGCTTTACGCGGATACGCGCATCGACCACCATCACACCACTCTTGTCGGCAAACAGCGGATTGATGTCCATCTCCTGGATATGCGGGAGTTCACACACCATCTCCGAGACCCGCAGCAGCACATCTTCCACCACAGATCTGTCCACTGCCTCCATCTTGCGAAAAGCGCCGAGCAGATGCGTCACCCGCGTCTTTTCGATCAGGCGTTGCACCAGCACACGGTTCAGGGGCGGTATGGCCACCGCATTGTCGTGCATGATCTCGGCCATCGTACCTCCGGCTCCAAAGGCGATGACCGGCCCGAACACCGGATCCCGCTTGACCCCGACCATAAGCTCGCGCGCATCCGCAGTGGACGCCATGGGCTCGACGGTCACGCCGCGTATCTCGGCGTCAGGCTTTAATCGCCGCGCCTCATCCACCAGGGATTTGTAGGTGGTTCTCACATCCGGAGCGTTGAGAATATTGATTCTCACACCACCTACATCAGATTTATGGGAGATCTGCGGGGAACTTACCTTCATCACCACAGGGAACCCCAGCGACTGGGCATGCACCAGCGCTTCGGCAGCGCTTCTCGCCTCCAGCGTTGGCGTACAGGGAATGCGGAAAGCATTGAGAATAGCCTTGGATTCTGTATCGGAGAGCATCGCACGGCGTTCCGCCAACACAGACTCGATAATCATCTTCGCGCCCTCGACATCCGGCTGCCTGGAATCGGTCAGTGGCCCGGGCGTCTGCAGCAGTAATTTTTGATTGCAGTGGTAATGACAAAGGTAGGCAAAAGCCTCGACAGCTCGTTCCGGAGAAACAAAGCTCGGGATACCATTGACGGAGAAAAGTTCGCGGGCCTCTCGCACCCTGGTCTCGCCCATCCAGCAGGTAATTATCGGCTTCTCCTTATGTTTATCAGCAATTTCGATGACTGCCTGCGCCGTCTTGTTTGGATTACTCATTGATTGTGGCGTCAGTATCGCCAGCACGCCGTCAACGCCGGGATCTTTCAGGCAAACCTTCACAATCTCGGCATATCTCTGCGGCGAGGCATCCCCCAGGATGTCTACAGGATTTCCATGTGACCAGTGGGTGGGCAGAATTTTATTCAGCTGTGCGAAAGTCTCTTCACTCAAGGTTGCGACCTCAACCCCCATATCCTCGGCCCGATCGGTAGCCAGTACACCCGGCCCGCCTCCGTTGGTCACGATGGCCAGCCGGTTGCCATTCACCCTTCTGCCGGTAGAGAGAATTGCGGCCGCGGCAAACAACTGCTCAAAGGTCATGGCGCGGACCGCGCCCGCCCGTTCGAGCGCCGTATCAAAAACATCGTCCGAGCCGATCATGGCTCCTGTATGAGTGTAGGCAGCGCGCGAGCCCGCGTGATGGCGACCGGCCTTGAGAACGATAACCGGTTTGGCATGGGCAGCGCTGCGCAGGCCGCTCATAAAGGCGCGGGCATCATGCACGCCTTCCACGTAGAGCAGAATGGCATCGGTCTTCTGATCGACCACCAGATAATCAAGAATGTCTCCAAAATCCACATCAGCGGCATTTCCCAACGAGACAACGGTGGAGAATCCCAGCTGATGCGGGACTGACCAGTCAAGAATAGCCGTACACAGAGCGCCTGACTGGGAGATCAGGGCCAGGCGACCATCCGGCGCCATGGCATCCAGGCAGGTGGCATTCAAACCGATGCCCGGGCGCATCAACCCCAGGCAGTTAGGGCCCAGCAGATGGATACCGTGATGACGCGCGATATTCACCACAGAGTCTTCCAACCGCTGGCCTTTTTTACCGATTTCCCGGAAACCCGCACTCAGCACGATGGCTGCGGCAACATCCTGCTCCCCGCAACTGCGCATGATAGCCGGGACTGTCGAGGCCGGCGTCGTGACAATGGCCAGATCGACTGTCACATCCACCTCATCGAGGCACTTGTAGCAACGCTTTCCATGGATCTTTTTATGCTTGGGATTGATTGGGTACAAACCACCGTGGAATCCTGCATCGATCAGGTTCTGAAATACACGTGCGCCTACACTGCCAGGCTCTTCACTGGCGCCGAACACTGCGATATTGTGGGGGGAAAAAAGCGCTTCCAGGTGATGTGGACCCATGGCTGGTAATCCTAAATCAGGTGATCTTTCCGGTTTGATATGGGAACATTGTACCCATCTTGTGGAGAACACTCATGACTATTGCATACATCACACATCCCGACTGCCTGCTGCATGAAATCGGCAACCATCATCCGGAGCGGCCGCAGCGGCTTCACGCCATCCATGACCAGTTGATTCGCTCCGGGCTCGAATTTATACTCA
>JAQYVP010000126.1 GCA_030145485.1 Chromatiales bacterium
GCCTACTACAGGCAGGCGAGGAACCCCTCCGATGATGACACATTGATTGAACTTGCGGAAGAACTTGGCCTTAAAGCCACGGATTTCACTGCCGCCCTGAATAGTGGCGAGACACAGCGTGAGCTATTGTCCGAGATAGAACTGACCTCACAGCTGGCGGCACGGAGCTTTCCATCACTGCTGTTGAAAATGGAAAACTCAGCATGCACGATGCCCATAAATTACACGCAAAGTGATACTATGCTGCAATTGATTACCCGGATACTCGATGAATGAATAAACACTATTTCCAGCTGCGCCTCAGCGGAACCTATGAATCCAGCGACAACAAATTGCAGCAGTTGCTGGTCGAGCATGTCATCGATAGCGAGTGGCAACCACTGGCGTTGAGCGAACGCAGCCCCGGATTTTTGATCTATGCCTATTCGATCTTTACCTGCCAGCATCTTTTTATGCGTAACAACTGTGCCGAAAGGGGTATCGAACTGGCGTCCGCCAGTGGTGAAATGGTGCTGGTTGCGGATGCAGAGTGGAGACTCGAGCAGATGCACATCTCGTTTGATGCCAAAGCCGCGAAAGGAACGGCATCAGCGGATGACAGGGAGTACATTATCTCCAGGATGGGACAGTGTCCGGTCTCAAAAAATCTTCCGGAGATAGCTGATACGCAGATACGACTGAGTTTTATCTGAGAGGCTGTTGTTTAACCACAGATAAACACAGATAAACATAGATGTAAAAGCGTGTCATCTGAGAATGCGTCTACAAAATCACAGGATTAATCAATGAATGACGAAATAAAACAGAAAATTCTTGATACAAACACATGGTTGCGCGGGCTTTTCATGCTGCTGTTTTTCCTTATAGCCGGCGTGGCCAGGTTTGTCATCGCGGTGGTGGTGCTGTTCCAGTTTTTATCAGTGCTCTTTACTGGCAATACCAATGCACAACTGCTGACGCTGGGGCAAAGTCTGAGCACCTACATCTACCAGATTACGCTGTTCCTGACATTCAACAGCGAACAACGCCCTTTCCCGTTCGATAACTGGCCGGATGGTCCGCCCCGGCATCCATGAGATAGCCTATACTTCGAAAAAACAACACTTATCCTGAGGAGGAGAGTATGAGCACGAATGATAAAGGAATGAGTCTGACGCTCAAGGTGCTGATTGGAATGGTCAGCGGTATCCTGGTCGGCCTGGCGATCAATCTCGGCGGCCTGAATGCAGCAGGGTCATTCATCAATGAATACATCGTTGGTGGACTGTTTCATGTTGTCGGCAAGATGTTTGTCAGCGCCCTGAAAATGCTGGTAGTACCGCTGGTGCTGCTGTCATTGATCAGTGGTGTTTGCGGTATCGGCAATCTCAGCACGTTGGGGCGCGTTGGCGGCAAGTCATTCGCCCTCTACATGCTGACTACCGCCATTGCCATAGCTTCGGCGATCGGGCTTGCGATCATCGTGGCGCCTGGCAAAGGCATGAACGCGGTGACAGCAGCGACTTTTACCGGCAAGGAACCGCCACCGCTGACCGACGTGTTGATCAACATCGTGCCGACCAATCCGGTGCAGGCGCTTGCATCCAGTGAGATGCTGCAAATTATTTTCTTCGCCATTCTACTCGGCATCAGCATCCTCATGGTTGGCAAAAAAGCCAAAGAGCTGATGAAGGGTGTCGAAATCGGCAATGAAGTGATGATGAAGATGGTGCACATCATCATGAGCATTGCGCCCTATGCGGTCTTCTGCCTGATTGCCCAGTCCATGGCTGAACTGGGTCTTGATCTGCTTGGCCATCTGGCGGGTTATGTACTGGTGCTGGTCTCAGCCCTGATGCTGCACCTTTTTGTCACGCTGATGATCATATTAAAGGTTTTTTCCGGATTGAATCCCGTCATCTTTCTGAAAAAAATGCGTAGTGTGCAGGTGTTTGGATTCAGTACCGCCAGTTCGAATGCCACGATTCCCGTTACTTTGCGTACGGTTACCGAACGCCTTGGCGTAGACAACTCTGTCGCCTCCTTCACTGTTCCTTTCGGCGCTACTATCAACATGGACGGCACCGCAATCATGCAGGGCGTTGCTACAGTTTTTATCGCCAATGTCTACAACGTGGAACTGGGAGTGATGGGATACCTGACAGTCATTTTGATGTCGGTGCTGGCATCTGTCGGCACTGCCGGTGTTCCCGGTGTGGGACTGATCATGCTCTCCATGGTCTTCACCCAGGTGGGTCTTCCTGTCGAAGGCATCGGTTTGATCCTCGGCGTGGATCGTCTGCTGGATATGATTCGCACTGCGGTCAACGTCTCGGGTGATGCTGCGGTTACCTCGATCGTTGCGAAAAGCGAGGGCAAGATGGATGTCGCTGTTTTTAACGACCCTGATGCCGGTTCAGTCGATGACGCTGATCTCGTGATCGATGCAGTCCTGGAAGTGGAGATGGCCGAAGTCATTCAGCAAACACACGATCAGCGGTAGCTTAGTCATTGTCCAAAAATAACTTCCCGATTCTGCTTGCCCTGTTGTCCGTCTTCTGCGTTCCAGCAAGAGTTACATAACGCTGCTATGCGCCCCTTGCTGCGCCTTGAAGACGAACAACATTGCTGCGCGATATCGGCAAGTTATTTTTGGACAACTCCTTAGTTGAGCGTAACTTCTCGATAACCCGTGTATGTGAGCAAAATGCTATCGCATTTCAATCGTGGTCAGCCGAAAAATGCTCCTGCGTATCCGGCACTTCCGCCATCCATGGCAGTCGGAAGACCACTCCCACACCATGGTCTGCCTTCGTCGTGGGAGCGGTCTTCCGGCCGCGAAGAGAAGAGATAGTAGTTAGATTTTTCGCTCGGAGTTGTTGAGAAGTTACCGATACACATGGATTCCGGCTAAAACACTGCCGCAATGACGAGGTTTTTCGAGCGTATCCGATGATAGATATTTATGCACTCCAGTATCAGTTGATTCTTCGTGGTCTTCGTGTGCTTCGTGGTAAAAGTCTTTTAAGATCTCGACTCTTAACTGGTACATTGAGAATTGCTATTCGAGATGACAAAGCCTGTTATCTGTATAGAAATCGCAGCTGGGAACTAACTTCTCTTATCTTTGTCTAAAATAAAATTGCAGTAAATAATTGAAATTTTATGAAAATCAAGACATTGATGAAAGCTTTCCACAATGGTTGGCGCACATATCTCCCGCTGCTGGCGGTGGTTCTATTGATAGGGGGTTGTGCAGACAGCTACCACACCAGTGAGGTGCCTTCTCCTGATACGATCGCAAAAGCAGAAAACAAGGATCTGTTTGAACTGACGGGTATCGGTAAAAAACGCACCATGAAGGTGACCGCCTCTGCCTATAATTCACTGCGTGGTCAAACATCCGGGAATCCAGCGATTGCAGCCTGGGGGGATAGACTGCGCCCGGGTATGAAATCAATTGCCGTGTCGAGAGATTTGCAAAGAATGGGGTTGGGACACAGAGCCGAAGTCAAAATCAAGGGTCTGCCGGGAACCTATGTGGTGCTTGACAGGATGCATCACCGCTGGCATAAAAAAATCGATATCTATATGGGAACAGACCGCTCGAAGGCAATGCAGTGGGGCAAACGTAAAGTCGAGATCATCTGGTTTGAAAAGCAGAATGTTGCGGATAATGTAGAGCGAACTGCTCCTGAAAGCTGATCGGTATCAGCTCAAAACATAAAAATTACAGTAAGGAGCAAACATGGGAACAATGGGTACAGTAGTTGTTGTCATTTTGGTTATCATCGCAGCAGCGGTGCTCTATATCATCAGTATCTACAACAACCTTGTGACGCTGAAAAATCGTTACAAGAATGCATTTGCACAGATCGAGGTGCAACTGAAGCGTCGTTATGATCTGATTCCCAATCTCATTGAAACCGCAAAATCGTATATGAAGTACGAGCAGGAGACCCTGGAGGCGGTTGTCAATGCGAGAAATACCGCTGCACAAAGTCTCAAAAAAGCCGCTGCAGATCCTGCTGATGCGGATGCCATGAAATCACTGGCAGGCGCCGAACAGCAGCTTAGCGGCGCTATTGGCAAACTCAATGTCGTCATGGAAGCCTATCCCGACCTGAAAGCAAGCACCAACATGATGCAGTTGAGCGAAGAACTCACCAGCACCGAGAACAAAGTCTCATTTGCCCGCCAACTGTTCAATGACCAGATCATGGCCTATAACACCTTCAGGCAATCTTTTCCTCCCATGCTGTTTGCAGCAACCTTTGGTCATCCGAATGATGCAACCCTGCTGGAATTTGAAGACAGCGATGTGATACAGGCTGCGCCTAAAGTCTCATTCTAGATTCCCCCGAGCCAGCACGATGGACTTCTTTAGCGCCCAGGAGGCAGCGCGCAAACAAACCACGTTGATGATTTCGCTGTTTGCACTTGCAGTGCTGCTGCTGATCGTGTTGACGAATCTGTTTCTGATGGCTGCCATGGCGATTGCCGGTGGGGAGTCGGATCCCGCATATCTCCCCGCTACAGATACTTTTCTACGGCAGTTCAGCTGGTTGCGTTTTTTTGTGATCGGCGGCGCGGTTGTCACCGTTATCCTGCTGGGTAGTCTGTTTCGCACCTGGACCATGGGCAGGGGCGGTAAAGCTGTCGCCGAGATGATGGGTGGCACGCTGGTGAGCCAGAACAGTACGGATCCCGATCATCGCAGGCTCCTGAATGTTGTCGAGGAGATTGCCATCGCCTCCGGCACACAGCTTCCGCTGGTCTATGTGATGCAGCAGGAGCCGGCGATCAACGCATTTGCCGCCGGGATCACCAGTGGAGATGCGGCGATCGTGGTTACCCGCGGTTGCCTCCTGCAGTTGAGTCGTAGTGAATTGCAGGGGATCATCGCGCATGAGTTCAGCCATATCCTCAACGGGGATATGCGCCTCAACATGCGCCTTATCGGCATCCTTTTCGGTATCCTGATGCTGGGCCTGATCGGCCGTTTTTTGATCCGCATGTCGGGCAGTTCAGGCTCCTCCTCTAAACGGGGTAATGGCGCGCCATTGATCGCACTGGGCGCTGGCCTTTTCATCCTGGGTTATGCAGGAACCTTTATCGGTAATCTGATCAAGGCTTCGGTCAGCCGCCAGAGGGAGTATCTTGCTGACGCATCGGCAGTACAGTTTACGCGTGATCCCGAAGGGATTGGCGGAGCACTGATACGCATCGGAGCTATGCACAATGGCTCTCTGTTAAGGAATGCAGATGCCGCGGAATTCAGCCATACATTTTTCAGTGAAGGTGTGCGCAACAGATTTAGCTCACTGCTCTCCACGCACCCTCCGCTGAAGCAGCGTATAGAGCGCATTCTGCCCGCCTGGGATGGTAATTTCAGCATCGACGATACGGCGTTGCCAGGATCTTCACAACAAAACACCGGGCAGCATGCCGGCAGCGACATGCATAGAGTGCGCATGGCTACAGCAACCACTATCCTGCTGGATCTATTTCAGCGTATCGAGAACAATCCGCGCCCGGACGCAGAGACAATCGCTTATGCGGCGGATGTGGTCAGGAATATTCCTCAAGCGATCATTCAGCAAAGCCGTGATCCCTATGGTGCGCGAGCGATTCTGTTTGCGTTGCTGCTCGATGCAGATGAGGAGGCCGCAGCACGGCAGATCGGCGCATTGCGGGAGCAATCAGGCAACGGCGTAGTCCGACTGACACGACAGCTGTTACCCGTGATGCAACGATTGCCGCCACAGCAGCGCCTTGCAGTGATTGAAATGGCGGTACCGGCATTGCGAGAGCTCTCAAGCAGGCAGTTTCTGCTGTTCAGGCGGAATATCGATGCCCTTATCCGTTTTGATGCGGATGTCACCCTGTTTGAATGGACGTTGCAAAAAATTGTTATGTGCAGTCTTGCAGCCGACCATTCGAGAGGAGCTTTGCAGAGTGACAAGTCATACTTGCTGACACAGCTGCTGCCTGAGTGTGCAGTGTTGTTCGCTGTTATTGCACGCTCTGCCGGGCACAGTGATGCCGTGATCAACAAGGCATTCCTTGCAGCTGCAACGGAGCTGGATGAACAACAGCTGCAGCTGCCGGCTAGCCATGTAGCGACACTCGAAGCATTAGATGCTGCGATTGAGAAGCTGGCGCAGCTCAGACCACTGCACAAGCAACGGCTGCTCAAAGCTTGTGCCGTCTGTGTGGCTGACGATGGCAGGGTGGCGGCCGAAGAGCTGGAACTGCTGCGCGCTATCGCGCTGTTGCTGAATTGCCCTATACCTCCGATCGGTTGATACGACCGCTCATCTTTACTTTTTGCTGGAGAAATCGATGCGTCTATCTATTATGTTGTTTGTGTTGCTGGCTGCTGCTCCGTCATGGAGTCAGAATGCCTTCCTCTATGGTTATGGTGTTCGCAGCTGTGATGACCTTGTCGCCTCGGCCAAACAGTGGGAGTCGGAGAAGGAGGATGCCGGTGCTCTGGCCTATGTGCAGTTAAGAGAGTGGATGTCCGGGTTTATTTCGGGACTGTCGCTGGCGCTGGGAAATGATGTCACCCGTGGAGCTGGGGTCGAGGGAATGATACGGCAAGTCGTCAAGCAGTGTACCGATCGCCGTCAGAGCGATGTCTTTACCACAACGATGGAACTCATCAGGAAGCGGGGCGGGCTGGAGTAAAAAGTTTGCAGTAACTGCCTACTGCAAACTGACGACTGCCAACTTTCCTTTACGCCACGCTGCCGAACGAGGGGTCTATGCTGCCGGCGGGAATATTCAGGCCGGCAAGTTTGCAACCCATGGCGACAGGTCCGCCTGGAATAATCTCATAAAGATATTTGACACCACCCTGGGCGTAAAATTTTTCATCCAGTGCATCCTTGATCTGACGTAGGTTCGCCCTTTCTACCTTGCTGTAGTACTCCTGCAGGGCGCGAACCAGGTTCCAGTGGTCATCGCAGAGAGTCAGGCCCTCTTCTGCAGCTATTGACTCCGCCTGTTGAGGGTCCCAGTCACTGGGTGCATTGGGGAAAGTATCGATTGAATTGTTCATTCGTTGCTCCTTTAGAGTTTAGGTTTGGGCTACGCCCGTTGCTTATTGTCATTAAAGCATAGACAAGAAATCAGCAGTTTCAAGGTTAGGCAGCTGCAAAATTTCTCAGCATCTGTTGGAAAAACAGATTTCCTGCTATTGAATGATACTGTAGCGGAAATTTTATTTGCTTTCTATACTTAACTGAATGTAATACATTTACACTGTAATTCAGGAAGCATTCACAGTCAATGCAGTTGAGTGAGCATCTCTCCTGCAAACACCGGACAGCCTCCTGATGCATGGTTATCTTAAATCAATAAAGAGGAATCAATAGTGAAACTCGTCAAAGATATTCTGGGTGAAAAAGGGGCTGATATCTACTCCATCGGGCCGGGTGATACGGTTTTCGATGCGTTGACAATGATGTCTGACAAGAGGGTTGGAGCGCTGGTCGTGATGGAAGAGGGAGAACTCAAAGGCGTGATTTCGGAACGTGATTATGCGCGAAAGGTATTCCTGAAGGGCCGTTCATCCCCGGACACCAGTGTCAGTGAGATCATGAGCGACCGCGTCGTATGTGCGACCATGCAGCAAAGTGCAGAGGAATGTATGGCGCTGATGACCGACAAACGCGTCAGGCATTTACCCATCCTGGATCAAAACCAGGTCATAGGTGTTGTCTCTATTGGTGATCTGGTCAAGGCGATCATCTCGGATCAGCGGTTTATCATCGAGCAGCTTGAGCACTATATCAATGGATAGCCGTGTGAACCAACAGCTTTTGATTGATCATAACTGGTGAGAGTTACAGCAATTCTAAGTGTAGAGAGAAACTCACCACGAAGCACACGAAGAGCACGAAGAATCAACTGGTTACAAAAACATCTTCGTAACTTCTCAATAATCCCGTGCATTAGTAGGGTTTACGCAGGGTCAGGACCATCTTTTCAGGGACGCGTGAATACACCCTGGTCGCTTCCGGCATCCTGCCTCTGGCGACATTAATACATCCATGTATGTCATAAGCTCTGATAAAACATCCCTGTTTTCGACCGCCATGGATGGCGGAAGTGCCGAAAATGCAGGAGTATTTATTCGGCGGAAGCCCTGAAAAGCAAGTCCCAACCCTGCTTTTCTGCACGGAGTTATTGAGAAATAACAGCACCTTCGTGCTCTTCGTGTGCTTCGTGGTAAAAGTTTTTTAAGATATTTGCACTTTACTGGTGCATAGAGAAATGCCATGAGAGTTATCAGGAAGTTGCCTTTTCTAGCTGAGGTCTGTCGCAACACACTGCTGTTGTTGGTCCTCATTCCAGGACTGAGCCATTCCGCGTGGGCATATTCAGAGCTGATCGTGTTTGGTGACAGTCTCTCTGATACCGGCAATCTTGCCAGCCTTGCGCCGGTTGATTTTCCCTGGCCCTATTATCAAAACCGCGTCAGCAACGGACTGCTGGCGGTCGATGTGCTGGCTGCAGAGAGGGGATTGTCGGCTGCAGCCTCCATGCATCTCGTCTCCGGGAGCGGTGGCGGAAATTTTGCTGTTGATGGCGCCTCTGCCGCTGGAAATGGCACTGAGGATCTTGCTGCGCAACTGCAGGCGCACCTGCAACGTCAGGGAGGTCAGGCATTGCAAGCTGCGCTCTATGTCGTCATGATCGGAGGCAATGACGTGCGTGATGCACGCAACAAGGCATCTGCGTCAGAGGCTGAAAACATCGTTGATGAAGCGGTTGCCGCCATTTTGCAGACTCTTTCGACACTGCTTCAGAAAGGGGCTGCAAAGATTCTTGTCGTCAATGCGCCGGATATCGGCAGAATCCCGGAGACGCTCGAGAAGGCAAAGTCGGATGCAGCTATCGTGGCTCGCTCCACGCAGCTTACCAGCCGATTCAATAGCGCGCTCGGTTCTGTGATTGCATCCCTGAAAATGCAGTATGGCGTTGCGCTTGTCGAATTTGATCTCTTCAGCTATTTCAACCAGTTGCAGGATAATGCAGCAAGCCACGCTTTTACCAATAGCGAAGAGGGCTGTTTTGATCCGGATGACTACTCGTTTCATACCGATTGCTTTTCGCTCTTCGGCATCAAGTTTGATCGCTTCGTCTTTTTCGATGACATTCATCCAACGGCAAAAACACACCGCCTGATCGGCGAAGCCCTGCATCAGGCCTTGCAGGAGTCGGCAGCCGATGCCACTGTCATCATGCCGATCCTGTGGTATCTGTTGCGCTAAAACAAGAGGTTCGAATATGGGGCGCCTGCCTCTAGGAGGCTGTCCGAGAATAGAAGACCTACTACGGAAACGCCCTTTTGGCCAGATTTCCCGTCCATTATCGTTAAATAGCGCTGCTATTCGCCTCAAATGCACGAAAAATCTGACTCAAAACGGCGTCCCCTCGCTACGGCCCCTATTCTCGGACAGTCTCCTAGTTGCACCAGTTGTTGCTGAAGAAAAATAGACCTTTCCATTTTTATGATACTGATATAATCCCCTTCTTTTCTCTGCAAGCGAGTCTTGTATTGTGAAACTGATTCGCGGTCTGCATAATCTGCGCGCCGAACATCATGGCTGCGTGGCGACCATCGGGAATTTTGACGGCGTGCACCTGGGGCACCAGGCTGTATTTGAAGAGTTGCGCAAGGTTGGTGATGCACTGGCATTACCCGCCACGGTGATTACCTTCGAGCCGCAGCCGCTGGAGTATTTTCAGCCAAACAAAGCGCCTGCCAGGTTGACGCGCCTGCGTGAAAAACTGACTGTCATCGAGGCTGCGGGCATCGATTATGTGCTGCTGCTGCCGTTTGGACGCAGACTGGCAACCATGGGCGCCGAAGCCTTTATTGATGAGATTCTGGTCAGGGGGCTGGGGATTCAGCATCTCTTTGTGGGAGATGATTTCCGTTTCGGGCGCGCGCGCTGCGGCGACGTCGGTTTGTTGCACGAAGCCGGCCGTGATCTCGGCTTTCAGGTCGATGATCTGCAGACAGTGACTTCCGCGGGCGAACGCATCAGTTCAACCCGCATTCGCAAGCTCCTGGTTGGCGGCGATCTACAGGCTGCGTCAAAACTACTGGGGCGCTCTTATACGATCTGCGGACGGGTTTCCCACGGTGACAAACGCGGTCGCACCATCGGATTTCCCACCCTGAACATCCAGCTGCATCGCCAGGTCAGCCCGCTGCGCGGTGTGTTTGCTGTAACTGTACAAGGAGTGGATGAGAGAGCGCTGCCGGGGGTGGCCAACATAGGCAACCGGCCAACAGTGGAGGGTGATCCCCGCTTTCTGCTGGAAGTGCATCTGTTCGATTTTGATCGCAGTATCTATGGAGCGCATGTAGGGGTGGAGTTTGTCTCGCGCATCCGTGACGAGATGAAATTTGATTCATTTGACGAACTGCGTGAGCAAATCGCAATAGACTCGCAGCTTGCCCGGCGTATTCACGAGAAAAAATAATCACGAAAGTCACGAACAACATGAAATAGAAAGTTTTCAATAACTCCGTGCAGAGAAGCAGGGTTAGGATTTGCTTTTCAGGGCTTTCCGCCGAAAAATACTCCTGCATTTGCGGCACTTCCGCCTACCATGGCGGTCGAAAACAGGGATGTTTTATCAGAGCATACAGGGATGTATTCACGCGTCCCTGAAAGGCTGATCCTAACCCTGCGCTAACTCAAATAATCTACAGGACTATTGGCAAGTTACACGAAATACAACTGGAACAGAGACAGTGACAAAAAGTTATAAAGAGACCCTCAATCTTCCTAAAACTGGTTTTCCGATGAAGGCCAACCTAGCCCAGCGTGAGCCGAATATGCTGCACCAGTGGGAGCATAACGATCTCTATGGGAAAATCCGTGAAATCTGTGCAGGCCGCCCGAAATTTATTCTGCATGACGGCCCCCCCTATGCCAATGGCCAGATTCATATCGGCCATGCGGTCAACAAGGTGTTGAAAGACATCATTATCAAAAGCCGCACCCTGGATGGCTTCGATGCCCCCTATGTGCCGGGCTGGGATTGTCATGGTCTGCCGATTGAACTGCAGGTGGAGAAGAAAGTTGGCAAGCCCGGGCGGAAAGTGACTGCCGCCGAGTTTCGCAAGGCGTGCCGCACCTATGCAGGCAAGCAGGTCGATGCGCAGCGAGAAGATTTCAAACGTCTGGGGGTGCTCGGGGAGTGGAGCAATCCCTATCTCACCATGAATTATCTGTACGAAGCCAACATCATTCGTTCGCTGGGAAAGATTGTTGCCAACGGCCATCTGGAAAAAGGCTACAAGCCGGTTCACTGGTGCACCGACTGCGGATCGGCTCTGGCTGAAGCTGAGGTGGAGCATCAGGACAAGGAATCCTATGCGATCGATGTGCGCTTCGATGTCGTCGATGAAGAGGCGCTGTTTGCGGCCTGTCACTCGGTTCCTGATCATCATGGCGAAGGTCCCCTGAGTGTCGTCATCTGGACGACGACCCCCTGGACACTTCCCGCCAACCGGGCGGTGGCATTGAATCCGGGGCTCGAATATGTCGTGGTGCAGTGTCACGATGATCATGGCAAAGAGCGTCTGCTGGTTGCCGAAGGATTGCTCAAAGAGACCATGGATCGCTGGAATATCGAAAAATATCGTGTGCTCGCTTATGCCAATGGTGCGGCTTTCGAAGGTCTGCAGCTGCAGCATCCCTTCTATGCACGCCAGGTGCCGATCATTGTTGGTGAGCATGTCACCCTGGAGGCGGGTACCGGTGCGGTGCATACCGCCCCCGGCCATGGTGTCGAGGATTTTGTTGTCGGTCAGAAGTATGAGCTGGCTGTCGACAACCCGGTAGACGGCAATGGCGTCTTCGAAGAGGGAACCGAACTTTTTGCCGGCGAACATGTGTTCAAGGCGAATGAGCACGTTATCGAGGTGTTGCAGCAACACCAGGCATTGCTGCTGATGACGCGTGTCACGCACAGCTATCCGCATTGCTGGCGTCACAAGACTCCGATCATCTTCCGTGCAACGCCGCAGTGGTTTATCAGCATGGAGAAGAGCGGACTGCGGCAGGCCGCCCTGACACAGATAGGCCGGGTCGACTGGCTGCCGGAGTGGGGCAGGGCGCGAATCGAAGGCATGGTCGAGGGCCGTCCGGATTGGTGTATTTCAAGGCAGCGCACCTGGGGCGTGCCGATTGCGCTGTTTGTTCACAAACACACGGGTGATCTGCATCCGGATTCGGCTGAGCTTATCGAGAAGGTGGCCCAGGCTGTAGAACAGGAGGGTGTCGAGGCATGGTTTTCCATGCCGCCGGGCGAATTGCTGGGTGACGATGCCGAAAATTATGAGAAAGTGACAGATACGCTGGATGTGTGGTTTGACTCGGGTGTCTCGCATGCCTGCGTGCTCAAGCAGCGCCAGCAGTTGCGCGCTCCTGCTGATCTCTACCTGGAGGGTTCTGACCAGCATCGCGGCTGGTTTCAGTCCTCTTTGATGACCTCCACGGCGATGTACGGGCAGGCGCCCTACAAACAGGTGCTGACGCATGGCTTCACGGTCGATGCCAAAGGACACAAGATGTCCAAGTCCATGGGAAATGTGCTGCAGCCGCAGAAGGTGATGAAAAATCTCGGCGCAGATATCATTCGCCTGTGGGTAGCCGGCACGGATTATCGTGGCGAGATGAACGTCTCAGACGAGATTCTCAAACGCACGGCGGACGCCTATCGCCGCATTCGCAACACCACGCGCTACCTGCTTTCCAACCTGCATGGATTTGATCCCGCACATAACCTGGTGGCCGCCGGGGAGATGCTGCCATTGGACCGCTGGGCCGTGGATAGCGCCACCAGACTGCAGCAGGAGATTATTGCCGCCTACAAAGAGTATCAGTTTCACCTGATCTATCAGAAGATCCAGAATTTCTGCATCAACGAGATGGGTGGTTTCTACCTGGATGTCACCAAGGACCGCCAGTACACCTGCCAGGCGGACAGTGTGGCGCGCCGTTCCAGCCAGACTGCGATGTATCATATTGTGCAAGCACTGTTGCGCTGGTTGTCGCCGATTTTAAGTTTTACCGCCGACGAGGCTTGGCGTCACCTGCCCGGTGAGCGTGGAGAGTCAGTGTTCCTCGAGACCTGGTATGAGGAGCTGTTCGAACTGGGTGAGAGCGAGGTAATCAGCGCTGCACAGTGGCGGCTGATCATGGCCACACGCTCTGCTGTCGGCAGGGAGCTGGAGCTGCTGCGCAAGGAGGGGGCCATCGGCTCATCGCTGGATGCCGAAGTAACGCTCTACTGCGGGGGAAAACTCCATTCTGCGCTATCACAGTTAGATGATGAGCTGCGTTTTGTGCTGATTACTTCACAGGCGAGATTGCTTGGCGAGGCGCCGGATGATGCACGCGACACCGAACTCGAAGGATTGAAGGTGATGGTGACAGCCTCGCAGCAGCCGAAGTGTGAACGCTGCTGGCATCACGTGGAAGATGTGGGGAGTGATGATACGCATCCGGATCTTTGTGGCCGCTGTATTACCAATGTTGATGGTGAAGGCGAACAGCGGAAGTATGCCTGATGCTCAAATGGCTGTGGCTCTCAATTGCAGTGATTGTTATCGATCAGCTGACCAAAGTCTGGATCGACAGCAGTTTTCTGCTGCATGCCAGGCAGCCCGTCATCGACGGCTTCTTTGATCTGACTCTCGCCTACAATCGAGGTGCTGCATTCAGCTTTCTGGCGGATGCCGGTGGCTGGCAGCGCTGGTTCTTTACCATTCTGGCAACTGTCGTCACGATTATCCTGGTTGTCTGGCTCAAGCGTCTGCCTGCACGCGAAAAGCTCAATGCAGCAGCCCTGTCGCTGATCATCGGTGGTGCTGTCGGCAACCTGATCGATCGCATCGCCTACGGTCATGTGATCGATTTTCTACTGCTCTACTATCAACAATGGTCCTGGCCTGCCTTCAACGTAGCAGACAGCGCGATTAGTGTGGGCGTCGTACTGATGCTGCTGGCGATGTTTTACTCCTCACCATCTCAGCCGGAGTAGCAGATGGCGCAACTGTTCCAGATTCACCCGCAGAATCCGCAGCCGAGGTTGATTAACCAGGCAGTGGAGATCATCCATTCCGGCGGTGTCATCATCTATCCAACCGATTCCGGTTATGCGCTGGGATGCCATACCGGCGACAAGAAGGCGATGGATCGTATCCGCCGCATTCGCCAGCTGGACGACAAACATAACTTTACACTGCTGTGCCGTGATCTCTCTGAAATCTCACTCTACGCAAAAGTCAGCAATAGCCACTACCGACTCATCAAGAGTCTCACACCCGGTCCCTATACATTTATCCACAAGGCGACCAAGCAGGTGCCGCGCAGGTTGCAGCACCCGAAACGCAAGACCATCGGCATTCGTGTTCCGGACAACCTGATTGCGCTGGCTCTACTGGAGAGGCTCAACGAACCGCTGATGAGCAGCACCCTGATGCTGCCCGGCGATGATATGCCATTGACTGACCCTTATGAGATGCGACACATTCTTGGACACCAGGTCGATCTGATCATCGACGGCGGCTACTGCGGCATCGAGCCGACCACCGTGGTGCTGATGGAGGACGAGATACCCGAGGTGGTGCGTGTAGGTCTTGGTGATATCGAGGTGTTCAAGCAGTGAGAAGAGTTCCTTATCCTGTCGGGCTGTTGCTTTTACTGCTGATGGTGATGTCGCCTTCCCAGGCTGAAATTATCTCTATTCCGACAACAATTCAATATGGTGTGGAGACGCCTGGAATCAGGCCACTGGGAGTTGTCAAACTCAATACAAAGAGTGCTGATGGTGTTCACATCACCGGAATTTCGGCGCTGGCATGGGACGAGGATGAGGGACTGCTTTATGCTGTGACGGATAAGGGGCTCCTGCATCATCTGCGACCTTCGTTTGACAAGGGGAAACTGGCTGCTGTCGATCTGCTGGCCACTCACAAGCTACGCAATAAAAAAGGTAAACGCCTCAAGGGGAAACACAGGGATTCAGAAGGCGCCTTCGCCCTCAATGCCGACAACGGTATTCAGGGAGACTCCGGGCTGGTGGTCTCCTTTGAGAAAATTCCACGCATCATCCGCTTTACGTCGCAGGGAAAAATGATCGAACCCTATGCCCTGCCGCCGACACTCGCCAATAAGAACAACTACCGCACCGCCAACCAGATGCTGGAGGCAGTCACTCTGCATCCTGAAAAAGGCATACTGACCATCGCCCAACGTCCGATGAAAGGCAGGAAGAATCAACTGCTGTATGCGTTGAGCGGAGAGAGCTGGGAGTATGTCATGGAGAAGCATAAAGGTAATGGCGTGACCGCAATGGAGGCGCTCCCGGACGGCCGCATCTTGTTTATGGAGCGCGCCTGGCACTCCGTCATGAGTCCGCTGATCGTAACCCTCAAAGAGGGGCGCTTTATACAGGAGGGGACACTGGAGCTCAAAATTATCGCTTCATTGAACTCGAGTAAAGGCTGGGCGCTGGACAATTTCGAAGGTTTAACGCGCCACAGAGGAGAGCGCTTCTTCATGGTCAGTGATGACAATAATGCGCTGGTGCAGCGCACACTGCTGTTTTATTTTGAGTTGTAATCAACTCCTTTTTTAACCACAGATGCACACAGATAAACACAGATCAAAAAGCGATATCATTCTGTGAGTGTTAAAGCTGTGGCTAATCATTCATACCAGACCCGTAGGGTGGTATAAGCGGTAGCGCATCCCACCATGACATTGGTGGTGAAATGTGCGGAGCTTATTGCGCCTTATGGCGGGCTGTTCTTTTCCGTGTATTCAGAGTGTTCCGTGGTTTCATTTTTTTAGAGATCAAAGAGATGTTCAGGAGTCATCTTTCCTTGATTTGGAGACTGACTGTTTACGTTTTAGCATCATCTCGCGCATTTTCTGTTCAAAGGCGGCCGCCTCCTCAGCAGTGGCAAAACCATCACCGTCGGCATCAATTGTTTTGAATGACTGATCTCCAGGAGCGCGAAACTCATCCAGACTCACCTTGCCATCTTTGTCTGCGTCAAAGTGATGAATAAAAGCGGCGCCGGAATTCCCTTCTGCTGCGGCATGAGCAGATGATCCTGCTAACAGGAAGAGAGCAGCAAACAGGGTTTTCATTGTATATTTCCTCGTTGGTGAGATTGGAGTATAGCTTATTAAGTTTGCAGTATGCAGTATGCAGTTGGCAGTATGCAGGAAAACAAATGACATCTTTACACATCAGGGATAGACTCTTTACTTCGATTATTCTCAGGCTCGGGACTCTTGATGCTGCGACAGGTTTTTCTATCTACACTGTGCCTGCTTGTGGTTTCCGGCTGCTCATCCACACCGCCGAAAAACCGTAATGACATCTGCAGTATCTTCGAGCAGAAGCGCGGCTGGCATGATGATGCCATGGATGCGAGTAAGCGCTGGGGCACGCCTGTACCTGTGATGATGGCGATCCTCAAACACGAGTCCTCTTTTCGGGCGGATGCCAAACCGCCAAGAAAAAAATATCTCGGCTTTATTCCCGGGGCCAGAGCATCGTCCGCCTATGGTTATCCGCAGGCGCTGGATGGCACCTGGGATGGCTACAAGCGCGATACAGGACATCGCTGGGCCGATCGCGATGATTTTGACGATGCCATCGATTTCGTCGGCTGGTACACCAGTGTTTCATCGCGCAAACTGGGGATCAAGAAAGCTGATGCTTATAGCCAATACCTGGCCTATCATGAAGGGCAGGGCGGTTATTCCAGAGGAACCTATAAACGTAAACGCTGGCTGATGAATTATGCGAAACAGGTGCAGAAGACATCAAATCGGTATGCGGCACAACTACAGCGGTGCGGATGACAGAGGACAGAGAACCGTAGGGTGGCATAAGCGGAGTGCATCCCACCATTTTTCGGCGCAATGCGCTTCGCTTATTGACAGCCTACGGAGATGAGGAGTTTGTGAAACTATGATTGAGCGGGAATTCTAATGGATATCAACGGGCCGATGCGTATCGGTGTATTAGAGACCGGTGGCGCCTCAGAGTGGGAACTGCATTTCGATTTTCGTGATGAGTTCCAGGCGCTCAGGAACCTGCTCAATACGCGTCCATGAATGATGCTCCAAAAATTGGTTTTGTCAGCCTTGGCTGTCCAAAGAACCTGGTTGACTCCGAGCGTATACTGACCCGACTGCGAGCAGAGGGGTATGTTTTCAGTGATGACTATGCCGATGCCGATCTGGTAATCGTCAACACCTGTGGTTTTATCGATGCAGCTGTCGAGGAGTCACTCGATACCATTGGCGAAGCTCTCAGTGAGAATGGCAAGGTCATTGTGACCGGTTGCCTCGGCGTCAGGGATGGGGAGATTCTTGATGCCCATCCCAATGTACTGGCGATCACAGGACCGCATGCCCCTGAAGAGGTCATCAGGGATGTACACCGCTATCTGCCGGCGCCACATGACCCTTTTGTTTCGCTGCTTCCTCCGCAGGGGGTCAAGCTGACACCGAAGCACTACGCCTATGTGAAAATTTCCGAGGGGTGCAATCACCATTGCAGCTTCTGCATCATTCCTCAAATGCGGGGCAGCCTTGTCAGCCGCCCGCTTTCGGAAGTGATGCAGGATGCGGAAAACCTGGTCGCCTCCGGTGTCAGGGAACTGCTGGTGGTGTCACAGGATACCAGCGCCTACGGCGTCGATATCAGATACCGTCCGGATTTCTGGAAAGGGCGGCCGATAGCGAGCCGCATTCGTGAGCTTGCCAGCGAACTGGGAAAGCTGCAGGCGTGGATTCGTCTGCACTATGTCTATCCCTATCCGCATGTCGATGACCTGATCCCTCTGATGGCTGATGGCCTGATTCTACCCTACTTGGATATGCCGCTGCAGCATGGCAGTGAAGCTGTGCTAAAACGCATGAAACGTCCGGCGGCGACAGAAAAGGTGTTGGAACGTATTCACAGATGGCGGCAAAGCTGTCCGCAATTGACCCTGCGCAGTACCTTCATCGTCGGCTTTCCTGGTGAAACCGACGAGGATTTCGAACAGCTTCTTGATTTTTTGCAGCAGGCGCAGCTCGATCGTGTCGGTTGCTTTGCATACTCACCGGTAAAGGGTGCGGCTGCCAATACTCTTCCTGAGCAGGTTCCCGAGGAGATCAAGCAGCAACGCCTTGAGCGATTCATGCAACTGCAGGCGCACATCAGTGCACAAAAACTGCAGCGAAAAATCGGATCGACACAGATCGTGCTGGTGGATGAGGTACACGCCGACCATGTGGTTGCGCGCAGTGAAGCCGATGCACCTGAGATCGATGGCAATGTCCTCATCAACGGCAGCTGGGATCTCGAACCCGGTGACTTCGTCGAGGTGAAGGTCACTGCAGCAACCGAGCATGATCTCTACGCACATGTCGTAGAGTAATATCAGGAATTATCACTATTAAAAGAAATGAACCACGGAACACACGGACCACACGGAATTATATTGGGGAAGCTTTCTTGGGTTTTTCTGTATTCAGTGTGTTCCATGGTTAATGATTTTAATCAATTAATGGTTGAGGAAGACGCTTGCCGGTGATGAGAATCCAATCATCCAGCTGTTGCGGTGGATCAAGTGTGAACTCTTCCCGGTAGGCCTGCTGAACCATCTCTGCCTGGTCATGCAGGATTCCTGAGAGGGCAATGCTGCCGCCGGGTTTTACTATTGCGGACAGTTGCGGCGCCAGTTCAACCAGCACGCTGGCGAGGATGTTGGCGAGCAGGATGTCGCATGGCTTGCCGACCGGCTCTGCTACTGACAGCAAAGTCAGCTGTTGCATGACACCGTTTGCTACGGCATTCTGCCGGCTGGCAATCAGCGCCTGCGGATCATGGTCGATGCCCGTCACTGACTCTGCGCCAAGCAGCAGCGCGGCGATACCCAGAATGCCGGAACCACAGCCGTAGTCGATCACTGATTGCGCGTGCCAATCGACACCATCCAGCCACTGCAGGCAGAGTGAGGTCGTTGCATGGGTGCCCGTGCCGAAGGCAAGTCCGGGATCAAGCATCAGGGAGACAGCATCCTGTGCATCGGATGGCAGTTGCCTGTCTCGAGGGACGACCCAAAGTCTTTTACCGAAACGCATGGGATGAAAATTTTCCATCCAGGCGCGCTCCCAGGGTTGATCCTGCAGGATTTCCGTGTCGATTTTCAGCTGAATATGTTGTGAGTTTGCTGTCTTCTGTACAGCTTGCCTGAGCCTGTTTTGATCAGCTGTGGCATCAAACAGGCCGGTAATGATCGTCTCACTCCACAATTTTTCCTCTCCGGGAGCTGGCTCAAGTTGAGGCTCGTCCCCTGCATCCGTGAGAGTCACGCAAAGCGCACCAACTCCCTCCAGCAGGGTTTCGATAAAGGGTGCGTCGTGCTTGCCGGCAGTGATATGTATCTGGATCCAGGGCATGATAATGACGGGATTTTTTCACCACGGAACACACGGAATACACGGAAAAAGATAAAAAAATAATTCCGTGTAGTCCGTGTGTTCCGTGGTTTATATTAGGTTTTAGGTTTTAGGTTTTAGGTTTTAGGTTTTAGGTTTTGACTCTCGTTCCCACGTTGGAGCATGGGAACGAGGAATGACATTACTGCAAACTGACGTCTGCCAACTGCCAACTTTGTTACAAGCCGAGTTTTTTCTCCAGGTAGTGAATATTGACGCCGCCTTTTTGAAAAGCGGAGTCTTTCATGATATCGGCCTGCAGCGGAATATTGCTCTTGATGCCGTCGATGACCATCTCTGACAGGGCAATGCGCATACGCGCCATGGCGGATTCACGGGTTTCACCGTAGGCAATCAGTTTGCCGATCATGGAGTCATAGAAGGGCGGCACTGTATAGCCGTTATAGATGTGAGTTTCGACGCGAATGCCGGGGCCGCCGGGAAAGTGCAGGTTGGTGATCTTTCCCGGACTGGGCATGAAGGTATCGGGGTCTTCGGCATTGATACGACATTCGATGGCGTGCCCCCTTATCTTGATGTGCTCCTGTTTGTAGGAGAGTTTCTCTCCGGCTGCAATGCGCAGCTGTTCCTTGACAATATCAACACCTGTTACCATTTCGGTTACCGGGTGTTCCACCTGTATGCGGGTGTTCATCTCGATGAAGTAGAACTCACCATTTTCATACAGGAATTCAAAGGTTCCGGCGCCGCGGTAACCAATGGTGCGGCAGGCTTCGGCACAGCGTTCGCCAATCTTGTTGCGCTGCTTGTTAGTGATGCCGGGTGCAGGGGCCTCCTCCACAACTTTTTGATGACGCCGCTGCATGGAGCAGTCGCGTTCACCCAGGTGGATGGCGTTTCCATGCGTATCTGAGAGCACCTGGAATTCCACATGACGGGGGTTTTCCAGGTATTTTTCCATGTAGACAATATCATTGTTGAAAGCGGTTCTGGCTTCGCTTTTGGTCAGTGCGATCGAATTCAGCAGTGAGCCCTCGGAGTGCACCACGCGCATACCGCGGCCGCCGCCGCCGCCGGATGCCTTGATGATGACCGGATAGCCGATATCTCTGGCCATCTTCAGAGTGCCCTTTTCGTCATTTTCGTCGATCGGACCGTCTGAACCGGGAACACAGGGAACACCGGCCTCTTTCATCGCATCGATGGCTGTGATTTTGTCACCCATGAGGCGGATGGTTTCCGGCTTGGGGCCGATAAAGATGAAGCCTGAGTCTTCCACGCGTTCGGCAAAATCGGCATTTTCAGACAAAAAGCCATAACCGGGATGAATCGCCACAGTATCTGTGACTTCGGCTGCACTGATGATGTTGGGGATTTGCAGGTAACTGGCTGTAGAGGCGGCCGGGCCGATGCAGACAGATTCGTCTGCGAGCAGCACATGTTTAAGAGTGCGATCTGCTTCAGAGTGGACTGCAACGGTGTGAATTCCCATTTCACGACAGGCGCGTAGGATGCGCAGAGCAATCTCGCCACGGTTTGCAATAAGTACTTTGCTTAACATGTGATTCTCCGCTTATTCGATGACAAACAGAGGTTGGTTGTATTCGACAGGCTGGCCGTTCTCGACGAGAATCTTTTTCACGGTTCCAGAGGTGTCTGACTCGATCTGGTTGAGAATTTTCATCGCCTCGATGATGCACAGGGTGTCGCCTTCAGTCACGGATTGCCCGACCTCGACAAATGTGGATGATTCAGGGGATGCAGAGCGGTAGAAGGTGCCCACCATTGGCGAGTTGACAGTGTGGCCTGAGTGTGCGGCTTCCTCTTCTGTCGCTGCAGCAGCCGGTGGCTCTGCGGGGGCGGTTGCCGGCACAGCTGCAGCAGCACCTCCAGGAGGTAGCGCTGCCTGCATCATTTGCGGCATTGTCATGACGGCTGTCTGGGCTGATCCGATACGGCTGATACGAATGGAGTCTTCACCTTCATTGATTTCGATTTCAGCCATATCAGAGGCCTCGACGAGTTCGATGAGTTTTTTGATTTTTCGAATATCCACAGATTGTCCCTCTAGAGATGTGTCAGTGCGGCACTCAGGGCGAGGTCATAGCCCTGACTGCCAAGACCGGCGATAACGCCAACGGCAATATCAGATAAATAGGAGTGATGACGAAATGTTTCCCGCTGATAGATATTGGAGAGATGCACCTCGATAAAGGGGATCTCTACAGCGAGGAGGGCATCACGCAAGGCAATGCTGGTATGGGTAAATGCGGCCGGGTTGATGATGATAAAGACGGTGTCATCATCCATGGCGGCATGAATACGTTCGATGAGTAGATGCTCGGCGTTATATTGCGAGAGTTCGAGGCTTTTCCCTGCCTGTTGTGACTGCTTTTGCAGACGTTCCCCGATATCGTCCAGTGTCTCACGACCATAAGTCTGCGGCTCTCTTCGACCGAGAAGATTGAGATTTGGTCCGTTGAGAACGAGAATCCGAGACATTGCAACTCTATCCAGCGAAATAAATGAGATAAAACAAAGATAGACGAAGTGTGTCTAATTTGCGCACAGATGTCCAGTATTTCATGCTATTTTTCACTAAATTGCAGAAACATGCCCTGAAAAAAATTTGCAGTCGTCAGTCTGCGGCAAACCGCAAGTAGCAATTCTCAATGCACCAAATAGAGCGCCAACATTTTAAAAGACTTTTACCACGAAGACCACGAAGACCACGAAGAATCAACTGGATACAAAAAAACTTCGTGCTCTTCGTGTCCTTCGTGGTGAGTATCTTTCTACTTTTAGAATTGCTGAACTGCAAGCTGACGACTGACAACTTTCTCTATTCTCTGGTATGCTCGAAACAGTTTCACTTTCACTGACGGCATCGGCTCAACATTGAAGGCACTCATCAAGGCGTTCTACGAGAGTACCCGGGATCTGCTTCCGATCGTTGTAGTGATCGCCTTTTTTCAACTGCTGGTGCTGCAGCAGCCATTCCCCGGTTTACTGAAAATGCTCGGCGGCCTGCTGATGGTGGTGCTGGGTCTGACATTGTTTGTCCACGGCCTGCGCACCGGCCTGTTCCCGATTGGAGAGACGATGGCATACGATTTCGCTCGCAAGGGGAGTCTGCCATGGCTGCTGCTGTTTGCCTTTGCACTGGGTTTCGGCACCACTGTCGCAGAACCTGCGTTGATTGCGGTTGCCGACGAGGCAGCCGAGGTGGCGGCCAATGGCGGCATGATTGCATCGACCGACTCCGCCATGGAGAGTTATGCGCATGGCTTGAGAATGACGGTTGCAGTCTCTGTCGGTTTTGCCATCATGCTCGGTGTATTCCGCATCATAAAAGGCTGGCCAGTCCAGTATCTGATCCTTGGCGGTTATATTGGTGTGCTGGTCATGACCATGTTTGCGCCGCAGGAGATTATTGGCATCGCCTATGATTCCGGCGGTGTTACCACCTCCACCATTACAGTGCCGCTGGTGACAGCGCTGGGCGTCGGTCTTGCCAGCAGCATCGCGGGGCGCAATCCGATGGTCGATGGTTTTGGCCTGATTGCTTTTGCATCCCTGACCCCAATGATCTTTGTCATGGCCTACGGGATTGTATTGTGACTGATTGGCTGCTTGAATTTGCCGGTATTTTTTTCGACACAGTCACCGACGTGCTACCGATTGCCACGATCCTGTTTGGTTTTCAGTTTTTGGTGATACGTCGCCAGATTCCACATCTCTATCGCATCCTGAGCGGCTTTTTCTACGTCATCCTGGGGCTGGCATTTTTTTTGATGGGGTTGGAGCAGGCGCTGTTTCCGGTGGGAAAACTGATGGCGCAGCAACTCACGGATCCTCATTTTCTTGGCATCGATGTCGAACTTTATAAAGAGACCATTGCAACCCAATGGGCTTCCTATTACTGGGTCTACCTGTTTGCCTTCGCCATTGGTTTTTCAACCACTATTGCAGAACCTTCGCTGATTGCCGTGGCGATCAAGGCAAATGATGTTTCAGGCGGCAATATCAACCCCTGGGGGTTGCGCATTGCTGTGGCTATCGGCGTTGCACTGGGTATCTCTCTGGGCGCCTTTCGCATTATTACCGGTACGCCGCTACACTACTATATTATCAGCGGATATATCGTGGTGATGCTGCAGACGATGTTCGCGCCGCGCTCGATAATTGCCCTCGCCTATGATTCCGGCGGGGTGACGACTTCGACCGTTACCGTGCCACTGGTAGCGGCGCTTGGACTGGGACTCTCCGCAACTGTGCCGGGACGCAATCCCATGCTGGATGGTTTTGGCCTGATCGCTTTCGCCAGTCTTTTTCCCATCATGTCGGTGATGGGGTATGCGCAGCTCGGACGCTGGTATGCACACCGTCAACAGCAAAAAACTGAATACAACACCGAGGAGTAACGATGCATTTCAAATTGATTCTGGTTCTCGTGGAGGACTCTCATACGGAGACAGTACTGGAGGCAGCGCGCGAGGCGGGCGCCACCGGCGCCACTGTCCTCAACCAGGCGCGCGGTGAGGGGGCTGAAAAGAAAAAAACCTTTTTCGGACTTACTCTGGAGACACAGCGTGACCTGGTGATGCTGCTGGTAGAGGAGCATGCCAGCCGCGCCATCCTCGAGACCATTGCAAAAAAATGCCGCTTCGATGAACAACCGGGAACCGGCATCGCCTTTCAAATCGATGTAGAAGACGCCATCGGCGTCAGTCACCAGATCAGACAACTCAGCAGCAAAGTGGAGGAGGAGATATGAAGCGTAAAATTGTGCGTGTGCGTGACGTCATGAAGAAAAACTTTGATATGGTCGATGGCATGGCGACAGTTGCCGAAGCACTCGACACCATGAAACATGTCGAGACCAAGACGCTGATTATCAATAAACGTCATGAGGATGATGTTTTCGGCATCGTGACGCTCACCGGCATCGCACGCAGTGTGCTTGCCGCTGACCGTGCGCCTGAGCGGGTTAACATCTACGAGATCATGACCAAGCCGGCGCTGACAACCTCTCCGGAGATGGATATTCGTTACTGCGCACGCCTGTTTGACAACTTCGGCCTGAGCCGCGCTCCGGTGATCGAGCATGGCGAAATTTGCGGCATTGTCTCATTGACCGACATGGTGCTGAAGGGAGTGCTGGATAAGTAGAGTCTGGAGAGACAGGAAAATTAACCACGAAAGTCACGAAAAGTACGAAATTAGACACGTCGAGTGTTCGCGTTTTTCGTGTGGTTCGTGACTTTCGTGGTTAAAATCATTTGGAATTTTTCAACCAGCGTCTACACTATACTGAAATAACAACACCAAAGGTGTCACCATGAATTCAGAAAAAGTCATTTTCAATTTTTTTATCGTGCTGGCGTTGACGCTCAACTTCGGTTTTGTGCTTGGAGATGCTGAAAATCCGGTGCATCACCCGGTATATGAACTCTTTGCAGTGATTGTCGTCAACCTGATTGCAACCATACTGAAGTTCGGTGATCGCACCCAGGTCGGGGCAATCCTGCTGTCGACAAGCCTGGTGGCGCTGTTGCAGCTGTTTGTTGCGGCCATTATCTGGTTTGTTGCGGTTTATGTAACAGGCACAGGCCTTACGCCTGGCGTGATGGCCAGTATCGTGTCGTTATCAGCCGGTGCTGTACTCGCAAATGTGGTGTCGGTGGTATTGCTTTTGATTGAAACGGTCATGCTGCGACGCTGAATCGTAGATCATGGATAACATCGTTTATGTCGTATTTCGCAGGATGCGTCAGCCGCTGCTGACGCTGCTGCTGGCCTATTCGATTTCGATCATGGGGCTGGTTTTGATCCCCGGGCAGGATGATGCCGGTCAGCCGTGGCATATGGGTTTTTTCCACGCCTTCTATGTTGTCAGTTTCACCTCCACCACCATCGGCTTTGGCGAGATTCCATACCCCTTTACCGACGCCCAGCGCATGTGGGTGATCTTTACCATCTATGCCACGGTCATCTCATGGATCTATGCCATTGGCACCCTGCTGGCGCTGATACAGGGCAAGGCGTTTCAGAATGCCCTGACCGTCGGTCGTTTTGGACGACGCATCAGGCGTTTAACAGACCCCTTCATCCTGATCGTTGGCTATGGCAGCATCGGGCGCGAGCTTGTCATGGCGTTGACGGAACGTCAGCAGCATGTGGTGGTTCTCGATAGTGATCAGCAACGCATCAATGTGATGAAATTACAGAACCTGCGTGAGAGTGTACCGGGATTTTCCGGGGATGCTGCAAATCCTGACAACCTGACGCGAGCTGGTCTGACGCATCCGCAGTGCGCAGCTGTGGTTGCGTTGACCAACAGCAACGCCGTCAATCTGAAAGTCGCGATTACCAGTAAACTGCTGAGACCTGAACTGACAGTCGTCTGCAGGGCGGACTCTGCGGAAGTTGAAAAGAATATGGAGTCATTTGGGACTGACTACATTGTCGACCCGTTTGAAACCTTTGCAATGCATCTCTCGATAGCCTTGCAATCTCCGGGGCTGCATCTGCTGGGGGAGTGGTTGGGTGGCAATGCACACGATCCGCTGGCCGAGCCCATCTATCCCCCGCAGCAGGGCAGGTGGGTGCTTTGCGGTTACGGACGTTTCGGCAAGGCCGTCTATGATCGTCTCACCAGGGAGGGAATGGATGTGGTGGTTATCGAGGCGACACCGGCTAAAACCGGTACTCCCCAGACGGGAGTGGTGGTTGGCAAGGGCACTGAGGCTGCCACTTTGATGGAAGCGAATATCGACAATGCAGTCGGTATTGTCGCCGGCACGGACCGGGATGTGGATAATCTCTCTATCATCATGACGGCACGGGAGTTGAACCCGGATCTGTTCGTTATTCTGCGGCAGAACCAGCGCACCAACAAGACCATTGTCAAAGCTGTGCATGCCAACATGGTGATGCATCCAAGTCAGATTATTGCCAACAAGATCCGCATGCTGCTGGCAACGCCCATGCTGTCAGAGTTCATGTCACTGGCAAAAGGAGAGGAGGATGACTGGGCCTGCGAACTGGTCAGCCGCTTGATAGCGATTTCCAGTGAGGAGGTGCCTGATGTGTGGGAGATGACAGTCGATAAAATCCATGCTCAAGCCGTCCACACTGCCCTGACAACAATGGGGCAGGTCGTCACCATCGGCGATCTGGAGCGTAACCCGCGCGAGCGCAAGCGCCATCTCCCGGTTATCCCATTGCTGATGAATCATCAGGATTCGTTTATTCTGCTGCCGAAGAAAGACCAGAAGGTCCATGCCGGAGACAAGATTCTATGGTGCGGGCGTTATTCGGTGCAGTCAAAAATGGCATGGACACTGCAGCACCCGGTTGCGCTGGAGTATGTCCTGCAGGGTAAGACCGAGCCGAGAAACTGGCTTTTCAGGCGTTTGACGCGCCAATGACTTCATCGTTCCCATGCTCTCAAGTGGGAATGCGCTTTGTTTGCACCAACCTGCGCTCGCAATGACGGCTCGGCAATCTGCAGCAAATTTTTTTTTAGAAAATTTTACAAATCAAAGAACTTTTCTGATTTACCCCGGTCTATTTATTACTGCTTACCACTTTTATCGTTTTTTTCAGTGGTTATACAGTTATATGTGACTCCCCTTTGACTCAGTTAACCAGCGTTTGAAACACAACGCTGGTATTTTTTTGCCTGTTCAAGATGCACTATCCCAATCAGTGCTATAGAATCAAACCCTTGAAATCCTGAATATTTTAATAATCAGACAGTAAGGGGCGCATCGATGTCGATTTCCATTCCAAAGAAAACTCTAATCTTTCTACTGTTATTATCTCCCGGCGCTGTGTTTGCGGCTGAAGGCGACCTCAGTGCCGCCAATACCTCGTGAATACTGACCTCAACCGCGCTGGTGCTGCTCATGACACTGCCTGGTCTGGCGCTCTTTTATGGCGGCCTGGTGCGCTCCAAGAATGTACTCTCCATTTTGATGCAGTGCTTTGCGATTGCCGGCATCTCTTCGATTCTGTGGCTGACTGTCGGTTACAGCCTGGCTTTTGGCGAAGGAGGTCCCTGGATTGGGGATTTCAGCAAGGTGATGTTATCGGGGATTGGTCGTGACGCAGTTGCCGGCGATATCCCTGAATCACTCTTTATGCTTTTTCAGATGACCTTCGCGATCATTACGCCGGCATTGATCATTGGCGGCTATGCGGAGCGCATGAAGTTTTCGGCGATGGTGATCTTCAGCGCAGCCTGGCTGCTGCTGGTCTATGTTCCTGTTACCCACTGGGTATGGGGAGGTGGCTGGCTGCAAGAGATGGGACTCTACGACTTTGCGGGCGGAACCGTGGTGCATATCACCGCAGGTGTCGCCGCGCTGGTATCCGCACTGATGCTCGGGGAACGCAAGGGTTTTGGCACCAAGGCGATGATGCCGCACAACATGACCATGACGGTAGCCGGTGCGGGCATGCTGTGGGTCGGTTGGTTCGGCTTTAATGGCGGCAGCGCACTGGCGGCCAATGGCGATGCGGCTATGGCGATGCTGGTGACGCATATCTCTGCGGCGACGGCGGCAATTACCTGGATGGTGATCGAATGGGTCAAATATGGCAGGCCCAGTGCGCTGGGCATCGTCACCGGCATGGTGGCGGGCCTTGGCACTATCACGCCGGCTTCCGGCTTTGTTGGCCCCGGCGGCGCCCTGGTTATCGGGCTGCTTGCCGGCTCGGTCTGTTTTGTTGCAACCCTGACCCTCAAGCAGAAACTGAAGGTCGATGATTCACTCGATGTCTTCCCCGTGCATGGCGTCGGCGGTATTATGGGAACGATGCTGGCCGGCGTTTTCGCTGCGACCTCGCTGGGTGTTTTCAGTGGCTACGGTTTTGCAGAGGGCATTCAGAGCATGGCAGGGCAGATCAAAGTGCAATTTATCGGAGTTGCCGCAACCATTGTATTTACCGCAGTTGTGACCTATGCGCTGCTGAAAATTATTGACCTGGTGATTGGTCTGCGGGTATCCGAAGAGCAGGAGGTTGAAGGCCTGGATATTGCACTTCACGAAGAGCGCGGCTATGTCGATCTATAAAAGCAACCGCCTGTCCAGCGCTGGAATCCCCGTTACGGGGGTCACAGAATCCCGATAGACACCATGTAGAAAAAACCTGACGGCATGAGAAATTGTAGTAATTCTCAATGTGCCAATAAAAGTGGCGATATCTTAAAAAACTTTTACCACGAAGCACATGAAGAGCACGAAGGCATTTTTGTAACCAGTTGGTTCTTCGTGGTCTTCGTGTGCTTCGTGGTGAGTATCACTCTACATTTAGAATTGCTGCTTTGCCAGTCTGAGACTTGATCTCGCCAGGAGTGAAGATGTTTACGCAATTGACTGGCGTAAAAAGGGGATTGTCAACCTTTGCTGACGCGACAGCGAGTCATGATCTAATTTATCAATAAGTTTAGATAACTTAATGATATCACGAGAATATCTATTGATGAGATAGCGTGAAGCAGCTTCGGATAGCTGCATGCCTTTTTCATCGGCCATCTGGATCAGCAGTTGCTGCTTGTCTGCGTCATCGAGTTGCAGAAGATGGTAGCTGACCCCCCACATCAATCTTGATGCCAGATCCGGTAGTGTCGTCGGCAGGTCGCCGGGGCTGCTGTTGGCGGCAATCACTAATTTATGCTGCTGTTGTGAGATGGCGTTATAGAGATGAAAAAGCGCCTCTTCCCATTCCTTATGCGTACACACATTCTCAACATCATCGATGCATACCAGTTCATACTGCTGCAACTCCCCTAGCATCAGCGGCGATAATTGCTGTATATCCTTTAGAGAGAGGTAGATGGCGTTGAGAGCCTGCTGTGTCATCTGCTGACACGCGGCCAGCAGCAGGTGGCTTTTACCGCACCCGGGTGCTCCCCATAGATAGAGAGGGGCTGTGCTGTCAACCGTCCCGAGCAGTTTCAAGAGACTGTGCAGCGCCTCTTCGTTGCCGTTTGCCAGGAAGTTGTCGAATCCGGGCTGCCGGCTGTGGGAGAGTTTGAGCGGATACTGAAGTGTCATTGTCGTGGAGCTGTCGCACTCCAGCGAACATACATGGATGCGCTGAAGATCAGCAGTAGTGCAATCGTCGCCTCTATCCATCCCAGCAGGGTTCCATTGGTGAAACCTTCGACCGCGCCATGCGTCAGGTAGAGCAGGGCAGTCAGAGCCAGGCCGACGTGTGGCTTCAGGCGTCCATGCAGCACACCACGCACCCACGGAAGCAGCGGCACAGTGCCCATCAGGAACATCGCCAATTGTTTGCGTTGATCCAGCTGCATCACCAAGATCACCACCACTGTCGCCAGTGCGGCATAGCTGATGAGTGTCAACCAGCGTGCGATATGAATCTTCATGCTGTCAGTCGTTTTGCGGTGGTTGAGAGGCGTTTGCCGAGTGCATGACAGAGGTTGATCTCTTCCTGTGACAAGGGATTGTTGTTGTCTGTGCCTGCATGGTGACTGGCGCCATAGGGTGTGCCGCCGCTGCTGGTATGCAGCAGGTCAGGCTCTGTGTAGGGGAGGCCGAGAATCATCATGCCGTGGTGCAGCAGCGGGTTCATCATGCTCAGCAGGGTGCTCTCCTGGCCGCCGTGCAGTGACGAGGTGGATGTGAACAGCGCAGCCGGCTTGCCGCTCAATGCGCCGCTCATCCACAGGGAGGAGGTAGTGTCGAGGAAATATTTCATTGCTGCGGCCATATTGCCGAAACGGGTCGGGCTGCCAAGCGCAAGCCCGGCGCACGCTTTGAGTTCATCCAGGGTGGCATAGGGAGCGCCGCTGTCGGGCACCTGCGGCTTTGTCGCTTCGCAGAGGGTCGATACCTCGGCAACGGTGCGCACCATGGCCTCCATGCCGCCGGCCTCGACGCCATGTGCGATATGACGCGCCATCTCCGCTGTTGCGCCATGCCTGCTGTAGTAGAGCACCAGAACATACGCCATCAGAAGAGATCCAGCACCGACTCGGGCGGACGTCCCAGTGCGGCGCGGCCGTTATGAATGACGATGGGCCGCTCGATCAGATTCGGGTGATCGAGCATCGCCTGTATCAGTTGCTCGCGGCTGAGTTCCAGGTTATCCAGACCGGCCTCCTTGTACTCCTTCTCGCCTTTGCGCATCAGCTCACGTGGCTCCATCTTGAGCATCGCCAGAACCGATTCCAGGGTTTCACGATCAGGCGGAGTTTTCAGATACTCCCTGATCTCTGCATCAACACCCTGTTCCTGTAGAATCTGCAGGGTTTGGCGGGATTTACTGCAGCGAGGATTGTGGTAAATTTCTACTGACATATTCGTTATAATGACTGAATTGAGAATTACCTATTTTAACCAATTCGAGCATGAATTCTACTTTGTTTGAATCTCTGCGGCGAAATGGGTTAAAACAATAACAGAGAAAATGATGAAACGATTTGCATTGCTACTCTTGCTGGCGTTCACTATGCAGCCACTATTTGCCGCCAATGCGCCCCTCAATGATCTCGACTTAAAAGATTTGGACGGTAAATTGCACAATCTGAGTGATTATCGTGGTAAATGGATCGTGGTCAACTACTGGGCTACGTGGTGTCCCCCCTGCCGTCGTGAGATTCCGGATCTGGTGGAGTTTCATGAAAAACATAAGGAGCATGATGCCGTGGTGCTCGGCGTCAATCATGAATATGCGACGCTCAAAGAGCTGAAGAATTTCAAGAAGAAGTACAACATGAGTTATCCGGTGTTGCAGGCGACGCCACGAACACCATCGATCGACCGCAAAATTCGTGGCTTGCCAACCACCTATCTGGTGAATCCGGAAGGAAAAATCGTTGCGGTTCAAAGCGGCCCCATCAGCGCCGGGATGCTTGAAAGCTATCTCAAGCGTGAAACCGGTTCCGACAAATGATGATGCGAGTATTTACTTTTTTTTCATTACTGGTAACACTGCTGCTTCCTGCCCATGCTTTGCAGTTAAGAGATGCGGAGAGTCATTTCTTTGACGAATCTTTCGGCGACCTGCAGGAGGAGCTTGAAACTGCAAAGGAGCAGGGGAAAAAGGCGATCCTGATCATGTTCGAGATGGATGAGTGCCCCTTCTGCAAACGCATGAAAGCGAAGGTGTTGAACCGTGATGACATTCAGGATTACTTCAGGGAGCACTTTCTGATTCTGACGATGGACGTCGAAGGAGATCTTGAGATCACTGACTTCCAGGGAGAGGCAACCACGCAGAAGGAGTTCGCGCTAAAGCAGTATCGTGTGCGCGCTACCCCGGTATTTCAGTTTGTCGATCTCGATGGCAAACCAATCAAAAAAGCCCGCTATACCGGCGCCACTTCCGATGCCGATGAGTTCATGCTGCTGGGGAAGTATGTGGTCGATGAGCATTACAAGGAGACCTCGTTCGTGCGCTACAAGCGGCAGATGAAACAACAGAAAAAGAAACTTAAAGAATGAACCACGAAAAACACGAAAATGAAAATGATCTAAAACTTTCGTGCTTTTCGTGATTTTTGTGGTTAAAAAAAGAAGATGGCGCTGATGGAGCAAACAGTCCGAATCTCTCTCTGCCTGATACTGGTGTTGATGACTGCTGCGCAGGCGCAGGAGTCTTCGATGCCGGACTATCTGACACTGCAGCAGGCGTTGGCATTGGTGGATGAGTCGCATCCCGGTGTGCAGCTGGCGGCAAGGCGGCAGTTGGTGGATTCCCTATTACGGTGCCAGCAGTATGAATTGCTGCTCAATGCGCCGGGATTGCTGCAGGGCAGTTGCGGCTACTGGCAGTTTATTTCGCCGCTGCTGCAGCAGAAGCTGCTGGTGATACGCCGC
>JAQYVP010000172.1 GCA_030145485.1 Chromatiales bacterium
TGAGTACGAAGCGGTCGTTGGCGAATTGAGTCTGATAGGCAGCAGTCCTGCGACCGAAAACGGATCAGTGCAGGGTTATTGATGCCCTTTATAGTCATTTGCATAAAAAAACCCGCCACTCGGACGGGTCTGCACGTTTTACCATCATGCCGGATGTGTTCGTTAGAGTTTCCCTGAGCGCATGGTCTCATCATGCTCTTTCGGACGTTTCAGGTGGCCCGCCGCGATCAGTAACGAACTGAGTATTTTCTCAGCTGCTTCCTCAGGTGTGATGATATTCTCCTTTGCATATTGCTTCAGTGCTTTCTCAAGATCTGTGTTCATTGATACATTTCCACCCTTACAAATCTTTCAATTATCAGCCAGAAAACAAAGAATTTCTATGATTGAAATCACGTTCTATATCGATAAGTAAGCCGAAAAAAACCCGCCTCAGCGGGCGGGACTGTATCAAATTCCAGAATAATGTTAGAGTCATTTCTCCACGCTTTCACTCTATTTGCTGTGGAGGCACCAGCCAGCGGTGTACCGAATAACACTGGTAGTTAATGCAGAGGGCTTTCAGTTTGAGGTGGTTGTTCATTAGCACCTCATCTTCTTTACCCGTCTTGCATTTGCCTTCTAGCCCACGATACGGGCGATTTTTCCTTATATTGCATCCTGAGCATGATGTGAAACTGCTCACCCAGCATCTCCCTGAATCCACCCAAAAACCCGCCTCAGTGGGCGGGCTGGTAAAGAGTGTTTCGCTTAGGATGAGGAGCCAACAAGGTGGATAGAATTCTTTTCAGCCTCTTTCCATACGTTGATTAAGCAGCTCAATTGCTCAACTGCGCCGATCAACTCATTCCTAAATAATTCCATTTCACTAGCATTGTTTGAGTATTCAACAGAGTGATGAATCGCATCAAATACCATTTCTAACGCTGTTTCACTAAATTGTGCAGAGCAGTTACACTTTCCGCTATACTCATTATTTTTCTTCAAAAGCAAGTGTTCTTCTAGTGCTACTAAGTGTTTCGAAGTCATCCTTTCAACTTCTATGGTCGCTTTTTTACACTGATCCCTCTCTCTAAATGAGTTCATATTTCCTCTTTTTTGATGTCTGAAAATTATTGTGACGATAGTCTAACAATATTGCTGGCGCGTTCATCTATATTTTTCGCCCCAGCATCTCCCTGAGTAATAAAAAGCCCGCCTCAGTGGGCGGGCTAGTTAATCGCTGATTCACAAATCAGAGCCTCTTACCGTCTCGGCCTCTGATTTTGATGCTCTTATGTTTAGAAATCTGGCACCGCCAAAAGCAGTACATCTTCCCTGAACCTGGTGGCTCGATACAACCGTTTTTCCGGCACTTCTCGTTCTGTCCATAAGAACTAAAACAAGTACTCTTGTAGCGACACCCTTGCGGAGGTGATCCTGGTACAAACGAAATACCGCTTCCTGGAATAGAAGGCACTGCTGGCGGCGGCTTGTTGAACTGCTTTTTCCACACTTTATACTTTTCCGTTGTGCGCCACTGCAGGGCAGTGTCATCAAAAGTAAGGTAGCTCCGCAAATATAGGAATGCTCGTGCCGTGTGACCATGAAGAGTTGTGTCTTTACCATCGATTACAGCATGAACGACTATCGAACTGGGTTTATTCAGAGTTCCAGCAACACTAATTAGCTTTGGCTCATCAACTAAGCCATACCAACTTGATTGCGCAAAAGCCATGCTACACGTGCCAAGCGATATAACTATGAGTAAAATTGGTATCAGAAATTGCCTCAACACATAGATGGGCCACTGAAAACAGGAAAAATCTCGCATAATTCATCACCCCTGAAATGCAGTAAAGATAGAAAGAAAAACGCCTTTCTCAGCTTACACCCCATCTGACCAGAGAGTCTATGTGCTTTTTCATAGCTTGCCTCAAGGGAGGGAGCGGGAATCACCCCAGCATGCTGCCTCGGCGTAAGTCATCCCATAGAGCACATCCATAACAAGGGCATGGCGACGTGCTGTGTACTCTTCACGAGTCATCCGTCTCGTTTTCAGCGTGATCCTTTCTCCGTGCTGTGAATGAGACCACAGCCTAGCATGGTTACTGATTTCTCCGTGTAGGAAAACTCCGACTCAGTTGTAGGAAAATTCTGAGAAGTGGTTAGCAGGCAATAGAAACCCAGCACGATGGGGGGGGTTGTGCGTTGACGACTACTCGCATCATTACTTGCAGAACCATCGCGCTTTCTCGACTTCATTCATCCGCTTGGCGATGAGTTCGCAGTCAGCGGCATAGATGAATTCCGCCCTCTTCGTTACGGTCTGGGATGCACCTCTGATCAGGTAGAGGGTCTTGCCGCCTTCCGCAGTAACAACTGGTGATGCCATGCATAAGGCGACAACAATGATTGCAGTCAGTTTTTTATTTGTACTCATATCAATCATCATCACCCATCTCCAGCCTAATCTTAGCCTGCTCGTCCCGGCGCTTCCGTAGACATCTAGCCTCTGCTAGGAAGTTAACTGTCCACATCATGGCCAGTATCATAAGGTACATACTCAGTCCCTCATGAAACCATCCCACAAGCATGATGAACCCCATACCGGCAGCACCCCGGATAATAAGCTGCCACTCGATCATGCTGTTCAATTTGTATATTGTCTCGTCTTTTATCTCTGGCTGCTTCCGGGACTGTTGTGAATGGTTGAAACTATTACCGCTACTTCTGTATACCTTCCATGATGGCCTTGACTGCCATCTCCTTACCGAGTAGATGAGAGCGCTTTTCTATATCGTAATGTTCAACTATGGATATTTTCCCATCCTCCATAGCATGGCGAATGTCTTCATTCAGCCTAGTGTACTTATCCTGCGTGTCTGCGATTTGAACGTATGTCTCAGGCCATATTTCAATCTCATCTAGAATTTTGATTGCTAAATACGCTATTCCTACTATGAAGGCAGTAAGTGCAATTGATGCACCAATGCGTCTGATAACACCATTGTCTGGGATTACGCCCCACATGAGCGTATTGGCGGAAATTATTACTGCAACCGCAACACCCCCAACAGCTTCTACATAATCACCAACAGCAACATTGATAATTGCCCCAATAACAAACAATAGTGCAAACCAGTGCATCTAATGACTCCAATTGTTTTATTTCTAATGCGATGTGCTGTTTGGTCCAGCTATTGTCAGTCTCGCACATATGCTGACTAAGGAATAGATCACAAGGTCATCCTGCTCGGCAGAACAATGTCGCCAAAATCAACATGCAACGCCCCGGCAGATTCCATCCATCTGGAATAGCCGCATGTGCATCTGACTCAATCTTTGCCAGCTGACTGACTAACTCTTCTACCGATATTTTCATCTCATGCCTCCATAGGCTTGGTTGTTAAAACTTCTCTCACTGAAAACTGATACCCGTTCGGACTCTCACGCAATGTGCCGACAACAGGAATACCCCCTGCATTCAAAAGATGGTCAGCAGAACCTCCCATTGCCGTGATCTTCGCCTTGAATATCCAGCCATCCAGATCCACAGTGCCGTAACCGTGAACATACATCGGGTGCTTGTCTGACTCGATCAACTCCAAAGGTTGGGCAAGAAGGATCTCTGCATTCATCCCAGTGCCGACAATTTTTCGAGGGTCTCCGCTGAAAGGAGTCATGTCGCATGTGTCAGGGTGATCTTTCCACCACTGCTGGAGCCACTCTTTGCCGTAACACATGACATATTCGGCTTGTCTGCACTCAGTCGGTGATGCCATCGATGACTTGTCGAGCGACTTGGATGCACCACGCTTCAGGAGCTGACGTTTGACGTAACTCATGTGGAGTACCTGCAGAAGTTAGCCCCTAGGGTGGTATATATATAAAGGGGGTTACATTTGACCCACTTCTTTGCTGAAAAACGGCTGGAAGTGGTTGTATTTGACCCTGTCCGGGGTTGCATTTGACCCTGTTCTTTTTTAGGAATTGGCTCACTGGACAGCCTCCTTCGGGTGAAATCGCTCTGGAATCTCGCCCGTTATCATCGTTCGGACGGTGTCTTTTTGAATGGTGGGAAGCGGTGGTTTTCTTTTCGGATGTCTGTACTTCAGTTTCCTGACGCGATACTCCGCTGATGCATTTGCTGTTGGCTTTGCAGAGTGTCGGTCACTGGCATCGATCTTGATCCAGGAGAGCGCGTAGAGGTTGCCATTGCGATTCTTGCTTCTACGAGTCAGGACGATAAACCCGTAATGCAACAGCTCCTTCCTTGCTCTCTTCAGAGAACTTTCAGACCAACCCATCTTTTCAAGAAAGTGCATCGACAGGCAGAGATTGCCGTTGTTCTTGCCGTTGTAGAGGTCACCAGCATCGGTGATGAGGCACTTTGCAACATGGGTTAACCCCGCGTAATTGGCGCACTCTGTCACATCCCGTGGCAAGGAGATGAAGCCATGTCCGTTGTTGGCATAACCCTCCATGTACTTTTTTCGTTTTCTTGCCATTTACTGACTCCTTTGAGAGTTATACGTTTGCACCAGGTGCGTTATACATCCATGCCCTACGGTTGGTATAATTCTCTCCGCACCAACTGCAACCGCGTATTCCATTCTCCGTACATTTTGTTGCCTCCTTGGAAGAAGACACTTGCCCACTCAGTTCATGCTGGTGGGCTTTTTTTTGTCTGTTTTCAACCCGTGGGTTCAACCCACAGGCATGAGATTGCATCAGACACCGTAAAACACTGGGTCTTGATATGTAGTTATTGCCTTTTACATGCAAACGCACTGCTTTTTAAAACAGTAACTTACAAAAGGCTGCACATTATTTGATGCCTTGGGACTCACAAAACCCCCACGCAATCCTTTTGATGCTGCTCAAATCCGCGCTTCGCCGCCAGCTTCTCAGTCAGCAGGGATTTGATATCATCAACGGCATACCATTTTTCATTGCCGAACATCACGCCAACCAGATCATTCCATCTGGCGCGGCTGCGGGTGGTGGTGGATGTTGCCTCTTCGACAACAGACTCATGGACGTAACCGAGGTCACGCATGAATGTTTCAGTGAATGGAGTGAAACCCTCGTAATCAGGGTTCGGTGGAGGGAGTGTTTTCTTGGGCTTGCCCATGGTCTTGCACCTCGTTTCGTAGATTCAAAACAAGCTTACAAAACCGATCCCACGTCAACGGTGTTCGTGTGGGTCTGTTTTCAGATTCTTACAAATTATCTCTCAAAAAGTTTTCAATAGTTCCTTGCGCACGCCGTAACTTGAATTCATGCCAGTCCTCCTCTTTCTCCATATGCTCGCAAATGCGCTCTGCCATTTTGGGTATAGAGATATCAAGATTATGCTTTCGCATGGCTCTTGCCAAACCTATCCACTGTTCGCGCAGAAACTCTGTCTGCTCAGTGCGCGCTGCTGCTGATGCCTTCCCGCACTGCTCTTTTGCTTGATGAACTTCTTCTTGCGACTGCGGTTCTCATTGAGTAGGGACTTACTGTGATCACGCATCGGCTGAATAACACTGTTGACGCTAATCAGCTTGTGGACATCGAAGTTATCAGGATTAAAACAGTCGAGAGCATTCAGAGACTCCATGTGCAGACGGTTGATCTCTCCCTCACCCGCAAGGTCATCAATGTATGCGCCCAGCTCCGCATAGTTCATGCTGGCAGGGTCTTTCAGCAGGGTGACGTTACTTACTCCGCGAAGAGACCAGCACTCTCTCTTCAACAAGGACAAGACCTTTATGTCTTTTGAGAGTTCCTTTTATGAACAGCGAACGCAGCTCATCTTCCGGCATCTCCGAGAACTTCATTTCGCACCGTCAAGAATGCTATGTACATCAGAGGGCTGAAGGTCGGCATATCGCTTCAAGTTCTTCCAATCACGATGGCCCGTGATCATCGCTACTCGTGGAATATCTAAACCAGCACGGAACAGGGAGACAGTGGCAGCATGACGTAAATCATGAAACCTCAGATCATGAATCCCCAGCTTTTTGCATGTCCTGGTGAATCTGGCTGATACTGACCTGCCGTTATAGGGAAATAATCTGCCTACAGAGTGCATTATCATCTGTTCCCTGATGATCTCCATTGCGACAGGCGGCATCGGGACAGTCTGGATATTCTCTTCTTTGCGCCGGGGATCTTTGCGCGCCATAGTGACAGTGCGACCCTCTACGTCAACCATCTCTGCGGTGATGCTGGTTATCTCCCCCTGTCGCATGGCAGACGCAAGCGCAAACCTAGCAATCTGCCCCATCGGGATCTGGCCTTTTGACTCACGCCAGTAGGCATAGAGCAGATCCAACTCATCCTGTGTGGGCATCCTGTTGCGCTCCTTCGACCTTGTACGCAGACCACGCTGCTCAAGCGCACCACGCGCCTCTGTAGCGATCTCCGGACGGCAATGGATGTAGCGCACCTGCTTTGCCCACTTCAATAGCACGGCAAGGTAAGAAAGGTCTGCTGCAATGGTGACACCGCCAGCGCCTTCAGACTCTCTCCTGTCGATGAAGTCCCGCACCTGTACGGGGTTGAGATTTTCGACTTGCACCTTGCCCAGCAGTGAACGGATCTTCTCAATGGAGAAGCGTTTTGACCGTCCTGACCGCTTACCCTTGATCGATTCCATGTAGAGATCAATCAGGTTGCTGATGGTGAGATGCTTCGGCCTGACGTAGCCGGTAGACTCGACCTCCTCGACCTGTCGGCTGAGTTCTGCCTCCCAGTCTGTTGCGGCTTTCTTTGATGCAAAAGTTTTGCTACGGTAGATACCGTTTTTTCTGATCTGGATGCGCCATTTACCGGATGGTAACTGTTGAGGTTTTGCCACTGTGTGCGCCCTGTGTGCGATACTTTAATGACAGTTATTATACACTCTTTGCGTATTCCGTGTGCATTCTGTGTGCATTACCTGCTATAATCACCTCACACGATGAAAACAGAAGCCAATAGAATCAATCGCTTACTGTGCTGTGCGCCGATGCTTGACTGGACCGACCGGCACTGCCGCTATTTTCTGCGGTTGCTGAGTCGACACACCTTGCTTTACTCGGAGATGGTGACTACCGGTGCGATCATGCATGGTGATGTGGAGCGGCATTTGCGCTTTGATGTCGCCGAGCATCCTGTTGCGCTGCAACTCGGCGGCAGTGTTCCCTGCGAATTGGCATCCTGCTCGAAAATCGCCGAAGCGTACGACTATGACGAGGTCAATCTGAATGTCGGCTGCCCCTCTGACCGGGTACAGTCCGGCATGTTCGGTGCCTGCCTGATGGCAACCCCGCAGCTGGTGGCAGACTGCACCAAGGCGATGCTTGACGTGGTTTCCATACCGGTAACAGTCAAACACCGTATCGGTATCGATGAGATGGACAGCTATGCGCAGCTGTGCGATTTTGTTGGCACTGTCGCCGAGGGTGGCTGCAGCTGCTTTATTATTCATGCCCGCAAAGCCTGGCTGCAGGGCCTCAGCCCCAAAGAGAATCGTGACAAGCCACCTCTGCATTATGAGACTGTTTACCGCATCAAACAGGATTTCCCGGATCTCGAGATTGTGATCAATGGCGGCATCATGACGCTGGATGAGGCCGGGGAACACCTGCAGACGGTCGATGGTGTGATGATGGGTCGTGCCATTTACCACAATCCGTGGTTGCTGGCTGATGCTGACATGGCTGTCTTTGGCGAACAAAATCCACTCTCTTCAGGTTTCGACATCATTGAACAAATTCTGCCTTATGTCGAAAGAGAGCTGGCTGACGGGACACGACTGCACCATATCACGCGCCACATGATCGGGCTTTTCAATGGAATGTCTGGCGCCAGGAGATGGCGGCGCTATCTATCTGAGAATGCCTGCCGGAAAGATGCAGACGTCAAGGTATTGCTGCAGGCTGTTGAGCAAATGAATACTATGCGTATAGTTTAACCACAGGAGCCTCTTGCAAAACTCCGTCATGCTGGTTGAGTCAGCAATAATCGGCAGCGCATTGTGCCGCATGGAAAGGTGCAATGCGTTCCACATATTGCACCCTTCGAGCTTCTCAATAATTTCGTGCATGTGAGTTGTATTGCCGGAGTTGGCTGCCGTCGCCAACATGTTAGCTGTGCCAGATGGTCTACAATGAAACGCAGTAGCAACCATACTTGTAAACGCCATGTCACCCGTACAAACACTCTCAAGACTGTTTGATCCGGCTGAGGATCAGCTGTTGACCAGCTGGTTGTTTTTGAAGCTGCTGGCGCTGATCTATTTTGCCGCATTTTTCTCTCTGGTCTTTCAGATCGAGGGGCTCGCCGGACCCCATGGCATACTTCCGTATGATGTACGTCTGGAAGCGGAATTCAGCCACTTAGGCGCTCTCGCCTGGTGGCGCAACCCCACACTTTTCTGGTTCAATGCCGGTGACGCCGCGTTGCAGGCTACTGCAATTAGTGGTTGTCTGATTTCCATTATGCTGTTGTTCGGGCGACGTCCCCTGCTGCCGCTGATACTGCTGTTTATTCTCTACCTGTCGCTGACTCATGCCGGACAGATGTTTCTCAACTTCCAGTGGGACAGCCTGCTGCTCGAGAGTGGGTTTCTTGCAATACTGATCGCCAGGGGACCGAATCACCTTGCTATATTTCTGTTTCACTGGCTGTTGTTTCGTCTGCGCTTTCTCTCGGGGATCTCCAAACTGCTCAGCCATGATCCCTCGTGGAGCAACCTGACTGCGCTCAACAGCTACTTTGAAACCCAGCCACTGCCACATGCCGGCTCCTGGTACGCACATCAGCTTCCAGAGTGGATACTACAGGGCGCGACCGGGATGGTGCTGTTTGCTGAAATCATCGTCCCGTTTTTTATTTTCCTGCCGCGTCCATTCCGCCTGTTTGCCGCAGCAATCACCATCCTCATCCAGTTGCTGATCATCGCCACCAGCAATCACAACTGGATCAACCTGCTGACGATCCTGCTGTGCCTGTTCCTACTGGACGACCGCATTGTCGGGAGGTTTTTTCCTGCACGCCTGAGTTCGTGGATTACTGCAAATAAAGCAGCGCCAAGCCTGTCACTGAATCTCTTCGGCACTGCAACAGGATTGTTGATCTTGGTGGCCAGCCTCGTCTTGATATTCGTGATGACCACCGGCAGGGAGCCACTAAAGCCGCTTCCAGAAATCGCCATGAGCGTACGCAATTTTGGCCTGGGAAATGTCTACCACGTCTTTCCAACCATGCAGGTGGAGCGCCAGGAATTGCAGATCGAGGGGAGCCATGATGGTGTTGAGTGGCGATCATATGTGTTTCGCTATAAACCCCAAGCTCTGCACAAACGACCGGAATTCATCGTACCTTATCAGCCGCGCCTGGACTGGATGATCTGGTTTGTTCCCTCGCAGAGAAGTGATCAACTCTATTGGCTGGATCGCTTTCTGCAGCAGTTGGAGAAGAACGCTCCCCAGGTGACGGCCCTGCTTGCTAATAATCCATTTACTGACAAACCTCCCCGCTATTTTCGAGTACTCGCATTCCGCTATCACTTCACCACTGCAGAACAACGCGCTGAAACAGGCAACTGGTGGAGACGGGAGTTGCTGGGGGAGTTTCCGTATGTGCAACCGCGGCGGCCTTGAAGTTATGATCTCAAAGTCAATGGATTCCGGCTAAGAGCATGCCGGAATGACGAAGTTTTTCATATACCTCATGGAATAGGGAATATCACAGCTGGAAGTTGCGGCTATCGGTGACAGTGACAACATGGGGCTGCTCTTCTGCTGAGAAGCCATCTCTCGAGGCCAGCTGCCTGTTCAGCACATCCACATCCGCCTCGGCCGGATCATCACCGCGCTGCAGACGTTCCTGCACCCGCCGCTGAAGCTCCTCCACGGGAACCTGGATATCCAGGATACGGTATTTAACGCCAAGCCTCTGCGCCAACTCCATGAAGGGGCGACGGTAGGGCTGCTGCAGAAAGGTGGCGTCAGCTACTGCAGTAAAACCCGCATTGATCACAATTTCGCTCACCTCGGCAAGACGATGATAGGTTTTTGCTGACATCCGCGGGGTGTAGATGCCTCCATTGTGATTGCTGTTGGTGCGTGCCAGAGGAGACAATCCCGCCAGGCGTTTACGCTCGATGTCCGATGAGATCTGTATGGCCGGCATGGTTGCAACCAAACGCCTGGCGGCGACGCTTTTACCTGATCCGGACGGACCACTGGCAATGATCAGCATGGGGTCGTCCGGAAGAATATAGCGCTCAGCCAATGCCAGGTATTCACGATACGCTGTCATTACATCCAATTTTTCAGCATCGCTCAACTGCTGGCCAAGGCGGATAGCTGCAACTTTGGCTCGCACCATGGCGCGATAGAGCTGGTAGAAGCGGACCAGCCGGAGCCCCTCGAAATCACCGCTGTAAATCAGCCATTGATTGAGCAAATACTGCGAAAGGTCGGTGCGTCCGACTCGATCGAGATCCATCATTAAAAATGCAATTTCACTCACATGATCGATCCAGCAGATCTCCTCACTGAACTCGATGCCATCAAAAATAATCAGGCGCTCACCCTCGAGAACGATGTTACCAAGATGCAGGTCACCATGACCCTCGCCGATAAAACCGTCCTGCTGGCGCTGCTGCAACAATTGATGCAATTGCCGATAGCGCTCAACTGTCCATTTCTCCAGCACATCGAGCCGCTGCAAATCCCGTGAATGATCAACCAGTGTTCGCAACAGAGTAAAGTTGTCCTTCATCGGCCCCAACACGCTTTCGGGGGATCCCGGGACGCTGCCTGGTTCGGCTTTGGTAATCTTTTTCTGGAATTCCACGATCTGCCTGGCGAGATCATTCATGCGTTCCCGGTTCAGCAAGTGTAAGTTACTTACCAGCAGACTCTCGGATGGAAACTCCCGCATCTGCACTGCATATTCAATGGCATCACCCTCGCCTTCCAGTTGTGGAGCATCAGGCGTCCCGTTGATGGCAACCACCTTCTGATAGACATCCGCCGCCAGGCGGGAGTTGAGACGAATCTCTTCGTGACAATAGTAGCGGCGTTTCTCCAGGGTTGAGAAATCGAGAAAGCCAAGGTCCAGCGGTTTTTTAATCTTCCACGCATGACCATGCGCCACGATGACCGATGAGATATGCGTTTCACACACTTTACCGTCTAGCTGCTTCGATAAAACACGAACCAGCAGGGCATGATCTTCAATAGTTTTTATCATTGCACTAGAAAAATTATATACAGTATGTTATTATATACTGATATTCATCAAATTAGGAATCAATCATCATGAGTATCGAACGTGTCGTTTTGGCCTTCGCAGGTTTTGCAATCCTTCTCTCCCTTTTGCTGGCAAATCAATTCAGCACTAACTGGCTCTGGTTTACAGTTTTCGTTGGCTTCAACCTGTTTCAATCCGCTTTCACCGGCTTTTGCCCAGTAGCGATAATTCTGAAAAAAATGGGTCTCAAGAGTAGCGTTGCCGCCTGATAGCACACTAGGATGCGTCTCGTCCCACCATCCCCGGTGGGATGCGCTTTTGTTGATTACAGGTTCTCCACCACATGACAGATCGCATCTGTCAGCTGCTGCAACTCCTCCTGCTCAATAGTATAGGGAGGCATCGCATAGAGCAATTTACCGAAGGGACGCAGCCACACGCCCTGCCCGATCAACCCCTGCTGTACCCTTGCTATATCCAGCGTCTGTTTCATCTCGACGACACCGATTGCCCCAAAACTGCGTACCTCGGCAACATGCTCATTGTTAGACAGCGGTTTCAAGCTAGCTTCGAAATGGTGATGAATTGCATTGACCCGCTGCTGCCACGGACCCTCCAGCAGTAGTTCGATACTGGCATTGGCAACCGCACAGGCGAGTGGATTTGCCATGAAGGTGGGACCATGCATAAAAACCTGCTCATGTGCACAGACACCCCGCGCCACCTCGTCGCTCACCAGGGTGGCGGCCAGACTAAGATAACCTCCCGTGAGCGCCTTGCCCAGGCAGAGGATGTCCGCAGCCACTGCGGCATGTTCACACGCAAACAGCTTGCCGGTGCGTCCAAAACCGGTCGCGATCTCATCAACGATCAGCAACAGGCCGAAGCGGTCACATAGCTCGCGCACTTCACGCAGATATTGCGGGTGGTAAAATCGCATACCGCCGGCGCCCTGCACGACGGGCTCCAGGATGACTGCGGCCAGTTCATCTGCATGCTGCTCGATCAGCTGTGCAAAAACAGCGATATCAGCAGAATCCCAGGACTCTGTCGGGCGCGTCACCGGCGCTGGCGCAAACAGCTGCGGCGGCAGGATGCCGCTGAAGAGACGGTGCATGCCTCCCTCGGGATCACACACCGACATGGCGCCGAAAGTGTCACCGTGATAGCCGTAGCGAATCGTCAGCAGTCTCTGTTTTCTCCTCTTGCCCCTCCCCTGCCAGTACTGCAACGCCATCTTGATCGCTACTTCGACCGAGACGGAACCGGAATCAGCAAAAAAGACCTTTTGCAGCGGCTCCGGGGTCAAATCCAGCAGACGCTGCGCCAGCTCTACTGCAGGCTGATGTGTCAAACCGCCGAACATCACATGCGCCATCTCATGCAGTTGACGCTCGATCGCATCGTTCAAGCGCGGATGGTTATAGCCATGAATCATGCACCACCATGAGGCCATGCCGTCGATGACCTCTGTTCCATCATCGAGCATCAGCCTGCAACCCTGCGCGGAGGTTACCGCGTAGAGATCTGTCGGATTGCCCAAACTGCTATAGGGGTGCCAGATATGTTCACGCTCGAAGGCGCGCCAATTTTGCTGCATGGCTGAGTTAAATCACAATAAGAGAATTTGGGTTATTGTATCCTGAGAACACAAAACCCCGCTCATTAAGCGGGGTTCTTTGATGGTCAGGAAATAGCCATATTAGCGCCTTCTCAACGGGCAGTTGCTACGATCATATTCATCACCGAGACTGTCCCAGGCATAATCGAGCGCATATTGCATACGGGCAAAGACATGCTCTGGTCCCAGGTAATCGAGCACCCGGGTTCCGCGCAGACTGTCCATGAACTGTTTCTTGGGATGCGCCACCAGCAACTCGATGCCATTCTCACGCAGGCGCTCTGTCACATGATGCAAAACTTCATCGCCGGTCGAGTCGATCATGTTGACTCCCTGCGCATCCAGAATGATGAATTTCAGATCCTGGTATTTGGCCATCACCTCCAGCACTTTGTCCTCGAAATAACTGGCATTGGCAAAATAGATTGAGTTGTCAAAGCGAATGATCGAGATCTTGTCACTCAATTGCAACTCAGGATGCACAATAACATCCCGCATGGTGCCATCCTTGAAACGCGAAACTTCCGCCACACGCGGGCGCATGGTGCGAAAAACGAACAGAACCAGCGATAGAACTACACCAACCATGATGCCGTACTCGATATGCGGAGCGATATAGAGCGTCAAGGCAAAAGTGACGACAGCCACGATGGCATCATGCGGCTCGGCCCGCCATGCGTCGATGATCGGACGCACCTTGATCAGACCTGCGACAGCCAGCATGATCACTGCAGCCAGTGTCGCCTGCGGCAGATGGAATAACAGCGGCGTCAGGAATAGCAGCGACACGCCAACCAGAAGACCGGTCACTATCGAGGAAAAACCTGTTACTGCGCCGGCATCGATATTCACCGCTGAACGGGAGAAGGAGCCGGAAACCGGGTAGCCTGAAGTAAACCCGGAGACGATATTCGACAGCCCCTGGCCAACCAGCTCCTGGTTAGCATCCAGGCGTTGACGGGTGCGCGCCGCCATCGCCTTGGCAACTGCTATCGCTTCCATAAAGCCAACCAGTGAGATAATCAGGGCTGTCATCCCGAGTTGCATGAGAATCTCTTTGTCAAAAGTGGGCACCACCAGTGACGGCAACCCCTCGGGAACAAATCCGACAACCTGTCCGCCAATACCTGAATAGTTGGTAAACGCAGCAAGCATCGTTGTGGCGACAACCGCCACCAGCACATTGGGAAATTTGGGCAGAAACTTTTTCAAACCAAGCAGCAACACAAAGGCGATCACAGCCATGTAAAATGTTGGCCAGTGAATACTTTCCACCGCAGACTGAACGATGTTGCCGACGACTTCATAGTGATGCAGCGCTTCTCCATCGGCTCCGACACTGCTCTTGCCGACCCCGAAGATCTTGTTGAGCTGCGAGGTGGCGATAATGATGGCGCCGGCATTGGTAAATCCAACAACCACGGGGTGTGACAACAGATCAACCAGCACCCCGAGTTTGAGTAGCCCCAGAGAGAGTTGCATCACCCCCACCATCACTGCCAGCGTCAGGGCATAAAGAATAAATCCATCGGGATTCGCTGTTGCCAGAGGCTCCAGTGCGGTGGCCGTCATCAACGATACCATTGCCACGGGTCCGGTGGCCAGTTGCCTCGAAGATCCGAACAACGCCGCCACCATCGGAGGAAGGAAAGATGCATAAAGGCCGTAATAGGCGGGAAGGCCGGCGAGTGATGCATAGGCCATCGACTGCGGGACCAGCACCATTGCCACGGTGGCGCCCGCTATCACATCGGCCTTCAATGTAGTAACGTTTGTCAGATTAGGCAGCCAGGAGAGGAACGGAACAAAGCGTCCGGGAATACTAAGCAATAAATCCAATAACCACTTCACGCAGCACACCTATTTCTATTTATTTAAAAAAGGAAAATACCCTGAGCGGGCCCCGGAATGCCGAATAATGGCTCTAACGCAGCAATAACATATTAGTATATACGAATATTGATCAATATTCACTAGAAAAACACGGGTTTTCCATTAGGAATACTCTGTTCAAGTCGCTGAGCGCTTCGATCAGAGTATTCCTGCAAAGTTTTGCACCAGATCGTGTTTTTTTGCTGCATATCACGCCTAAATCAACAATACCGTGATATCATGGTGGATTATCTGGCATTCAACAAACTATTTAGATGGCAAAAGAAGACTTTATTGAAATGGAAGGCACTGTCACTGACACCCTTCCAAATACAACTTTTCGGGTTGAGCTTGAAAACGGGCACGTCGTCACAGCCCATATCTCCGGAAAAATGCGTAAGCACTACATCCGCATTCTTACCGGGGACAAGGTGACCGTACAGCTGACGCCTTACGACCTCAGCAAGGGACGTATTACTTATCGGGCTCGTTGAGCGGCTTGTCGGCTTCCTGCTTGCCAATAATTTCAAATTCCAGCTCATCTGCCGGGCGGCTGACTTTTACGCTGCCTCCTGATGAGAGCTTGCCAAACAGCAGCTCTTCGGCCAGCGGCTTTCTGATTTTTTCCTGAATCAGCCGTTCCATCGGGCGGGCACCCATTTTCGGGTCATAACCCTCTTTGGCAAACCACTCCCTGACCTCCTGGCCGATCGATAGAGTGACATCTTTCTCTGCAAGCTGCTGCTCCATTTCAAATAGGAATTTGTCAGCTACTTTGCTGATAGACTCTTCGTCCAATGTGCCAAACTGTACCACCGCATCGAGCCGGTTGCGGAACTCGGGCGTGAAATATTTTTTCAGCGCCTCCATACCGTCACTGGAGTGATCCTGCGCTGTGAAACCGATTGACGCCCTGCTCATCTCCAGAGCGCCTGCATTGGACGTCATCACCAGCACCACATTGCGGAAATCCGCCTTGCGGCCGTTGTTATCGGTGAGAGTTCCATGATCCATGATCTGCAACAGCAGGTTAAAGACATCGGGATGCGCTTTCTCTATCTCATCGAGCAACAATACAGCGTGCGGATTCTTGTTGATCTCTTCAGTCAGCAAGCCGCCCTGGTCATAGCCAACATAACCAGGGGGAGCGCCGATCAGACGCGACACAGTGTGGCGCTCCATATACTCGGACATATCAAAACGCACCATCTCCATACCCATGATACGCGCCAGCTGGCGTGTCACTTCTGTCTTGCCGACACCGGTCGGCCCGGTAAACAGAAAAGAGCCTACCGGCTTCTGCTGCGATCCCAGCCCGGAGCGATTCATGATGATGGATGACGAGAGTTTTTCGATTGCCTCGTCCTGACCATAGATGACCCCCTGCAGATCCCTTTGCAGATGACGCATGGTGTCAGAATCCGACTCAGATACTTTGCGCGACGGGATGCGTGCAATCTTTGCCACGATCTCTTCGACCTGCGAAACGCCGATGATCTCCGGCTTCTCTTCAACACTCTGCAGTTGTGTATAGGCGCCGGATTCATCGATGACATCGATCGCCTTGTCGGGCAGATGACGTTCGTTGATATATTTGTCGGAGAGTTCCGCAGCAGCGACCAGTGCGTCAGCGCTGTACTTGATACCGTGATGCTCTTCAAAACGGCTCTTGAGACCCTTCAGTATATCGATGGTCTCCTCAACGCTTGGCTCATTAATGTCAATTTTCTGAAAGCGGCGCGCCAGCGCACTATCCTTTTCGAAGATGTTGCGGAATTCCGTGTAGGTGGTTGAGCCGATACAGCGTAAATCACCTGAAGCCAGCGCCGGTTTGAGTAGATTGGATGCATCCATGGTTCCACCGGAAGCAGATCCGGCGCCGATGATGGTATGGATTTCATCGATAAAAAGCATGGTATTCGGTTGTTGCTTCAAATCCGCCAGAACCGCCTTGAGACGCTCTTCAAAATCACCCCGGTATTTTGTCCCCGCCACCAGCGAGCCAAGATCCAGTGAATAGATCACTGCATCCGCGAGTACTTCGGGAACCTCCCTGTCGACAATCTTTTTTGCCAGCCCCTCTGCAAGCGCCGTTTTACCGACCCCGGCCTCTCCCACCAGCAGCGGGTTGTTCTTGCGGCGGCGGCACAAAATCTGTATCGCGCGCTCGGTTTCGAGCGCACGCCCGATGAGTGGATCGATACGCCCCTGCACCGACTCCTCATTGAGATTGACAGCAAACTGCTGCAGCGGGGATTTCTTCGGCGCCTCCTCTTCTGCTTCGATATCCTGCATGTCCTCAAGTAATTCACGCTCGATATCATCCGCCATCAGCCTGGGAATGCCATGCGAGATATAATTCACCACGTCGAGGCGCGTAATCTCCTGCAAGCCCAGCAGATAGACGGCCTGCGACTCGTGCTCGCCAAAGATCGCAACCAGCACATTGGTGCCGCTCACCTCCCGTTTTCCGGACGACTGCACACTGTAGACAGCGCGTTGCAGTACGCGTTGAAAGCCCAGCGTGGGCTGCGGATCCCGCTCCTCCTCTTGCGGAACCAGGGGTGTCGTTTCACCGAGAAAGTCCGCAATCGACGAGCGCAGCTCATTGATACGCGCACCGCAGGAGAGCAGCACTTCAACAGCAGAAGGATTGTCGGTCAAGGCCAGCAGCAGATGCTCCACCGTCATAAATTCATGACGCTGCTCATTTGCCCAGCTAAAGGCCTGGTTGAGAGTATTTTCGAGCTCGGTATTCAACATGATATTCTCATATTTTGCTCATAGTGCATCAGTGAAATCCAGGAGTCGGTCACGCCTCCTCCATGGTACACATCAACGGGTGCTGGCTCTCCTTGGAATAACTGTTTACCTGCATCACCTTGGTCTCGGCGATGTCACGTGTAAACACCCCGCAAACTCCCTTTCCACGGGTATGAACATGCATCATGATTTGAGTTGCGCGCTCGCTGTCGAGGCGGAAAAAACGCTGCAGTATCTCGATGACAAAACCCATCGGCGTATAGTCGTCGTTGAGCAGCACCACCTTGAACATCGGTGGCTTGTGTAACTTCGGCTTTTTCTCCAGCGTGGCGAGGCCATGATCTGAGTGGTCTTGTTGCGGCATAACTTAATAAATAGTGGGTTTTGAGTAAAGTTTCAAGGTATTGATTAAATATAGCACCACTATGCTAGCATTTGTCACATAGTCTGAGAAAAAACATTTCTAAATTGACCTTTTCGTAAATCAAGTTATACTCCCTTAAAAATAGAAGAGTTTTCAAGAAGTAAGCTCTCTTTTCACCATGTTTTTTATGTGTGAAAAAGAGACTGAACATTAACACAGTCACATATGACAATCATAATCAATAAGTAGCAGCGGAGTACAATTATGCCAACAGGCACAGTCAAATGGTTCAACAACAGAAAGGGATACGGTTTCGTCATTCCTGATGAGCAAGCCGAAGAGGATGTATTCATCCACTATTCATCCATTGAGATGGAGGGCTTCAAAACCCTCAATGAGGGGCAGAAAATCAACTTTGACCTTTCTGATGGTCCCAAGGGACTGCATGCCACCAATATCACGGATCTGATCTGATCAGTTGTGGTCCCATCACAGTGAACAAGCCCGCAACTGCGGGCTTTTTGTTTATCAGGTCCCGATGTCCCGATTAATCCTGTTCAACAAACCCTACCAGGTGCTGAGTCAATTTACCGATGGCGAAGGGCGTCAAACCCTGGCGGACTACATCGATATCCCTGCAGTCTATGCTGCCGGAAGACTCGATCGCGACAGCGAAGGACTGCTGCTGCTCACCGATGACGGCAAGTACCAGCAACGCCTCAGCAATCCGCGTCACAAAACATGGAAAACTTATCTGGTGGAGGTCGAGGGCATCCCGCAGACAGAGCAAATCATTGACCTGCAACAGGGAGTCATCCTCAAAGACGGCCTCACCCTGCCGGCAAAGGTGCGTGTCACCGATAAACCGAAAAACCTGTGGCGCCGCAATCCTCCTGTGCGTTTTCGACAATCGATTCCCACCAACTGGCTGGAAATCAACATCAGGGAGGGGCGCAATCGCCAGGTGAGGCGCATGACTGCAGCAGTCGGTCTGCCAACATTGCGGCTGGTCCGCACACAAATTGGAGAGTGGAAATTAGAGAGACTTCAGCCTGGAGAGTGGCGAGAGATAGCTCTTTGATTTATTCAGGAGCAGCAGTGGCCAGAGAAGTTCTCTGATCAGTCATATAAAAAAACCCCCACTAACGGTTTCTTGTCAGTGAAGGCATACATAAACAGAGGTCAGCCTGCGAGAGGCTGCTGCCATGCTTTTTTACAGCGTTGCTGTCATTACTTGACCATCTTACCAACAAGATGAATCACAACGATACGCTCTTTCGACATGCCTTCTGCAGTCGTGGCTACAGCTTCCGAGCTCCCCATTCCTTCAACGATGATCTTGCCGGCAGGAATATCAGATTGTGCAGCGATGTGATCCGCTACAGCCTGAGCGCGGTTTTGTGACAACTTCATGTTGTGTTCTGCGGAACCCCGCTTGTCGGCATAGCCGGTAACCGTGATATCAAATACCTGGGTCTTGTGACCGCGATACTTGTTGATACGCTCATTGATGATGCCCTTGCCGTCTTTTGACAGCACTGCACTATCGGTCTTGAACATGATCCCTGCTTTCAGGGTGATGGTGTCGTCAATGACAGTGGTCATGCTTGACGCAGTCTTGTTGACGGTCATATGCAGGTCATCTTTCTCGGCAACCGCTGTTCCGGCAATACCCAGACCCATCATCAACGCAATCGCTGATACAGAAACCAGTTTCACAACTCTTTTACTCATTTTGTTTTCCTATTAGTACATTAAAAAATAGATTATTTACTGCCGGGAACGACCGCAAAAAAATTCTGCAAAGCCTCGATTGAGATGCAGAATAACCGCACTTTATCCTATTTGATCATGTATGACAACCATATGTTCAAACCTTCAAAGTGCTGCTGTTGATACAACATGGCTATAAAAGACCGCTAATATGAATGATATACTCCCCATATTTTAGCTATAGGACACTCTTCATGGAACTCAGCACTCTCACAGCCATCTCTCCTGTCGATGGCCGCTATGGTGGAAAAACCACAGCATTACGCACTATATTCAGCGAATATGGCCTGATTCGTTATCGCGTGCTGGTTGAGGTGCGCTGGCTTCAGGCCCTGGCTGCTGACCGTGAGATCACCGAAGTCCCATTACTGAGTGAAGATGCTCAGCAGATACTCAACAGCATAGCCGACAACTTCTCGGAAGCAGATGCCCGACGCGTCAAGAAGATCGAGCGCACCACCAACCATGACGTCAAGGCTGTCGAATATTTTCTCAAGGAGAAGATCAGCGACACGCCCGAATTAATGGCTGTCAGCGAGTTCATTCACTTCGCCTGCACTTCTGAGGATATCAACAACCTGTGCCACGCCATGATGCTGCGTGACGGCCGCGACCAGGTGCTGCTGCCGGAGCTGGAGCAAACCATTACCGCTATCACTGCCCTGGCGCACGCACATGCAGCGCAGCCGATGCTGTCGCGCACCCATGGACAGCCTGCCTCACCGACCACTGTCGGCAAGGAGATGGCCAACGTGACTGCACGCCTGCGCCGCCAGCAGCAGCAGATGCTGAGTGTGCCGCTACTGGGAAAGATCAACGGCGCCGTGGGCAACTACAATGCCCACCTGTG
>JAQYVP010000183.1 GCA_030145485.1 Chromatiales bacterium
CTTGATGCGGGAGACGCCTTTGCCTGACGGCGCTTTCGCACGTATCCATGCAGGCTTGCGTAGCAGTTTATGCGTGGCTTCAACCTTGACCGGAATGCGAGAAACCTTGTCGGCGCCGCGCTGGTGGGTGTCGGGTCTGGAGCGTGAGGGTGCAGTTAGATTATGTGTCATGTCGGAAATGGTAGTGATTTCTAGTGAGATCAGGTCTTAGACTGATGGGGCATGAAAGAGCTTATTTTCTCTCGCCAAGACGCCAGGATCGCAAAGGTTTTTCTTGGCGAGCTTGGCCTACACGGATGTAGGTCAGGGGCGTAAGCAGGACGCGGAAGCTTTGCGTCTTTGCGAGAGTTATTGTGAGATTTTGACTCAAAAAAATAGCTCAAGTAACATCCATAAGAGTATATCCTAAAATCGCCGCAAGCTTTGTTGTTAGCTTCCCTGCAACACTCACCACATCGGCGTCGATCCCAAGGCTGGCCATGTCGGTAACAGCCAGCCCTGGGTATCCGCAGGGGTTGATGCGGCTGAAGGGCCGCAGATCCATGTCTACATTGAGGCTAAGGCCGTGATAGGTGCGCTGTTTTTTTACGCGCAGGCCGATGGCGGCAATTTTTGCTGCATCGACATACACACCTGGAGCACCGTCTTTGCGTGCAGCGCTGATGCCATATGCGCTCAATATGTCGATGATCGCCTGTTCTATGTTGCTGACCAGTGAACGAATGCCTATGCCGATCTCTTTCAGATCCAGCAGCAGATAACAGACCAGCTGTCCCGGTCCATGATAGGTAATCTGCCCGCCGCGGTCGCTGTGTACCAGAGGAATATCGCCGGCATCGAGCAGGTGTTCGGCTTTCCCCGCCTGCCCCTGTGTGAACACCGGCGGGTGTTCCACAACCCAGATTTCCGAGCCGTTGCCGGCACTACGCTGGTTGGTGAAATCGAGCATCTCCCGCCAAACATCGGTGTAATCCCGCATGCCCAGGTGGCGGATATTGACCACTGGGGTGGGTGTCACAAGGTCATTGCCACGGCTTCGTGTGCGCTCAGCTCCTCATAGAGAGCATCCATTTGCTCCCTGCTTGCTGCATTGACGCGTATGGTAACGGAGAGGTAGTTGCCCCTGCTGCTGGGCTTGCTGCTGACACTGCCTTCGCCAAGATCGGCAACATGGCGGTGCACGATCTCAACGACGATGGCTTCAAAATCGGTATCCGCCCGCCCCATCGCCTTGATGGCGATTTCACAGGGATATTGCATGATCTCCTGTCGCTCACCGCTGTTCAGATCGCTCATGAGACAGCTTCACCTTTTCTGAGTTTCTGTTTGCAGGCTTCATAGAGCGCGTTCATCTTCTCCCAGACTTCACCGGCAACACCACTGCCGACAGGTTCTCCATTGAGTTGCAGCACAGGCAGAACCTCCCTGGTGGAACTACTCATCCAGATCTCATCAGCAGTGCGCAGATCCGCGGTGGAAATGCTTGCCTCTGCGTAGGGAATGCCATTCAGCTTTGCCAGTTCGAGGACGATTTCACGGGTAATGCCGGGAAGCAGAGAGTCGCTCTGCGGCGGAGTTATCAGCAGTTTATCCTTGACGATGAAAAGATTGCTGATGGCACCTTCGGTCGCTAAACCGTCGCGAATGAATATCGCCTCCTGAGCACCGGCATCCGCAGCCTCATGACGCGCCAGTACATTCGCCAGCAGGGTGATTGCCTTGATATTGCAGTGCTGCCATCTGGGGTCGTCAAGGGTGACAGCATGGATCCCCTGGCGTTTTTGTTGTGATGAGGGGGGGGTAAGCAGTTTAGTCCTTGCATAGATAGTCGGTTCGATATCCGCAGGCCAGGCATGGTCGCGCACATCGGTACAGCCTCGCGTTACCTGCAGGTAGACAGCCTGGTCCGAGTGACCGAGCTGTGCGGTCAATCGTGTCAGGATCTGTTTCCATTCATCATAGGTATGCGGGTTATCCATGTGGATCTCCTGCAGACTGTTGCGCAGGCGCTGCAGATGATGTTGCAACTTGAACAGATACCCTCCATAGACAGGGATGACCTCATAGACGCCGTCACCGAACAAAAAGCCACGGTCGGTCACGGAGATTTTTGCTTCCTCGACAGCTACAAAGCTGCCATTCAGATAGACTTGAGTACTCATGGGGATTCGCTACTCCTCAAACCACAATAGCACGCTATCTACCAGCCAACCGAAAATCCCGGCCTCCTTGACATCTTGCAGAGCGATGAGCGGGACACTTTTGAGCTGGTTGTCATCCAGCATGATGTCTACAGTGCCGATCTTCTGCCCCTTGCTGAGCGGTGCTTCGAGAGGTGTTGATAAACTCAGATTGGCCTTGAGTTGATCTTTCATGTCCCGCGGATAGCGGATGACGACGTCGTCGCTAACGCCAACACTCAGAGTGTCTGTTTCCCCCTTCCAGATTTTAACGGATTTGAGCTCTTCACCAAGCTTGAACAACTTGCGGGTCTCAAAAAAACGGAAACCCCAGTTGAGCAGCTTGCGGGATTCGACAATGCGAGCCGAGTCGCTTTTGGTACCCATAATCACTGCAATGAGTCTGGATCCGTCCCGTTTGGCAGAGGAGACCAGGCAGAAACCAGCTGCTTGCGTGTGCCCGGTTTTTACACCATCAACGCTCTCATCCCGCCACAGCAGGCGGTTGCGATTTGGTTGGGTGATTTTGTTAAAAGTGTATTCCTTCTCGGCATACCACTTGTAATATTCAGGGAATTCAATAATGGTTGACTCAGTCACCAGGGCGATGTCGTGTGGAGTGGTGTAGTGATTTTTATCCGGCATGCCGGATGAGTTGACAAAATTGGTGCCGTGCATGCCAAGTTGAGCGGCATGCTTGTTCATGAGCTCGGCAAAGGCCTCTTCGGAACCCGCTACATGTTCGGCCAGAGCCACGGCGGCATCATTTCCGGACTGGATAATCAGCCCTAACAACAGCGCTTCGACAGAGACCTGCTTGTTCACTTCGATGAACATTTTTGATCCCGTCATCTTCCATGCCTTCTCACTGATGAGAACCATATCCTCAAGCGAGATGCGACCCGCCTTGATCTCGGTAAAGACAATATGCGCAGTCATAATCTTGGTCAGACTGGCCGGCTCCAGGCGGGAATCAGCATTATTTTCACTGAGCACCTGCCCGCTCTCGACATCCAGTAGCAGATAGCCGCTGGCATTGACCGTCGGCGCCTTGACAGCAAATGCCGCACCGGGAAAGAGTGAAAAAAGAAACAGGGTAGCTAACAGCAGTCTGAGCATAGTGGATCTCTGATTAAGTCCATGGAATGGTGGCTGAAGAGTATGGCGGAGTAAGATGATTAACCTTTGCATATTATGCATCATGATCATTGAATAGATGGTTGATTAATTGCCTGAGCAAGCTGAAAAACAGCCATGGCATAGAGGTTGCTGTGATTATATCGCGTGATGACATAAAAGTTGTGTAAACCGAGCCAGTAATCCTCTCTGTTTATCTGTTGATACTTCAGAATTGCAGCTTTCTCCAATGCACGCACCTTCGCTGGCAGGCTCGCTCCTGATTTGCTGATTTTGCTGATAGAGACATTCGGTTTCTGCCCGCGTCTGTTGCCCAGCGGCAACCCCGGGGGGCGTCGTTCGAGTTTGTAAGCAACGGCTTGCCCGGGTTTCCAGCCGTGACGCGCAAAGTAGTTGCCAACACTGCCGATGACATCAGCAGGACTGTTCCACAGGTCTCTTTTGCCATCAGCGTCAAAATCGACGGCATATTCGCGAAAACTCGAAGGCATGAATTGCGGAATTCCCATGGCGCCGGCATAGGAGCCTTTGGGAATCAGTGGATCGAGTTCCTCCTCACGCGCCAATAGCAGGTACTCCTCCAGTTCGGAGCGGAAAAACTTCGCCCGTTTGGGATAACCGAAGGCGAGTGTCTTGAGCGCGTCCATGACGGCGTAGCTGCCGATGTTCTTACCGTAAAACGTTTCAACGCCAATAATGGCAGTGATAATGTGCGGTGGCACGCCATAGGTCTGCTGTGCTTTCTTCAACTCTTTGTGATGCTTGCGCATGAATTTTTTACCGGCCTGAATACGCTCCGGCTGGAGAAAAATTTTGCGGTACTTATACCATGGCATTGCCTCTGCAGGACGGGTCATCGCCTTGATGATGGATGACCTGTGTTTGGATTTTTGCAACTGCCGGGTCAGTTGAGCGGAGTCAAACTGATGTCTTTCGGCCATCCGGGTGACAAATTGCTGCTCCTGCGCTGAAAGGGCGTAACAGTTATTGACGGCAAACAGCAGCAGCACTCCAGCAGCTATACATTTACGGGGAGTGTGCAGTAGCGGGAGTGCGCTGGCCGGGGCGCGGAGCAATCTGCTCAGGGCTTGCGCGGATGTCAGTCGTAAAGGGAGGTAATTTCGGATTGTATTGTCCTCGAAGATTCTGTGTGAGTGTGTATAGACATCAGGATGCCAAATCCCGCCATGATGGTGATAATGGAGGTGCCGCCGTAGCTGACCAATGGCAGGGGGACGCCGACGACCGGCAGGATCCCGGTCACCATGCCGGTATTGACCAGCAGGTAGATGAAAAAAACCAGTGTCAGGGAGCCGCCAAGCAGGCGTCCATACACTGAATCTGACATTGTAGCGATGTACAGTCCGCGCAGAATGATAAACACATAGAGCAGCATCATGATAACGATGCCGGCCAGGCCGATCTCTTCGGCTATCACGGCAAAAATGAAGTCAGTGTGCTGCTCCGGCAGAAAGTCGAGATGGCACTGGGTGCCGTTCAGCCAGCCTTTGCCAAAGATGCCGCCGGAGCCTATCGCGATGCTGGATTGAATAATATGATATCCGGCTCCGAGGGGATCGTTTTGCGGGTCGATCAGCGTCAGTACACGGCGTTTTTGATAGGGATGCAGGAAAACATCCAGAATATCCGGATCAACAAGAACGGTGCTGATGCCGGCAACGGCAATGACGACGATGAGGATGATCAGGCGCCAGCTTAGGCCGGCAAAAAAGAGCGTGAACACACCTGCCGCGGAAACCAGTATTGCGGTGCCGAGATCCGGCTGTTTTGCGATCAGGGCGGCGGGGATCATGGTCAGAATGAAGGCAACCAGCAGATGCCAGGCTCTGACAGGCTGTGGTCTGGAAGCGAGAAACCCGGCGCACATCATTGGAACCGCCAGCTTGACGATTTCAGAGGGTTGGAAACGAAAACCGCCGATGATTAACCAGCGCTGCGCGCCCTTGCCCATATCACCCATGACCAGTACCGCTGCGAGCAATATGAGTCCGGCAATATAGAACCATGGCGAGATGGCCTTGAGTTTGGCGGGTGGGATCTGCGCGAGACTGAACATGATGGCAAGAGCAATCATGATATTCATGAACTGGCGCCTGATCATGTCGATATCGCTTTCACTGGCGCTGTAGAGTATGGCGAGACCAAAGGCGCACAGCAGTAGAATACCCGTCAGAAGAGGGAGGTCGATATGCAGACGCGGCAACAGCGGGGTGCTCACCTGTTTTGGCATCGAGAGTATGCTGTTACTCATCGTTATGTCGCTCTGCGGTCTGTTGGGAGTTTTCCTCAGGGATTATCTCTTCGTCGCTCACCTTCTGTTCGGTTTCACTATTATCTTC
>JAQYVP010000198.1 GCA_030145485.1 Chromatiales bacterium
CTCAGAGATTGGCAGACCCTGCTCCCGGCTCATGACAAGGATTGCAAGTATGACGATGAGCGCATCGCGGGTCGGCAGCGGGGAGAGGGTCTTGCCAAAGAGCGTTATGGATGTGGCTTGAAGAAAACCACCGTTGGCTTCATATCCAACGACATTTCCGGCCTGTTGTTTTCCTGCCTGCTGCATTCCTTCGATGACATAGGGTGATCCGATGCGTGTGCGGATCACCCGCTCGAACCAGCCACAGAGTTCCACCGCGCTATTGCTGCTGACCGGTGTCACAACGACTGCGGCATGCATGAATCGTGCAGTGAGAATGCCGACGACATCTCCTCTCAGCCACTCACCCCTTTCATCGCTCACAAGCGGGCGGTCACCGTCACCATCGGTAGAGACGAGTGCGTCGAGGTGGTATTCTGTAACCCAGTGGCGGGCCAGTTCGATATCCTCGGGGCGTATTGCCTCGGTATCTACCGGGATAAACTCATCCGAGCGACCCAGGCGAATCACCTCGGCGCCAAAATTCTCCAACACCTCAACCAGCAGATCTCGAACCACGCTCGAATGTTCGTAGACTCCAACGCGGCAACCCTCGAGCAGGTTTCCTGGAAAGATGCGTCGGTAGCGATCGAGGTAGCCATCACGGCCTGTCAGGTCAACCTCAGACAACGGAATTGGTATGATGAACCCGCCCTGTTCGTCAAAAACACCATCAGGCGAGTTGACTGACTGTTGACGAATCCCCTCCTCATCCGCTTTGAGGATCTCACCTGCGGGTTTATTGAACTTGATACCGTTGCGATCATCCGGGATGTGGCTGCCGGTGACCATGATTGAGGGGATTTGACGCTCGATACCTAATAGAGCCACGGCAGGGGTCGGGATGGCGCCGCAATAAAGTGGCAGATAGCCTTGTGATGCAACAGCCCGCACAACGGCCGATAGAATTCCCGGTGTACTGGAACGCAGATCACCGGCAATGGCCACTTCGCATCCCGCTGAGATCTGGCCATCCCTATACAGAAATTGCAGGAAGCCAACTGTATAGAGATAGCAAACTTCATCACTCATCGCATCAACCAGGCCACGTGCGCCACTGGTGCCAAATTCGACCCCGGATTGATCCATTAATTCGGCAATTGATATCTTCACAAACGAGCAAACCTCTTGACTACAGGAACAGTTGACGCTGCCTACTATATCATCGACCCGGCTTGTTCCACCACAGCGTAATCTGCAAAGCTCATTTCCACAGCATTTACCCGGCGCAGTGTTTCATGCGGTGATAAAATGCACAGCATGTCTGAACAGCACAAACAACATCAACCGATTCGCAGTTATGTCCTGCGCCAGGGGCGGCTCACCGCAGGGCAACACAATGCATTTGAGCGGCTGTGGCCTCTGTGGGGCGTCGATTTTGCAGATGGACAGCATTTTGACCCCCGCAAACTGTTTGATAACGACCACCCTGTTGTGGTTGAGATCGGGTTTGGAAACGGGGAGTCGCTTGCCCGCTACGCGCAGCAGCACCCGGACATCAATTATGTGGGAATCGAAGTTCATCGTCCCGGAGTCGGACACCTGCTGCTAAAAATTGAGGAGTTCAAGCTGGGCAACCTGCGTGTTATCCGCCATGACGCAGCCGAAGTCCTGAAAGCACTAGCGGATAATTCACTTGCGGGCGTGATGCTGTTTTTCCCGGATCCCTGGCACAAAAAAAAACACCGTAAGCGCCGCATTTTACAGCCTGCCTTCATGCAGCAAATGGTTCGTCTGATCAGCAAGGGAGGAATCTTTCACGCCGCAACCGACTGGGAGGATTATGCGCAGCAAATGATGGAGGTTGTGTCACAATTTGATCAGTTTGAAAATATCGCAGGCGCCGGCAGCTTTTGTGAGCGCCCGGATGATCGACCGCTGACCAAATTCGAGCAGCGTGGACAACGTCTGGGGCATGGGGTTTGGGATCTCGTTTTGCGAAAAATCACATAACTGTTTTTCATTCATGCCGCAACTCAGACTCAAGCAGTTTTCCCCTCTGATCCTCGAACCACTGGATCTGGTGATCGATGAGGGCGAGACGGTGACGCTGTCAGGTCCTTCTGGCAGCGGCAAAAGCCAGCTGCTGAGAGCAATTGCCGACCTGGATCCCCACAACGGGACGGCCTGGATTGGGGATTCTGCTGCTGACGAAATGCCTGCGCCGCAATGGAGACACAAAGTCGGCTACCTGCCCGCTGAAAGCTCCTGGTGGGAGGAGCTTGTCGGAGTGCATTTTTCGCAGACACCGCAACTGCACGCGCTGGGACTGACGGAGACGATTTTGCACTCCTCCGTCGCTCACATCTCCAGTGGCGAGCGCCAGCGACTCGCCGTATTGAGAATGCTGCAGCAGCAACCACAGATTTTACTATTGGATGAACCAACAGCCAACCTCGATCCACACCATACCCTGCTGGTCGAAGAGTGGATACTCAAATATCAGCAGCACCACGGCGCTCCGATCCTGTGGGTCTCCCATGATCCCGAACAGCGCCAACGCGTGGGCGTACGCCATTTTGAGATCCGTGACAAACAGGTGATGCAAACATGACGTTGATCACCCTGACTCCGTTCGACCTTGCTCTTGCCTCGTCTCTGGTGCTGTTGCTGGCGCTGCTTTCGTGGCGCTTGCAGCTTGGGGTAGAGCGTCAGTTGCTGATTGCCGCTGTGCGCAGTGCAGTGCAGTTGATCCTGATTGGGTTTGTGCTGAAATTGCTGTTTGCGCAGTCAAATGCTTTTTTCATCGGGCTGCTGGCGCTGCTGATGCTGTCAGTGGCCGGTTTTGAGGTGATGTCCCGCCAGCAACGGCGCTTTACCGGCCTGTGGGGATACGGCATCGGCGCCCTGTCGATGTTTCTCTCCTCTTTCAGCGTCGCACTCATTACGCTATGGGTCATTCTGCAGCCGGATCCCTGGTATACACCCCAGTATGCAATTCCACTGCTCGGCATGCTGCTTGGAAACACCATGACAGGCATCGCCCTGAGTCTTGATAATCTCACACGCACAGCCTGGGACAAGCGTCACCAGATAGAGGCGCAGCTGCTGCTGGGGCATGATGCCCGGCAGGCAATTGGCAGCATCCGCCGCGAAGCGCTGCGCTCAGGGCTGATACCTATCATCAACAGCATGGCGGCTGCCGGCATCGTCAGCCTGCCGGGAATGATGACTGGACAAATTCTGGCGGGAAGTCCGCCGCTGGAAGCCGCCAAATATCAGCTGCTGATCATGTTTTTAATTGCTTCGGGCACAGGGCTTGGCAGTATGGCGGCCATCTGGAGTGGTTCTAATCGCCTGTTTGACGAGCGTCAACGGTTGAGGCTTGATCGGTTGACGAAGTAGCAATCTGAAACAACCCTACAAGCTTTTTCAACCACAAAAGTCACGAAAACCACCAAAAAAGAGAAGCGATCAAAATCGGCCTAATTCCACAAAAAAAGATTGCCGCGCTTCGCTCGCAATGACAACGTGCAAATCATACAGTCGTAGCAGCAGACTACTCCAGCACTCCATTATTCAGGGTGACGACCCTGTCCATGCGATCTGTCAGACGCTGGTCGTGGGTCACGACGACGAATGCGGTTCCCAGCTCATGCGTCAGCTTGAGCATCAGTTCGTAGATTCTGTCGGCGTTGTTTCGATCCAGGTTGCCGGTTGGCTCATCGGCAAGCACACATTGCGGCTCACCCGCCAGCGCCCTGGCGAGCGCTACACGCTGGCGTTCTCCTCCTGAAAGCTGTGACGGCCGATGCCCGGCGCGGTGATCCATCTCGATCGCATGCAGCCAGTGTTGCGCTTTTTCCGCGGCCCGGTGCTTATCGACACCACGGATCAACAGCGGCATGGCCACATTTTCCAGCGCTGTCAACTCCTGAAGGAGATGGTGAAACTGATAGACGAACCCCAGCGAGCGGTTTCTCAAGCGGTTGCGCACTCTCTCCCTGATGGTGAAGAGATTCTCACCTGCGAGCGTCACCGTACCCGAGGTCGGTTGATCGAGCCCGCCGAGGCAGTGCAGCAGGGTGCTCTTGCCCGATCCGGAGCTGCCGATGATCGACAGGCTCTCCCCTTTTGCAACATCCAGGGTAACCCCCTTGAGCACCTCAACGGAGAGTTCCCCATCCGAGAATGTCCGCACCAGGTCACGGCATGAGAGGATAATGTTGGATTCAGCATCACTCATAGCGCAATGCCTCCGCCGGCTGCACTTTTGACGCCCGCCATGCGGGAAAAAGCGCAAACAGAATGGTGATGACAAAGGCAAAGGAGGCAATCAGTGTGACATCCTGCCAGTGAACATCAGAAGGGAGTCTGCTGATGTAGTAGAGGTCGGGGTTGATTGCCTGAAAGCCCAGCGCGGACTCCAGTGCGGTGACAATGGTTTCAACATTGACCGCCAGCAGGATGCCTGCAATGACGCCCAGCAGCACCCCGAAGGTACCGATGGTGGTTCCCTGCACCAGGAAAATCTTCATGATGCTGCCCGAAGATGCTCCCAGTGTGCGCAGAATGGCAATGTCGCTCTGCTTTTCAGTCACCACCATAATCATCGCGATAATGACCGAAAACGCCGCCACCAGCACGATCAGAAAAAGAATAAAACCCATCATGCGCTTCTCAGTGGCCAGCGCTTCAAAAAAATTGCGGCGATAACTCGACCAGTCCCTGACATAGTAATAATCCTCCATTCGGTTGGCCAGTTCATAGGAGATGCGCTGTGCATCATAGAGGTCATTGACCTTGAGACGCACGCCTGTCACCGCATCCCCGAGACGGTTCAACTTGGCCACATCACGTATGTGCGCCAGCGCCACGCCGGTATCAAAATCGCCCATACCGACCTCGAAAATACCTGAAACAGTAAAGCGTTTAAGACGCGGCATGGTGCCCACAGGGGTAACTATTGCGTGAGGTGTAATCACTGTTACCTTTTCGCCGACAGCAACGCCAAGATTACGGGCAAGTTCGACTCCCAGAACGATGTGATAACTCTTCGCCTTGAGGTCATCCAGCGAGCCACTGTTCATATGCTCTCCGACATCCGCAACCGCAGCCTCGAGTTTAGGGTCGATGCCACGGATCATGGCGCCGGAGACAAGCTGTCCGTTCACCAGCATCACCTGAGACTCCACATAAGGGGCGGCAGCGACCACATCAGGATGCTGTTTTGCAAGTTCCATCGCCTGCGGCCAGTCCTGCAGCCCCCCGTCGGTCGATGTGATGGTCGCATGAGAGACCATGCCAAGGATGCGCTCACGTATCTCTTTATGAAAGCCGTTCATGACTGACAGCACCACAATCAATGCCATCACTCCGATCATAATACCGACCATGGAAGCCAGGGAGATGAAGGAGATGAAGTGATCTTTATGTTTGGCTCGCGTGTAACGGAAGCCGAGAAAATATTCGTAGGGCTGATACATGACGCGCATTAAACCATAAATCTGGTGAGCAAGTGTCTCTAATGATCAATAAATGTGGCTCAAGTTGGCATCCATCCGCCACAGACTCCATTGCAGAAGTGCCAGCAGAGATATCTTGACTAATTTACTGAGAAATTGGTACTCTCAATAGACAAATAATGCACCATTCCCGACCAAAACCTCACAAGGAGAAATACCATGAAAATCACTCATCTCATCACAACAACAGCCAGTATTGCATTGCTACTGGCTGTAGTTGGTTCCAGCGTATCTGCCGAAGATGACATTAGGGTGGGCATCAGCAGCGATATAAAAAAGGTTGAATTCACTCATGATGGAAAAAAACTGACTATTATGCGAAACCAGGAGCCGCTCAATACCATCAATCCGGATTTCGCACTAACATCCCGCAACTGTCCTCCTTTCTGTATTCTACCGATGGTTGTTGCTCCCGGCGTCGATACCATTGCTGAACTCGAAATCATCGAGTACATAAAAACAATGTCTGATGGAGATGACTCGATAGTGGTGATTGACTCACGCACTCCGGACTGGGTTGCGCGTGGCACCATTCCCGGTGCAGTCAATATCCCGTGGACAAAAATCAGACCCAAGAGCGGCGCCACCACAGAAGAGATTATTAAAATTCTGACGGAACGTTTTGGCGTCAAACTCGCCAAGGATGCGGATGAGTTCTCAGTTGATGAAGCGATCGCCGAGGGAGACACCAGCAAAGTTTTTGATTACTCCAAAGCAAAAACCCTGGTGATGTTCTGTAACGGAATGTGGTGCGGTCAATCACCAGCCAATATCCAAACATTGTTAAAATTTGGTTATCCGGCAGAAAAAATAAAATGGTATCGTGGAGGCATGCAGGGATGGGAGATTCTTGGCTTGACGACAATCAAACCCTGATAACAATAAAGATCTCTCTGCCGAACATGGATGTACTAATGCCGTGAGGGCAGGATGCACAGGAACGGCCTGTGTCGAGATGCATAAATAACTATCAGCACAGGGACAATCAAAACTCCGTGGTATGTAGGATGTGGTGAGGTACGAACCGCATCTGTGGTGCGATTGATGCGGTTCGCTACCGCTCACCACATCCTACGGAATTATTACTACTGATAGATATTTAAGCATCGTCGTACTCGCTGCAACAGGTCATGAAGGATGCCCAATCATCGATTACTAATCAGTAGCTTCATCTGTGCAACAGCCTCCTTCCATCCTGTAAAAACGGCACGGCTGACAATGGAGTGTCCAATGTTCAACTCCTGAATAGCAGGGATTGCAGCAATAGCCTGTACATTATGATAATCAAGGCCATGGCCGGCATTGACCTGCAGACCCAGCTCCACACCATAGTCAACTGCATCTTTAATACGCTCGAACTCTCTCAGTCGCTGCTCTGTTGTCAACGCATCAGCATAGTGGCCGGTATGAATTTCGACCACAGGAGCGCCAACTCCGCGGGCAGCTTCCAGCTGTGATTTGTCCGCATCGATAAAGAGTGACACACGCACCTCTGCGTCAGCGAGCTGAAGACAATAATCCTTGAGATATTCTTGCTGCGAAGCTACATCCAGCCCCCCTTCGGTGGTCAGCTCTTCACGCCTCTCCGGCACCAGGCAGCTGTCATGCGGTCGTATTCTGCGGGCAATTTCCAGCATCTCGGGCGTAGCTGCCATTTCCAGATTCATGCGCGTCTGTAGAATATCATTCAGCATCTCCACATCACGATCCTGAATATGTCTGCGATCCTCGCGCAGATGCAGTGTGATTGCATCAGCTCCCGCCTCCTCGGAGAGCAGCGCCGCCTGTATCGGGTCAGGGTAACGTGTTCCCCGCGCCTGACGCAGCGTTGCTATATGATCGATGTTAACGCCGAGTAATTTTTCCATTGCTGTTTCTCAGGAGTGTTGTAAAACAAGATTTGTTCAATTTTTACCACAGATGCACACAGATATACACAGATTAAGAGATGTCAAAATATCTGTGTGCATCTGAGTTTATCTGTGGTTCATTTATTTTTCCAGCTTATAGACTAGTGCAAAAATGCATAAATAACTATCAACAGAAGGGGCTGAAATACGCCGTCATTCCGGCATGTCTTTAGCCGGAATCCATGTGTGTTAACGTGTAAGTGGTTGATTCTATGGATCCCGGTCTTCGCCGGGATGACGTGTTTTGGAACCGATCCTACTGCTAGATATTTAAGCATCGCTGTACTAGCGGAACAATTCCCGGCTCTTGAGAGGTTTATAGTCGAGGGAGTGGTCGATTAGGCGTCGCATCAGCAGTTTTGCTTCATGCCTCTCGCGGGCATGCTGCCACTCTCCCTGGTGCAATGCAAGTAGTGTTTTACCTTGAATCAACGCATCGGCTTCACCAAAACACTGCGTAACTCCCTGCCCGATAGTATAGGAATAGTTTTCATTACTGCAGACCGACTCACCTTCACAGGTCCTATCAAGAACCACGCCATAACCGGTTTCCTGCAACAACTGCAATTCGAAACAGCGCAACTCCCAATCAGGGTATTCGCTATACTTCAGATGCAGCAGCGTCTTCCAGTAAATCTGCATAAGATTATCGCAGGCATCACCGCGTGGCAACAGACGCATCAGGAGTTCATTCAGGTAGAAACCGCAATAGAGAACTTTTTTTTTCAGATCCAGCGGTTTTTCAGCTGCTTCGGCATGCGTCAGCGTCATCACTTCGCCACGGCCTCTCCATTGCAGCGTCAATGGCTGGAATGGCTGCAGTATCCCCCTGAGTCTTCCTTTGGCCGCGCCTCTTGCGATCAGCGGCATGCGCCCCTCTCCAGCAACCAGGCACTCCAGCAGCAGGCTGGTATTTTGATAGGGACGGCGATGCAGTAAAAACGCCGCTCGCATCAGGGGTCGAGATAACCAAGTGAAGACAGCGCTGCCTCATCCGAAGACCAGCTCTTTTTCACTTTAATCCAGACATCCAGCCACACTTTCCTGGCGAAACAGCTCTCCATGGATTCGCGGGCAATACGCGCCGTCTCCTTCAAGGCAGCCCCTTTTTTGCCAATAATGATTCGCTTCTGCCCTTCCCGTTCCACCCAGATCACAGCCCCTATTCTGTAACGCCCATCAACACTCTCAAATTTTTCAATCTCAACAGTCAATGCATAGGGAATCTCTTTGGCATAGCGGCGTGTGAGTTGTTCACGCAACAGCTCCGCCGCCATGAAGCGTTCAGATTTATCAGTGACCTGATCTTCGGGAAAGAAGTTGTCTCCTCGCGGCAGATGCGCCAGCACCCTGTTCTCAACGATATCGATGTTGTCCTGCTTGAGTGCGGAAACAGGAATCATCTCGACAAAGTCTGCAGCATCGAAGCTGGAGAGATAGGCAAGCAACGACTCTTTGCGTTCCAGCAGATCGATCTTGTTGACCGCCAGGATCGCCGGTTTTCCGCTTCGCCGGATGCTACTGAGCACTGCCTCATCCTCTTCGGTCCAGACATCCGCCTGCACAACAAATACAATCACATCGACATCATGCAGCATGCGCTCGGCAGTCTGATTGAGCACCCGGTTGAGTCCCTTTGTTCCTCGACGATGGATTCCCGGCGTATCGACAAAAACAATCTGCCCCTGTTCGATGGTTTTGATTCCCAGAATTGCGTGACGTGTGGTCTGCGGCTTGTGTGAAGTGATGGCGATTTTCTGACCGACCATCTGATTGAGGAGTGTCGATTTACCGACATTGGGGCGGCCGACGATCGCCGCATATCCACAATGATTTGCAGTCATTTCACGAGTTCCTCCAGCAATTTCCGTGCAGCATCCTGCTCAGCCTTGCGGCGCGACATATCGCTCCCCACTGCTTCCATTTTCAAGACACTGATGTGGCATTTCACTGAAAAACGCTGCTGATGCTGTTTACCGCTGACCGAAATAACCTTATATTCCGGCAATGGCAGATTGTGAGACTGCAAATGCTCCTGCAAACGGGTCTTGGGATCTTTTTCACACTGCTCCAGCGACAGTTTCTGCAACCGCTGTAAAAAGAGATGATCGATCAATTGTTCAACAGCGTCATTCCCCAGTTCAAGGTAGGTCGTACCCAGGATCGCTTCGACAGCATCAGCAAGCGTCGAGTCCCTGGACTGTCCGCCTGCGCGCAGTTCTCCGGCCCCCATGAGAAGATATTGACTGAGTTGAATTTCGGCGCCAACCTCGGCCAGCGTCTGACGTCTCACCAGCAATGAGCGCAGGCGGCTCAATTGCCCTTCACTGGCCTGCGGAAAACGCTGGTAGAGACGCTTGGCAATCACCATTCCGAGTACTGCATCACCCAGGTATTCAAGACGCTCATTATTGATACTGCCAGCACTGCGGTGTGTCAACGCCTGTTCAAACAATGATATCTGCTGAAAAGAGAGATTCAGCTCTTTGGCCAGTTGTTCTGCAGCGACTCTCAACGGATCGGAATGCGTGCGGTTTCTTCAAAATCCATCACCACCTTCAT
>JAQYVP010000036.1 GCA_030145485.1 Chromatiales bacterium
AGCGAACCGCATCAATCGCGCGACAGATGCGGTTCGTACCTCACCACATCCTACAAAACCACGGAGTTTTGATCGTCCCTGTGCTGATAGTTATTTATGCATCACTGTACTAGCTCCTTATCCTGACCACACGACAACTCCCCTGATAACTTTAAGCAATGAAACCTCAAGCCCTGATTTTTGATATTGACGGCACCCTCGCAGAGACCGAAGAACTCCATCGCAAAGCCTTTAACCTGGCCTTTACGAATGCTGACCTGAAGTGGAGCTGGAACCGTGAGAAGTACCGTGAATTGCTGGCCGTAGCCGGTGGCAAGGAGCGTATTCACCACTTCATTACAGAGGATGATCCAACCCAGGCCGGGCGTGAAAACCTGGCTGAATGGATCGCCGGCCTGCACAAGGCCAAGACCGGACTCTATACCGGGTTGTTGGCCGCCGGCAGGATCGAGCTGCGTCCCGGTGTGGAACGACTGATTAGGGAAGTACACGAACAAGGCATGCGACTGGCCATCGCTACCACCACCAGCATGGCCAACATCACGGCCCTGTTCGATGCCACCCTCGGACACGAGGTGCTGAGCTGGTTCGAAGTGATTGGCGCGGCCGAACAGGCAACACGTAAAAAGCCCGATCCACTGGTCTATCTGTGGGTGCTGGAACAGCTCGATCTTCCCGCCACTGAGTGTCTGGCAATCGAGGATACGCACAATGGCGTACAGTCTGCTTCAGGCGCGGGGATTGCGGTGCTGGTGACACAGAGCTATTACAGTGAAGGCGAGGATTTCAGCGGAGCCGTGGCAGTGCTGAGTGATCTCGGCGAACCACATCAACCCTATCAGGTATTGGCAGGGGTTGATGATACCCCCGGCCAGGTTGATTTGCAGTGGCTTCAGGCCAGATTTGCGTCACAAGGATGAGCTGAGATACTGTCACTCATAGAGGTGCATCCCAGAGTCCGGGATAACAATGCTATGATGCAGTTCCTGCACGACACACAGGTGCTGTGTCCGCTGAAGATCTGTCAATAAAAGGAGAATGCAATGAAGCCACTGGTCGGCATCATCATGGGGTCAACTTCCGACTGGGAGACGATGCGCCATGCTGTCGAAACCCTGGAGGAGCTGAATATACCTTATGAGACCGAAGTGGTCTCCGCTCATCGCACCCCTGACAAGTTGTTCAACTATGCCGCAGAGGCCGAGGGACGTGGCATTGAACTCATTATTGCAGGCGCCGGAGGCGCTGCACATCTGCCGGGTATGACTGCGGCAAAGACAGTTTTACCAGTGCTCGGTGTGCCGGTGCAGTCAAAAGCCCTCAATGGCATGGATTCACTGCTCTCCATCGCGCAAATGCCTGCAGGCATCCCGGTGGGGACTTTGTCCATTGGGCGAGCAGGTGCAGTCAATGCGGCGCTGCTGGCTGCGGCCATGCTGGGGAATCAACATGCCACGATTCGCACAGCACTCAATGCCTATCGAGAACGTCAGACTGAACGGGTCCTGAGCCATCCTGATCCACGGGACGCTACATGAAGATCGGTATTCTCGGCGGCGGTCAGCTCGCCCGCATGCTGGCCCTGGCGGGCTACCCTCTGGGCTTTGAGTTCGTTGTCCTGTGCCCGGCAGCTGACGCCTGCGCGGCTCCAATGAGCGAACATTTGTGTGCCGGTTTTGATGATAGCGAGGCACTACAACTGCTCGCCAGCAGAGTCGACAGAGTCACATATGAATTCGAAAGTGTGCCTGCAGAGACGGTGGAATATTTAAACGACCTGGTACCCGTCTATCCACCACCTCAGGCGCTGGCGACATCCCGGGATCGGTTGCATGAGAAAAAGCTGTTCAATAAACTGGGAATCGATACTGCACCCTTCATGGCGGTAGAGAGCCTGGATGATCTGCAACAGGCGGCGGCTCGAATCGGCCTTCCCGCCATCCTCAAGACACGCACTCTGGGTTATGACGGCAAAGGACAACAACGCCTGCATGAGCATTCGCAACTCAGCTCAGCCTGGGAAGAAATAGACGCTGCCGCCGCAATTCTGGAGGGGCTGGTCCCGTTTGAACGGGAACTCTCCATCATCGCGGCCAGAAGCTTGTCGGGTGAGATGGTCTTCTATCCGTTATGTGAAAACCGGCACGAGGCAGGGATTTTACACTTCTCGACCAGCCTGCAAGATGACCCCATGCAGGAACTGGCGGAAGATTATGCGCAACGCTTGTTAGAGCATCTGGATTATGTCGGGGTAGTTGCGATTGAGTTTTTTCAGCTCGATGATCAGCTTCTGGCCAATGAGATGGCGCCGCGCGTACACAATTCAGGGCACTGGACCATCGAGGGGGCTGTGACCAGCCAGTTCGAGAATCATCTGCGGGCGGTAGCTGGCCTGCCCCTGGGCAGTACCGAATTAACCGGCCACTCCGGAATGCTAAATTTGATCGGTGAGTTGCCGGATATCGATGCTGTGCTGGCCATCCCAGGCGCGCATCTGCATCTCTACGGCAAGGCGCCGCAACCCGGGCGTAAGCTCGGACACATCACTCTATGTATGAATTCCGAGAAAAAGCTGAAACAGGCCTTGACTCAAATGCCCGGCATTTAATTCATTTCTCTGTACTTCTTATACAAAATGACAAAATTTTTCGTAACTATTCAGTACTTGCAAGATCGTCACCGTCTCCAGACATATTTTCCGGAAAATGCCGTGAATACATCCATGCTGTTGACGTCCTCGAGGATAATCGGTAAATTATCCCGATTGCACTCTCCGCATTGAATCAGGGACACCTGTTTTAAATGATAGCTTTTATCTACGGCATAATTCTGTTTGCATTCTGGCTGTTATTGTCAGGACATTTTGACCCCCTGTTGCTCGCTCTGGGGCTGGCGTCCGTTGCCTTGACCATTTTTCTGATGAAACGCATGAATTTTATCGATTATCAATGCTATCCTCTTCTCTCCTTACGTTTTCCAGCATTTCTTGTTTACATCTTCGGGGAAATCGTGAAAGCAAACATCGATGTCATCAAACGCATCATGACATTCAAAGGAGAATCAATCAGCCCGCAACTGATTGAAATTCCACTGCCGCAAAAAACCGACATGGGGCGTGTGATTTACGCGAATGCCATTACCTTGACACCCGGCACGGTGAGTGTGGAACTGAAACAGGAGACAGTGATTGTGCATGCGCTGACAAAGGAGGCGGCCGACGATCTTTCCAGCGGTGAAATGGCCAGGGCCGTCCCGGACCAGGTTATTGATAAAGCAGAGGGTAGCTAAATTGGAATTGCACAACAACCTGATGTTTGTCGCCGCATCCCTGGCGATTCTCGTCACCATGGGACTGGCGCTCGCACGGGCGCTCATGGGGCCCACTGTTTTCGATCGCATTGCGGCAATCAATATGTTCGGCACCAAGACCGTCTTACTCATTGCTGTGCTGGCTTTTATATCAGGGCGGATGGACGTCCTGGACATTGCCCTGGTCTACGCATTGATCAATTTTATCGGTGTCGTGGCAGTGTTGAAATTGGTTGTTAATGGGGATTTTCACTCATCCCCTGATGAGGAAAATACCTCATCAAAGGCAGACCGGGGATGATTATCGATGTTTTAAGCTGGATATTGCTTGTCAGTGGTGGTCTGGCTGGTATTGCCGGTGCAGTTGGCATGCATCGATTCCCGGATTTTTACAGCCGCCTGCATGCCACGGGGATCACCGACACCCTGTGCGCCATGCTAATCCTGCTCGGTCTGGGCTTGCAGGCCGGGCTGACTCTTGCCGCTTTCAAACTCGCACTGATTTTCGTATTCCTTTTTTTCACCAGTCCAACTGCTTCACATGCCCTGGCAAACGCAGCCATGCACGGCGGCCTTAAACCAAAACTGGATAGCGCTGCAGCAGGGAATAAACCTTGATCGACATTTTTATCACTGTAATCCTGTTGGCTTTTCTTGCGATTACCGCAGTCTCCATCGTCCGCATGACGAATCTGTTTGCCATCATCATGCTGTTTGGTATTTTCAGCTTTCTATCCGCAGCCATATTTGTCGTCATGGATGCCGTCGATGTGGCCTTCACCGAGGCGGCTGTTGGCGCCGGCATTTCGACGGTGCTGATGCTGGCAACGATTGCGCTGACCAGGGATCATCATGAAAAAGCATCCACCAGCCATCGCCCCTGGTTGCCGCTGGCAGTTGTTATCGTCACCGGTGCTGCACTGGTTTACGGCACCCTGGATATTCCCTGGTTTGGTGATCCTGAAGCACCGGCGCAAATGCATGTGGCGCCCTACTACATCGAAAGGTCCGTGCCGGAAACAGGGGTGCCGAATGTTGTCACAGCGGTGTTGGCAAGTTATCGCGGATTCGATACCCTGGGTGAGGTCATCGTTGTTTTTACCGCGGGAATTGCGGTCATGCTGTTGATTGGCGGTAGACGCCGTAAATCAAATGCGCGGAGCAACGAAGGAGAGGAAGATGACAAATAATCTTATCCTTCGGGTTGTCTCGAAATCACTGATTCCACTGATTATCGTATTTGCGCTCTATGTGCAGTTCCATGGTGATTATGGCCCCGGCGGCGGGTTTCAGGCGGGGGTTATCATGAGCGCCGCCATCATACTCTATGCACTGGTGTTCGGACTCGATGCCGCGGAACAGGTGATCCCGTCAACCATATTGCGCATTCTTGCCAGCCTCGGGGTGCTCATCTACGCCGGTGTCGGCGTTGTCACGCTGTTCCTGGGTGGAAATTACCTCGACTACTCGGTGCTGGGCGAAACCCGTGTCGCGGGACAGCACCTCGGGATCCTGTTAGTGGAACTCGGAGTGGGAATGACCGTTTTTTCTGTCATGCTGATTATCTTTTTCGCCTTTGCCGGCAGGGGCAGACCCTAGTGGATTTCATCATTGGCCACTATAACTACTGGATTGCTATTTTCCTGATGATGATCGGTTTTTACACCGTCATTAGCCGCGGCAATCTCGTCAAAAAGATTATCGGTTTGAATATCTTTCAGGTTTCAGTGTTTTTGCTCTATATCAGCATGAGCACTGTGAAGGGAGGTGCTGCGCCCATCATTACCGCAGGGGTCAAACTCTACTCCAACCCCTTGCCCCATGTGCTGATCCTCACAGCGATTGTCGTCGGTGTAGCCACAACCGCACTTGGCCTGGCGCTGGTGGTGAGGATAAAAGAGGCCTACGGCACTATCGAGGAAGATGAAATACACCAGCAGGATCACTCATTGTGATGCAGGGTCATCTCAGCCTGCTGCTGGTCGTTATACCCCTCATTGCGGCTCCAGTTGCAGCCATATTGCCACGCGGTCGATTGTCATGGGCGCTGGCGCTGGTTGTTGCCGCCATCTGCGCCATCCTCGCCGGAGTGCAGTTATGGGCGGTAGTTCACGATGGAGTCATCAGCTACGAACTTGGCGGATGGGCGCCGCCATGGGGAATTGAGTATCGTATCGATGCAGTCAATGCCATTGTGGCAATGATTGTTGCCGGTATTGCCGCCATCACCCTTCCCTATGCCCTGTTGAGTGCGGAAAAAGAGATACCCGAGCATCAGCTGCCGCTATTCTACAGTGCTTTTTTACTCTGCTTCGCGGGTTTACTGGGTATTACGCAAACCGGTGATATTTTTAACCTGTTCGTTTTTCTTGAAATATCTTCACTCTCATCCTATGCGCTGATCAGCCTTGGACAAAAGCGCCAGGCGCTGACTTCAGCCTATCAATACCTGATCATGGGGACGCTGGGCGCCACTTTCTTTTTGATTGGTGTGGGCCTGATCTACTCGCAAACCGGCACCTTGAACATGATGGATCTGGCACTGCGATTGCCTGAGGTATCCGGCCTCAAGACCGTACACACCGGCTTCGCTTTTATCATGATCGGTTTCGCACTCAAGCTGGCGCTGTTCCCTCTGCATCTGTGGCTGCCCAACGCCTACACCTACGCTCCAACGGTGATTACCGTATTTCTTGCCGCTACCGCAACCAAGGTAGCCCTTTATGTGATACTGCGCGTTTTGTTTACCGTTTTCCCCCACGACTTTGTGTCAGCCACACCCACGGGGGATCTGTTTCTCTTATCAGGCATGACGGGGGTCATCAGCGCTTCGATATATGCCATTTATCAGGTGGATGTAAAACGTTTACTGGCCTACTCCAGTGTCGCGCAAATCGGCTATATGGCCCTGGGCATCGGTTTTGCTTCGAGTCTGGGCGTGACCGCAACCATTATTCATCTTTTCAACCATGCCCTCATGAAAGGTGCGCTGTTTATGGCGGTTGGTACGATCATCTATCGCATCGGCTCCTGTCACATGGATAACATCCAGGGATTGGGGCGGCAGATGCCATGGACCTTTGGCGCCATTGTCATTGGCGGTTTGAGTTTGATCGGTGTTCCGGGGACTGCCGGATTTATCAGCAAGTGGTACCTGGTATTGGCTGCACTGGAGCAGCAGGCCTGGATAGTCGTTGCCGTGATTCTTATCGGCTCGCTGCTCGCCGTGGTCTACATCGGAAAAGTCATTGAGGTCCTATATTTCAGGCCGGCAAAGGAAACCCACCTGGCTGTGAAAGAGGCGCCAATGCTGCTGCTTGCTCCGACCTGGGTTCTGGTTATTGCAAATATCTATTTTGGCCTGAACACAGAACTGACGGTAGGAATTGCACAACGCGCCGCACAGGTATTGGGAGTGACGTCCGGATGAGCGCATCAACACTGCTTGTTGTCACGCTGCTGTTGCCACTGCTGGGTGCTGCCGGCATCATTGCCGCGCGATCTTATCCCAATGTACGCGAAGGCGTGACACTGGTTACAGCTTCACTGGTTGCGATGCTGGTGGTGATCATCGCCAATCGGTTTCTGCAGGGAGAGGAATTCTCCCTGAGTATTGCCGAACCCATACCGGGTATCAGCATTGCCTTTAAGATCGAGCCCCTGGGAATGCTGTTTGCGCTGGTTGCAGGGCTGTTATGGATCGTCACCTCCATATACGCAATCGGATACATGCGCAGCCACAACGAGAAGCATCAAACCCGCTTCTACGCCGCATTTGCGGTTGCCATCTCCTGCACCCTGGGCGTCGCCTTCTCCGCCAACCTGTTCACCCTGTTTCTTTTTTACGAGTTGTTATCACTCTCGACCTATCCGCTGGTCACCCACACAGGCACCGCCGCAGCAAAAAAGGCGGGGCGAATCTATCTCGGCATACTGCTGGGCACCTCCATTGGCCTGTTTCTGCTGGCTATACTCATCACCTGGTTTGTATCGGGTAGCGTCACCTTTCAGCAAGGCGGTATTTTAGCGGGAAAACTTGACCCGGCCTGGGGCGGCCTTCTGTACGCATTGTTTCTGTTCGGCATTGGTAAAGCAGCACTGATGCCGGTTCACCGCTGGCTGCCTGCAGCAATGGTTGCGCCGACTCCTGTAAGCGCCCTGCTGCATGCCGTGGCTGTGGTCAAAGCCGGTGTATTTACCCTGCTTAAAGTGACTATTTATATCTTTGGCAGTGATTATATTCTTGGCAATGATGTCACCGGTGTCCTGATCTGGGTGGCGGCGGCAACCATCCTGTTCGCCTCCCTGATCGCAATGACGAAAGATAATCTCAAGGCGCGTCTGGCCTATTCCACCATCAGCCAGTTGAGTTACATTGCGCTGGGCGCCATGTTGGCAAGCAAATCCGGGCTTATTGGCGCCTCCATGCACATCGCCATGCATGCGTTTGCGAAAATCTCGCTGTTCTTTGCCGCCGGCGCCATCCTTGTCGTGACCCATAAAAAACTGATCAGTGAGATGAACGGGCTGGGACGGGCCATGCCTGTCACCTTTGGCGTGTTTCTCATTGGTACATTGAGTATTATCGGACTGCCGCTCTTTGGCGGCATGTGGAGTAAATGGTATCTTGGCCTGGGAGCCGTCGAAACGGGGCAATTGCTGCTGCTCGGCGTGTTGATGCTGAGTTCGTTACTCAATATTGCCTATCTGCTGCCTATTCCCGTTCGCGCCTTCCTCAGTAAGCCTGCCGGTGGCAAACACTACAGCGAAATTAGAGAGGCGCCCAAAAGCATACTGCTGGCTATGATGATCACTTCGGTGACATGCATTTTACTGTTTTTCTACCCGGATCCCTTTTATCAACTGGCAAGCATGGCTGCCGGAGGTCCCTGAGATGTCTGAGTCGGATCAAAAAAAGCATTTATTCGATAACCCGAGGAATGTAGAGCGCCTGTTAAAAGGCTTTTATGCAATCTGCATCCTGCTGGTCATCGCCGATTTCATCATCCATCGCCATACGACGATGGCATGGGAGAAGATACCGGCATTTTATGCAATCTACGGTTTTACGGCCTGTGTGGTTCTGGTCATTGTCGCGAAACTGATGCGCAAGGTAGTTATGCGTAAGGAAAATTATTACGATGAGTGAGTTGCCACCATTCGCTCTCTTTTTTTTGGCCGCCTTTCTACTGCCGGCAAGTCGCGGCGCGGCGCGTAAAATAATTCTACTGGCGACTCCCGTTGTTGCAGCTTTACATATATGGTTGAATATTGATATTGGAGTCCTGTCGAGTTACTCGATACTCAATGTCGAGTTGACCTTCATGCGGGTAGACAAGCTCAGTCTGCTGTTTGCCTACCTGTTTTGCCTCGCCAGCTTTATCGCCACCATATTCGCCCTGCAGGTGAATGACACCAAGCAGGAGGTCGCCGCATTAGTCTATGCCGGAAGTGCATTGGGCGCGGTGTTCGCCGGGGACCTGATTACCCTGTTTATTTTTTGGGAGCTGCTGGCCATCAGTTCCGTCGTCTTTATCTGGGCGCGCGGCACAGAGCGGGCTATCGATGCGGGTATGCGCTATCTGATCTTTCAGGTCATGTCGGGAGTTTTTTTATTAGCAGGCGCGCTGGTGCATTATCACAGCACCGGTTCTCTGACCTTTGATCATATCGGTCTGGGAAGCACGGCAGGCTGGTTGATCTTTATCGCCTTTGGAATCAAGAGCGCATTTCCCTTTCTGCACAGCTGGCTTACCGACGGTTATCCGGAAGCAACGGTAACAGGCACGGTATTCCTGTCGGCATTTACAACCAAGGTAGCGGTCTATGCCCTGGCGCGAGGTTTTGCCGGTGAAGAAATATTGGTCTACATCGGCGTTACCATGGCGTGTTTTCCAATTTTCTATGCGGTGATTGAAAATGATCTGCGCAGGGTGCTGGCCTATAGTCTGATCAACCAGGTTGGCTTTATGGTGACCGGCATTGGCATTGGAACCGCTCTGGCGCTGAATGGCGCAGTGGCGCATGCCTTTAGCGATGTGATTTTCAAGGGCCTGCTGTTTATGACCATGGGTGCCGTGCTGCATCGCGTGGGGCATATCAATGGTTCCAACCTGGGTGGTCTCTACAAGAGCATGCCAAAAACTACTGCATTGTGCATTATCGGCGCCTTGTCGATATCCGCGTTTCCACTCTTCAGCGGCTTCGTCAGCAAA
>JAQYVP010000082.1 GCA_030145485.1 Chromatiales bacterium
TACGCCAGCGATGTTTCAATATGCGACTCATGCAGAGAATGGCTCCATGTACAATACGCCGCCGACCTATGGCTGGTATCTTGCCGGGCTGGTGTTCCAATGGCTCAAGGATCTTGGTGGTCTGGACGCCATGGCACAGATCAATGAGCGCAAGGCGAAGTTGTTGTATGACGCCATCGATAACTCCGGTTTCTATGCCAATCCGGTTGATCCGGGATGCCGCTCATGGATGAATGTGCCTTTTACACTGGCCAATCCTGATCTGGATCCGCTGTTTCTCGAAGATGCCGAAGCAGAAGGGCTGGTGACGCTCAAGGGTCACAGATCCATAGGCGGCATGCGCGCCAGCATCTACAATGCGATGCCGGAAGAGGGTGTGCAAAAATTAGTGGATTTCATGGCTGAATTTGAGAAAAAACGGGGTTGATTGCTTTCCCTGAGATAACATATTTTATTTATTCACAGATGAACACAGATGCACACAGATATTTTTTCCATCCTGGAATATGAAGCCCGCAGTCCTGAGATTGCTTCGTCGCTTAGGCTCCTCGCAATGACGAATCAATCACTATTGTCTTAAAAACGATCTTATCTGTGTTCATCTGTGGATAAAAAATCTTTACAATTCCCACCAGGATATAAACAATGTATAAAATTCTGACACTCAATAACATTTCCGTCACCGGCCTGGACCGTCTTCCCCGTGAAGAGTATGAGGTCTCGTCCGAGTGTTCTGTTCCGGATGCCATTCTGGTGCGTTCTGCGAAGATGCATGATATGGAGATTGCCGATTCAATCAAGGCGATAGGGCGCGCCGGCGCGGGTGTTAATAATATTCCGGTAGATACCATGACTCAACGCGGCATTCCGGTTTTCAATGCGCCCGGAGCCAACTCCAATGCGGTCAAGGAGCTGGTGATTGCGGCGATGCTGATGACGTCCCGCAATATTGCACCCGCCTGGCAGTTCGCGCGCAACCTGGAGGGAGAAGATGAGCAGATACACAAGCAAGTCGAGGCCGGAAAAAAGAATTTTGGTGGTTTTGAGCTGCCGGGAAGAACTCTTGGCGTTGTCGGGCTGGGCGCTATCGGCATCCGCATCGCCAACGTGGCCGTCAATCTGGGCATGAACGTCATCGGTTATGATCCCAGCATCACCGTCAAAAGCGCCTGGCAGCTCGACTCTGCAGTCCATCAGGCGATGAGTGTCGATGACCTGCTGTCAAAGTCTGATTTTGTTACCTTTCATGTACCGTTGGTGGAAGCAACCAAAAACATGATCAACGCCAATCGCATCGAGTTGATGCCGAAAAATGCGGTACTGCTGAATTTTGCCCGTGATGGCATCATCGATGATGCTGCTGCGATTGAAGCGCTGGATTCCGGTCATCTCTATGCCTATGCGTGTGATTTCCCGAGCAATTTGCTAAAGCAGCATCCGCGCTGTCTGACGCTTCCGCATCTTGGGGCCTCGACTGTCGAGGCAGAGGATAACTGCGCCATCATGGTGGCGGAGCAGGTCAAGGACTACCTGAAAAACGGCAATATCACTAATTCGGTCAACATGCCCGAGATTCATCTGTCGCGCAATGAGGGGTTCCGTATTGCAGTCGTCAACTCCAATGTGCCCAATATGGTGGGGCAAATCTCGACCATGCTGGCGGATGCGGGTCTCAACATCATCGACATGGTCAACAAGTCCCATGATGATATTGCAGTGACGCTCATGGATGTGGATGCCAGACCCTCGGAGCAGACCATCGAACATATTGCTGTGGTTGAGGGTGTGCTGTCTGTGCGTTGCCTCGAGTGTGAATGAGTGGAGAAGTACTGTCGATTACAATGAACATCGGCGCACTAGTATCTTGAATGGCCAACAAATATACAAATGAATCAACATTCAATAATGACTCTCGCAAAGGCGCAAAGCTCGCCAAGATAAACCTTTGCGCTCTTGGCGTCTTGGCGAGAGAAAATAATCTCTTTCATGCCTTGTCAGTGTCGTAGGGTGCAATAAGCGACAGCGCATTGCACCGGAAATCAAGTCAATTGCATATGAGTGATAGCGAACAGTTAAACAACATACGTGATGAGATTGATTCACTGGATCAGCAGATCCAGCTGTTGATCAATCAACGTGCTGCCTGCGCGCAGGAGGTGGCTCGCATCAAGCAGGCTGCCGACCCCGAGGATACCTGCTTCTACCGTCCCGAGCGCGAGGCGGAGGTGCTGCGCAAGGTTCAGGCGCGCAACGCCGGTCCGCTCGACAGTGAAGAGATGGCGAGGCTTTTTCGTGAGATCATGTCTGCCTGCCTTGCGCTGGAGCAGCCGCTGACTGTCGTCTTCCTGGGTCCTGAAGGAACCTTTACCCAGGCTGCCGCGCTCAAACACTTTGGACACTCGGTATCCACAAAACCGCTTGCTTCCATCGGCGATGTGTTTCGCGAAGTCGAGGCAGGCAGTGTCGATTTTGGTGTGGTGCCGGTTGAGAACTCTACAGAAGGGGTGATCAGCCATACACTTGATCTCTTTTTCAACTCACCGTTGTCGATATGCGGCGAAGTGATCCTGCGCATCCATCACAATCTGCTTGGTACTGAGAAACATTGGCAGCAGGCTGAGAAGGTCTACAGCCATCAACAGTCGCTGGCGCAGTGCAGGCGCTGGCTCGATCAGAATCTGCCTAATGCCGAACGCATTGCGGTTGCCAGTAACGCAGCTGCTGCACAGATTGCCGCCAGTGACGGTGGAGTTGCGATTGCCAGCACCGAGGCTGCAGCACTCTACAAACTCTGTGTACATGAACACAATATCGAAGATGAACCCTGCAATACCACGCGTTTTCTGATTATCGGCCAGCAGCAGTCGGGGGTCAGCAGTCATGATAAAACCAGCCTGCTGCTGGCGACAAAAAATGAAGCAGGCGGACTCTATCGGCTACTGACTCCTTTTGCAGAGCAGGGGATCAGTATGTCACGCATCGAATCCAGGCCTTCGCGCCGGGGTATCTGGGACTATGTCTTCTTTATCGATATCATCGGTCATCAGCAGGATCCCGCCGTCAAAAAGGCGCTGCAGCAGCTTGATCGGGAGTCATCCATGTGCAAAATTCTCGGCTCCTATCCAGCAGCAGTCCTATGACAACTGATTGGCTCAGGCGAACCGCGGCAGGCATTGCCGAGTTGCATCCCTACATTCCCGGCAAGCCCATCATTGAGCTGGAGCGTGAACTGGGCCTGGTCGATACCATCAAGCTTGCTTCCAATGAAAATCCACTCGGCCCGAGTCCGCTGGCGCGGGCAGCTATCGAGAAGGTTGCCGGCGAAGTGCATCTCTATCCGGACGACAGCGGGCATAGTCTGCGCCATAAACTCGCCGAACGCTGCGCAGTGGCGCCGAAAGCGATCACCCTTGGCGCGGGTTCCAGCGATGTGATCGATATGGTCGCGAGGGTCTTTCTTGAGCCTGGTGTCAATGCGGTCTACTCCGAACACAGTTTTGCGATGTACCAGATCTATACACAGGCCTGCGGTGCAGCGGCAAAGGTTGCGCCGCCTCTGCCTGTTGATCATCCGGATATGCCCTATGGCCATGATCTGCATGCCATGGCCGCGCTGATCGACAACGATACGCGTGTCGTCTTTATTGCAAACCCGAATAATCCGACCGGAACATGGCTCTCTAAATCAGAGCTTGCGGCTTTCCTCCAAAGCGTACCGTCTGAGGTAGTGGTGGTTCTCGATGAGGCCTATACGGAGTATGTTACCGAGGCGGAATTTCCCAACGGCATCGACTGGCTGGCTGACTACCCGAACCTGATTGTCACGCGCACCTTCTCGAAGATGTACGGCCTTGCCGGGCTGCGCATCGGCTACGGCATCTCCAGCCCGGAACTTGCCGCGGTGATTCAGCGTGTGCGCCACCCCTTCAACGCCAACCTGGTGGCGCTCGCTGCCGCAGAGGCGGTGCTGGATGATGACGCCTATGTCAGGCAGGGGCGTGAGGTCAATCAACTCGGGATGCTGCAGCTGATGAGCGCATTTAATGCCATGGGGCTTGTTTATATGCCATCCGTGGCGAATTTCCTAACTGTTGATCTCAAACGTGAAGCGGCTTCTGTCAATGACGGCCTGTTGAACCAGGGGATCATTACACGCCCTATCGCCAACTATAATCTGCACAACCACCTGCGTATCAGCATAGGCACAGAGTCGCAGAACAGCCGTTTTATCACCGCGCTGGAGCAGGAACTCTCATCATGATCAAGCGACTGGCCGTGATCGGCGTTGGCCTGATTGGCGGCTCCTATGCCCGGGCGCTGCGCGCGGCAGGGCAGATCGAAGAGATCATCGGCTGTGGCCGCAGCAGGGAGAATCTTCAACAGGCCGTTGAACTCGGCGTTATCGACAGCTATAGCCACGACATTGGCGAAGCAGTCGAAGGGGCGGATCTGGTTTTTCTTGCTGTTCCCCTGGGCGCAATTCGTGCGGCTTTCGAGGCGATGAAGGGACATCTTGCTGATAATGCGATCATCACCGACGCAGGCAGTGTCAAAGGCAGCGTCATCAGGGATTGCGAAGAGGTCTTCGGCGCTATGCTGCCGAACTTCGTTCCGGGACATCCAATTGCCGGAACCGAGCAGAACGGCGTCGAGGCCTCATTTACAGAGCTCTATCAAAACCGCCGCGTGATCCTCACCCCGGTGTGCCAGACAAACGAGTCAGCCATTGCTGTCGTACACGCGACCTGGCGCTATTGCGGCGCGGAAGTGACGCGCATGTTCGCCGTCGATCACGACCGCATTCTCGCTGCAACCAGCCACCTGCCGCACATGCTCGCCTATGCGCTGGTCGACATGCTCGCACGCATGGACGACAAGGAGGAGCTGTTTCGCTATGCAGCGGGAGGTTTTCGTGACTTCACCCGCATTGCCTCCAGCAATCCCGTGATGTGGCGTGATATCTGCGTCGCCAACAAGGATCAGCTGGCGACGCTGGTGGAAGAATTCGCCGCAGAGCTGCAGCTGCTGGCAACCTCCATCCGCGCCGGAGAGCAGCAGCAACTCGAACAGATCTTCGAAAATGCAAAGAGCACCAGAGACAGCTTCATCGATGGCGTGAATAGTGAATGATTAACCACAGATGCACACAGTGCCTTTTTCGGATACTGTGCAGGGTCGGGTTTTTCCTTTCAGCGCCGCTGTGAATACGTCCCTGTACG
>JAQYVP010000086.1 GCA_030145485.1 Chromatiales bacterium
GTTGCTGTTGTCCCAGCTGTTGTAGCCGTCGCCATAGCCGGAGCCATAACCGTCGCCTTCCATATCGCCATCGACATCGGCATCCATGTTGAAGCTGAAGCTGCCTTTACCACGGCCACGACCGCGTCCGGAACCGGATCCGTCACCACGGCCATAGCCACGGTTATTCATGTTGTTGTTCCAGTCGTTGCTCCAATCGTTGTTCCAGTCGTTGTTCCAGTCGTTGTTGTTGTTGTTGTTGCTATCCCAAGGCATATCCCAATCAGCAGATACAGCAGTGGTAGCCAGCATTGCTGCCAAAGCAGCGATCTTTACGATGTTTTTCATGATAGTAATCTCTTTAAAAGTAGTGAAAATGAAACTCTTGAGAAAGAGAGCTGATGACTGCCTGCCCCGTTTCCATGAGCAATAGAATATTAGAATATACTTAATTTGTATATTACTTGTTTACTATTAACTCATTGAGTTCAATATATTAAAGCTATCCTATCGGTTTTTCACTCTAAATATCAATGTGATAACAAAGCTGGAAGGACTCAAATCGAGTCATTGCCATCTGCTAAGAATTTTATACTGGAATCTGTAACTTTTTTGTTGTTTTGACTGCAAACTGCAGACTGACTGCTGCAAACTTTGTTTTTTTTACAACTCCAGCTTGACCTGTTGATGCTCGTGATGGCTGTGCTCATGCGGCTCTTCGCTTTGCAGTTTACCTTTAAGATAGAGCATTACTGCTATCTCCGGGTCACTCTGACTGGTAATGATTCCTGTGACTCCCTTGTTGCGCAATCGCTGTATCATGCCGTTGCCCATACCACCGGAAATCAGCACATCGACCACGTCCAGCGGATGCGCCTCATGCGGAGAACTTTCGTGGAATGACTGCCCCTTTGCAAACTCCAGCAACTCTGTACCGGCAATGCGCCCATCCTCGATCTCAAACAACCTGAACTTCCGGCAGCGCCCCGCATGTTCTGTAATACTCTTTCGATTCTGACTGGTGACAGCAATCTTCATGACCGTCCATCTCTGTAAATCATTTGATGCATCTAATGTATCTCATTTTCTTGCGCAGTGTGTCCACTGTTCTTACAATGGATATAAAGCCTGTTCAGATCAGGTTCCTAATTGATATGATTCACCCTATGCGCAAGAAACTCTTTATACAGACCTTCGGCTGCCAGATGAATGAGTACGACTCGGACAAGATGTTCGACGTATTGCGTGAAGCCCGTGGCGTCGAGCTGACCGACAAGGCCGAAGATGCCGACATCTTGCTGCTGAATACCTGCTCGGTGCGCGAAAAAGCGCAGGAGAAGGTCTTTCACCAGCTGGGACGATGGCGCAAGCTGAAGCAGCACAACCCTGATCTCATCATAGGCGTCGGTGGCTGTGTCGCCAGCCAGGAGGGGGAAGCCATCAGCCGGCGCGCACCCTGTGTCGACCTGGTCTTCGGCCCGCAGACACTGCACCGCCTGCCGAATATGATCGATCAGGCGCGCACCAGCAGGCATGCTGTGGTGGATATCAGTTTTCCCGAAATCGAGAAGTTCGACCGTTTACCGGAACCTCGTGCAGAGGGAGCAACGGCTTTTGTCTCGATCATGGAGGGCTGCTCCAAATACTGCACCTTCTGCGTCGTCCCCTACACCCGTGGCGAAGAGATCAGCCGTCCTTTTGATGATGTACTGCACGAAATTGTACAGCTCGCCGAACAGGGGGTGCGTGAGGTCAACCTGCTGGGACAGAATGTCAACGCCTACCGCGGGGTCATGCATGATGGAGAAAACGCCGACCTGGCGTTGTTGATCCGCTATGTCGCCGCCATCGACGGCATCGGACGTATTCGCTATACGACATCACACCCCGTCGAGTTCAGTGACAGTCTCATCGAGGTCTATGCGGATGTTCCCGAACTGGTCAGCCATCTGCATCTGCCGGTTCAGAGCGGTTCGGACCGCATCCTGGGGTTGATGAAACGCGGACACACGACTTTCGAATACAAGCAAAAGATCCGAAAATTGCGTCACATACGCCCTGACATCAGCATGTCATCCGATTTCATCATTGGTTTTCCCGATGAAAGTGACGAGGATTTTGAGCACACCATGCAGTTAATTAACGACATCGATTATGACCACTCATTCAGTTTCATCTACAGTATCCGTCCCGGCACGCCGGCGGCTGAATATGACGACAACATTCCACTGCAGGTGAAGAAAAAACGCCTCGCCACACTGCAGCAAACGATCAACAGCAACGCACAGCGATTCAGCCGCCAGATGGTAGGCAGCATGCAAAAAATCCTGGTCGAGAGGGCTTCGCGCAAAGATGCAGCGCAAATGTCAGGTCGCACCGAGAATAACCGCGTGGTCAATTTCACCGGCACACAGGAGTTGATTGGCCAGTTCGTGAATGTCACCATCACCGAAGCATTGCCGAATTCATTGCGGGGTGTGCTGAATGAGTGAGCATGCTGCATCCATACAATTCATTCTCGATCCCGAAGAGAATGAACGCCTCGCCAATCTCGTCGGGCCGCTTGAGGAGCATTTGCGCCAGATCGAAGCGCGCCTGGGCATCGAAATCAACAATCGCGGCAACCAGTTCCAGATTCTTGGTTCAGCAGAAATGCTGGCTGCAGCACAAACACTTCTAACCGATCTCTATGCAGCAACCACCAGTGAACGCCTCGATGCACGCAGCATTCACCTCTACCTACAGGAATCCGGCATCGAGGAGCGCCAGCTAAAAAGCACTGCCGTCGATCTACCCGAGGTCGTTATTACCACCAAGCGCGGCATGATTCGCGGACGCGGCCCCAACCAGAAAGAGTATCTTCACCATATCATCAGCAATGATCTCAGCTTTGGCATCGGTCCGGCAGGCACAGGAAAGACCTACCTGGCTGTCGCCTGCGCAGTCGAAGCGCTGGAGCGCCAGCAGGTGCGTCGCATCCTGCTGGTTCGCCCTGCCGTGGAGGCTGGAGAAAAACTGGGGTTCCTGCCGGGTGACCTCTCTCAAAAGATCGATCCCTACCTGCGGCCACTGTATGATGCGCTTTACGAGATGTTCGGCTTTGAGAGGGTAAGCAAACTGATCGAACGACACATCATCGAAGTCGCCCCGCTTGCCTACATGCGCGGACGTACGCTCAATGACTCCTTCATTATCCTGGATGAAGCACAAAACACCACTCCCGAACAGATGAAGATGTTTCTCACCCGCATCGGCTTTGGTTCGACTGCAGTCATCACCGGCGACGTCACCCAGGTTGATCTGCCGCGCGGACAGAAATCGGGTCTGCGTCAGGCCGTCGATATCCTTGGAGAAGTCGACGGCATCAGCTTTACCTTCTTCAATTCAAGGGATGTGGTGCGCCACCCGCTGGTGCAGCGCGTGGTCGAGGCGTACGAGGCGAGTGAAGCGACATCTGAAAGCAGGTAAATAACAGGCAGGAAAACATTTTTCAACCACCAAAAGCACGAAAATTGATAAAACGACTGTTCGTGTGATTCATGGCCTGGATTGTTCTTCTGATAGAGCCGTAGGGTCTTTTTTACCACGGAACACACGGACAACACGGAATTCTTTTGTTTTCCTTTCCGAGTATTCAGTGTGTTCCGTGGTTTGGATTCTTGTCAGGAGCCGATGAGGGCGTACTTCTTGATTCTATAGTTGAGCTTGTCGCGGGTGATTCCCAGTAGGCGGGCTGCGCGACTGCGGTTTCCACTGCTGTTATGCAGCGCCTGAAGTATCAGATTCTGCTCCAGTTGTGACAAGTCCAGACCGCCATCCGGCAGTTTGATCACTGCCCCGTTGACCGAGTCCTCTTTTTTGATGCGCATCTCGGCTGGAAGATTTTCAGCACCGATACGTTTTCCGGGCAGCAGCAGCACCATGCGTTCACAAAAGTTATGCAACTCCTGGACATTGCCGCGCCACTGGTATTTTTTCAGGATCTTGAATGTTGCGGCCGGATAGAGCGGTGCGCGACGTTTGTGCTGCAGACTAAAGCATTTTGTGAAGTGGGCGATCAACAGCGGAATATCACTCTCCCTGCTGTTCAGGTCAGGCAACGACAACGGGATAACATTGATTTTGAAATACAGATCCTGGCGAAACTCTCCCTTCTCAACCAGCAGCTGAAGATCCATGCTGCTGGTGGCGATGATGCGCAGACCCTCTGCAGCGGCGGAATCAATAAATCGCATCAGGCCTGCCTGTGCAGCTGGAAAAAGCTCGCCAATCTCCTTGAGAACCAGTGTACCTGCGGTGATTTCGCTGATTGCGCGATCACTATCGCTGAGTGAATGGAGAGGAAACTGATGATCATCAACGCCGGCGCAATTGATCAGCGTAAAACCACGCTCACGTCTCGAACTATTGACATGGATGACCCTGGCAAGCAGCGACTTCCCCACACCCTTGCCGCCACTGATCAGCACCGGCGCATCCGCTCCCGCTACCAGTCGTGCAGCATGCAGGGTGCGAACCAGCTGCGGATCTTCACCAATCATCTGCTGATACTCTTTCATCCCTGTATTTTGCACGGAAATCATATTATTTACAATGCATGACTGACTCTGAGGAACTTGCGCTGTAGCACTTCTGAAGAAAGCAAATACAACACATAGCTGTTGCGTGTCTTTAACACCACAATATATAGATATCATTCATCGTGGCATTGCTGTCGGAGCCATCCAGACTGACGCCGTCGAATAATCCCTTGTTGCCCTCGATGATGCCGATATCCGCATCAGCCATGGCATTGCCAAAACGCCACAGGTTTGGCATCCGCGCTCTCCATATAGGCATCGAGGTTATGGCAGGTACGTCCTGCCGCCGCACCCAACCACAGCGGGTCGATATAATCGGGGCCTTTTTTAAATGGCTGCACCTTGA
>JAQYVP010000093.1 GCA_030145485.1 Chromatiales bacterium
TACTCGCCCAGCAGGCAGCGAATCAGGGTCGTCTTGCCGGCGCCGTTGGAACCGACCAGTGCCAGTCGTTCGCCCTGGCCGATCTGCAGATCGATGCCATTAAGAACTTTGGTGCGCCGAAACTGTTTTGAAACATTCTCAAAATGGATCATCTACAATAGATCTCCAAGACCCTTGAACTTGAAGTTCAGGGAGTCGGTGGGACAGGTTTCAACACAACGGCCGCAGCGGGTGCAGTCTGCGCCGAGCGAAACATTCAGATCCGTGGCGCGTCCCTTGATGACAAGATCCAGTACATGCGGCACTTCGCACACCTTGCGGCACTCCCCTTCGTGAAAACAGGACTCGAGATTGTAGCGCACCCTGAAGGGAGATGTTGCCCCAACCAGGCCGTAAGTCAAACCGATAGGGCAGAGATAACGGCACCAGGCGCGGCGCGAATAGAAAATTTCAAACAGCAGCAGTAGAAAAACCCACACCAGTGCAAGACCGGGGCCATAGATCAACGCCCGGCTAATGATGCCGGTCGGTGAGATGGTTTCGAAAACCGTGTAGCCGGTAACAATCGCCAGCACCGCAAAGATCATCCATGACCAGTTTCTTGCCTTGCGGTCCAGGGGATGGTCCTTGACAAGCTTCTTCTTTACCAGCCACAGGTGGATCATCTCCGCCCACTCCGCGACCAGATGATAGGGACACACCCAGGAGCAGAAGGTTCTGCCTCCCAGCAGCCACCACATGATAAAGACAGTGACAGTGCCGATCACCAGATTCAGCACCATATGTTTGAACGCCAGGGTAACCTGCAGCGCAGAGTTTAAATCCGCCATGTGAAAACCGACGAAACGCGAGCCGGTCAGCGCTCCCTCCAGCAGCTGGATATCGAGCCAGTAAGAGACCACGAACAGCAGGTTGACAGCGATGAGCACAGCCCAGCGGCGTCGGCGCCACTTCTGCGGCATCTTGTGTAGTGCTGCGTGCGCCAGTTCCGCATGAATTGCAGCGATGCGATCCGGATCATTCTTCTGCGAGGCATGCAGCTTATGCGCTTCAGCGGAGATCTCATCACTATGCGGACGCCTTGGCGCCCGTCCGAACAACTCCGCAAGAGAATCTTTCATGCCGCTCATGCTCTTCTCTCCTCTCTGTCAGGATGCACATCGATAACGATGGCTGCCGGTTCCGGCGGGCAGATCATCTCGCACACGCCGCATCCCACGCATCCCTCCTTGATAACCGGCGTCATGACGCCATCGACCTCTTCCAGTGCAATTGCGTGAATTGGCGGACACTCATTGCCCTGCTTTTGCGCAACCCGCTCGATCTTGCCTTCAACAGGCTCTACTTCAGCGCACTGGGTGATGCGAATTTCGATAGGACACTGGCGTACGCACAGATCACAGAGTTCAAGATCGTAGGGGTGCTCGCTGACCCTGATCGGATTCCAGCGATCGACTTCATCATAACGCAGCAATCCGGTGTAGTCAGCACCACGCGCCTGCCCCTTGAAACCTTCACCCTGCATGGCGAGACACTTATTGGGATTGGCCAGCCTGGCGATACCCATGCGGGTATCTGCAGGGAAGTTGAGATCATGCGTCAGGGTGCCTGTCGGACAGGCCAGCACACACTGCAAGCCATCGCAGGAGAAATCACATGCCTGCGCACGCGCATCGATATAGGGGGTGCCGTTGCCGAAACCACTCTCGAGATCCATCAGCTTGATGGCATTTACCGGGCACACCTGTACGCACTGTCCGCACTTGATGCAGGAGGCGAGAAAGCGCTCCTCGTTGAGTGCGCCGGGCGGGCGCAGGCGGTTGACCCAGCCTTTGACAACCGGGATATAGCCGAGCAGAGAGACTGTCACCACACCGGCAGTCATGGCGGCTGAACGCAAAAACCTGCGCCGCTCCTGTTGCTGGTGACGTTTTGAAACGACTCTTTTTTGTTTAGGTTTAGGTTTAGGCATGTTTAAAAAACCTCTGATATCTCCTGAATAGAGTAATTACTCAAAAAGTCCTTAAATCTGTAGGGTGTAATAACGCCCTAGGTTTTTAACAGACGTAAGGGATGAATAAGAAGTGTTGCCGGATTTCGCTTACACCCATCCGGCCTACGAACTCATCCTTTACCCCTGTGCATCGAGCAACAACTGCAGTGCTTCCATCTTTTTCTCAACCCGCTTCTTCTGCTGCTGCTTAAACTTCTCTTTGATTGGTTTTTCATCCCGCACCAGCAGGTCCGGTTTGGTAAAAGGCGCCAGGCGTTCCAGAAAATCGAGGGTTTCGAGAATCGGCGAACCTTTGAAAAACTGCGCGTAGGGAAGATCGCGCCAGATACGGTCAGCATAGGAGTAGAGCTCGTAGGGTTTGTCCCCAATTCCATCTTTATCAAGATCGAAACCCTCGTAATCACTCCAGTAATTTCCTTCCCATATATTGCGGTTGGCGGTCTTTCCTCCGCTGACGATGATCTGGGTGAGGTTGCCTACAAACTGATTACGTTTGAAGACGTTGCCGGTCCAGTCATTGAGAAAACGAATTCCAATGCCATTATAGGCAATCAGGTTATCCGTAAAGCGGTTGGTGGTATCCGGCTGAAATGGAGAGACATCGATATAGAGACCACTGGCGCAGTAGAGGATCTGGTTTCCCTCGAGAATGAGATCCGATGTCTCCTTGAAACCGATGCCGATGCCGGTGGCGCCAGCAGCATGTGCAATAGTGTTGTTGCGCAGCTCGATACCGTCACTGTACATCAAAAATATGCCCACGGCATTATTGAAGTACCTGTTGCCCTCCACCTTGTTATAGCGGGAATACATGAAGTGCAGGGAGTAACGGCTGCCTGACGCCGTGTTTCTGCTGATGGTGTTGTTTGCCGAGTACCACACCACCATATCACGGGAATCCGTGATGACGTTGTCCGTAATCTTGTTGTGGAAGCTGTACCACATGCGCACCGAATCACCGCGCTGTCCCAGGCCGAAGGAGACCTTGGAACTGATCCTGTTACGGCGCACGATGTTGTGTTCAGATTGCTGCAGATCGACGCCAAAGAGGCAGTCATCGATGCGATTGTCCTTGACGACGTTAAAGTTGCCGCGCACCTGTACACCCGAATCCAGGTCATTGTGTGATTCACCGGAGTTGGTAAGATGCAAATTTTTCAGTGTCGCGCCATCGGTATCGAGCAGCACCACTGTGCCCTTGCCGCCGCCATCGATAGTAACCTTGTGACTGCCATCGATGGTCATCGGCTTGTCGATGACGACCGGGCCGGCATAGGTGCCTGGTGGAGGGATGAGTGTTCCGCCCTCCTCCACTGCATCGACAAGTTCCTGGAAAGAGGGGTATTGCTCTGCTGATGCGTATAGCGGAAAGCCTGTTAACAGCAGCAGCACACAGGATGCAGCAATTCTGGATGTAGAGAAATATTCACCACGAAGGACACGAAGAGCACGAAGATTTTTTTTTATCCAGTTGATTCTTTGTGATCTTCGTGTGCTTCGTGGTAAAAGTCTTTTTAAATGTCGACACTCGATTGGTGCATTGAGAATTGCCTCATAGGATGTGCTGAGCCTGCGAAGCGCATCGACTACAAACCGATTCACTTGATCTCTCGCAAAGACGCAAAGCTCGCCAAGAAAAGCCTTTGCTGTCTTGGCCTATATGGATATAGGTCAGGGGCGTGAGCAGGACGCGGAAGCTTTGTGTCTTTGCGAGAATCATGATTTGGAAAGATGATAGAAGCACACAGCTCTCATCTCACTACTCTTCTTCTTTGAGTGCTTTACGCCGCATCAGTGCCGCCAGCGCCAGCAATACCGACATCAGCAGCATTAGTCCGAAACCGATGGAGGGATAGGAGTGGGTTGTAAATTGCGCCACCTTGCCCTGGCCGAATACGGTCGGCATGAAGGGTTTGACCGTGAAGGCGCCCATCGCATTCAGGGTATGGCCATACCACCACAACCAGGCCGAGTATTCGATAAGAAAGAACAGCGGCAGCGCCATGGGAACCAGGATCAGCAGCCAGAAAAGCAGTCCGCTGTTCTTGCGTGCGCCGAATACCAGCACCACCATCACCGCCAGTATCCCCCAGAAGACTCCTTCTGCAACCAATGCCATGATTTTGACCATAGGCCGGATCTCCTCCTGGTTGTTGAAATACTTGCCAAGACTGGCCGCATAGTGCCACGACATCATCTGCGAGCCGCTGCCATCCCAGATCAAGCGTTTTGCATAAGGATCAAGCTTGAGCAGGGCGTCACTGGGAGTGTCAACTTTGTCCTTCTGGGAGGCTTCAAATGTACCTCGCAAATGATCGATATTGGCTTGCTTGACAGAGCGTACAATTTCAACTGCATTTTCCACCTCATCATTTCTCAATCGATCTCTTTCAGTATCCTGATCGAGCGCAGTTACCAGCGCATGGATATATCCGGCATTCTGGTAGTTGAGACCATCCTTCGCATACCATGTCATATACATCCACACGGCCAAACCGGCAAAGCCGACACTCATGATCAGCATGCGGATCTTTGGCTTGCGGCACAAAAAACCCAGCAACATGATGCCCAGCAGCGTGACCAGAAACGGAGAAAAAGCGCGTTCGATGACGCCGCCGGATGCAATCGGATACATCCCCACATAGTGGTTGATGGTATCCATCTCATGCACGCAGTCGAGCGCCTCATCTTCGGTGATCTCATCCTTTTCAATTTTCTTGCAGCCGTTGAATACCCCGTTCATGTGGAATTCAATTTTCACTCCATCCGGAAAGGCCTCTTCGGGATAGTTTGGCGCCGTCAGCGCAACCCACCAGATGGGTGAATAAAAGATTGCAATCAGTACACCGATGGATGCAGCGATGAGCAGGCTGCTGATAAGATTTTTCTTGTTCATGATAAGAACCGAAGAGTTGCTGTGAATAGAGGAAACATTGAAACAATTGTAGGGGGATAAGTGACAGCACTCAGGAAAAAGAGACCTTATCCCCCCGGATAAAACATTTGCTATCGATGATCAGATGATCAATCGTAATCAGGATTCAACCAATCTTTGGAGGGCGCCAGTTTCTCCTTGGGCACAGGGATCCTGGAAACATAGTTGATGACAGCTTCCATATCCTTGTCCGAGAAATCCTTGATCTGCTTGATCATGTCGGGATTGGCGTTGCGGCGCTTGCCGTCGCGAATCCACTCGAACTGACGCACCATGTAGTTATAGTGCTGTCCCTGAATCAGTGGATAAAACTTCTCTCGATCACCTTCACCATTCTCACC
>JAQYVP010000118.1 GCA_030145485.1 Chromatiales bacterium
CATGTCGGTTTGAAATGGCCAGCCAAAATCGGCAAGGGAAAGTTGTTTCTGGCTCTGACAGCGAATCATAGGTGCACACTTTTTGTTGGGGTTAGCTTATTTTACGTGCACTATTATACCAGAAAAATCATGTTATTCATAATTATATCAATAAGTTAGACTATCTGAGCGGACTCTAAATAAGATGCAGTAGTCCTGACTTGACCTGATAGACACGAGTTTGAAGAGCAAGTCTGTCAGGTCAAGATCGCTTCAATCAATTCCTCTAATCCGACTGTCTCTTTTGAGTACAGACCTGCCGTTCGTAGCATCCCTAATCGCCACTTCTCACTCATTGACTGATGGCGACCCCTGCTCCAAGTTGAACAACTGCACTGCTTTGTCGCGTCGCCAGCGCTGTAGTTGAGCACCCTTCAGGTAACCTTTTTCCAGCACCAGTTGCAGTGATCCCTCCATGCGGAAACGCCGGGTTTCAGAGTCCAGGCGCATGACCTCCTCGCCGCTCTCGTCGAAGAAAATGATCGAAGGGCTGTAAGCGAGCTCCAGCTGCTCGAGCCATTGTGCTGGAGTGACAGCCTCTCCCTGCGGTGTAATGAGCCGCGACTTGGTGTCGGACGTGTCGAGCTGCACCGCTTCATACTCCTTCATCAGGCGGCTAATGCTTTTGTCCCCAAGCACATGTTCATGAAAGTGTTTACAGCTGTCGCAGCCGGGTTGTTCGAACACCACCAGCAGCGGCTGCTGTGCTGCAGCGGCGCGTCGGTCGAGTATGTACGGCGGGCTGGAAAAAATCTCGCCATCGGAGATGATCCCTTTCACGGGCGTCGAAGATGAAGCGGTTTGTCTGCTGACAAAGCTGCGCAGGGATTCACGCAGATAGTGCTGCCCATCGAGGTAATCCAGCACACTGCGAAATTTCTCCGGCGGATAGTAGCCAACGATTTTCAACACTACTTTTCCTTGCTGACCATAGAAGATCAGCGTGGGAGTGTAGGCGGCGTTGTTGATGCTGACATATTCCTTCACGCGATGGCTATGGCCTGTAGGATCAGTCATTTCGCTGTCATCAAATATCTCCAGGCCGACAACATCGAAGGATGCCAGCAGACGACGGCGGATGTCAGCCTGGCCCAATGAATTTTGAATAAATTCTTTGCAGTAGCTGCAGCGACGGGTGCTGACGAAGATCATCAGTCCTTCTTTTCCAGCGTTGATTGCCTCATCAAGATCCTCCTGCAAATCCAGAAAACTCTCTTTGAACCAGCTGGGAAACTGAACGTCAACGAAGACATCTTCAGCGAATTCTTCATCGGGAACTGTTGGCGCCTCATTCCCCACAAGGTCAAGTTTCTGTTTAAGCTCTTTGGTGAAAGACTGGTCACTGCTGCGTCGTGACCATTCAACGACAGAACTTCCCTGGTAGTCCTTGAGATCCATCCTAGCACCTGCAGCCAACAGAAGCTCGACGATATCGCGCCGTCCACCGCCTGCTGCCAGCATCAAGGCCGTAACGCCGCCGGCATTGCGGCTGTTGACATCGGTTCCCGCCTGGATCAGGCTGCTGCTAATTTCCGCAGGTGCTGCGCTAGCAAGGTGCAGCGGAGTTCTTCCCAGGCGATCGCTGATATCCGGCAACGCTCCCGCCTTCAGCAGCATGGATAAGGCATCCACATTCCCTCCCTTGGCAGCGTACATCAAGGCATTCCAGCCATCCGAATCCTGCTCGTTAAGTGATGCACCCTCTTTGATAGCTGCTTCGAGGGCCGAGGTATCATCTCTCTGAACTGATTCGTGCAGCACCAATGGGTTGGATGCGGCCACGACCATTGGCATCACTGCTATCAGACAAGCTGCCAGGATCATCCTGAACAGTATCAACAGCGAGTGTTTGCGAAGTTGCTGCTCTCTATTCATGGACTATTTCTTCTTGGGAGCATGTGCAGGATCGACATAATGCACCGCGGTAGGCCCCATGCCAGTGATCTGTACGACTGCCTCTCCATCAGGTGTGGTGATGAAGTGCGGTACACCGGCAGGTTCCGTATAAAAGCTGCCTGCGGGGAGTGACGTGAGCTTGTCGGGATCATAGGTTTTACCCCAGCCGATGTGCCAGATGCCAGAGAGCACCGTGTAGGTGCGGTCATCCGGATGGCTGTGAGCCTGGACAACACGACCCTTGGGGAATTTGACCCGATGGACGAAGGGGCCGGACTTTTTGGCATGGCCTTGAATCCTTGCGACTTCCAGCCCGGTGACCCGGGGATTAGGTTTCCACTTGATTTGATCGGGTGTCAGCATCTCGCCACTGACCGGTGAGTCACCTGCCATCGTTGCTGTAGTTGTCATCAGGGCAGCACTGCCGAGCATCAACAGGATTGGTGTTTTCATAGTTTATCTCCAAGTTGTTTTTGTTTTGCCTACTGCCATTTCGACCGTCGGAAGAAATCTGAAAGCTTCCGCCAGAATGAGGAAATTCAGGATTTCTCCCTGCAGTCGAAATGACAAGTGATACTGCAAGGGTTATTTGAGAAACTATCCGGACGGACACAAATCAGATGCATCCACAATCCAGATCCGGGTTTCTGCGGCCGATTTCCTCCAGGGAACTGGATGTGGAGTCTGTTCTCATCATGTCTCCACCACTCTTATCGCCTGCAAAAAGATCACTGTTATCAGCATAGGACTCTGCTACAGGGTCGACAGAAACAGTGGAAGCCGTCGTATACCCCTGATAGTTTGAGTTAAGATCGGGGTTTTTGAAGACATCTTCCCAATCGGCAGTTGCCACACTAGCGGCAAGCATCAAGGTTGCTACAATCATGGTTTTCATGGCTCATTCTCCTGAGTTGTTTATCTGAAGTACGAAGCCCGGTGAAACGGAAGGCTCCGTACGTATAGGAATAGTGCTAGACTTTGAAAAAGTCCTAATGAAAAGCTAACGTTTATCCGTTCTTTTTATAAAATCTATTAATTCAAAGAGTTAAAGGTCTGACGAAATAAGTCAGATTTGGATTCACATGGACAAAATGATGCCAGAGTCACACTCACAACTTAGCGAAACCCGTACTTTCAGGGTGGGCGACTACTGCGTCGAGCCTTCAATGTTGCGCATCATCAACGATGGCCAGGATGTTCGCCTGGAGCCCAGAACCATGCAGCTGCTGGTCTATCTCGCTGAACACGCCGGAGAGGTCGTCAGTCGAACGAAGCTCGAGGAGGAAATCTGGGATGGCCGCATCGTTGGCGAAGATGCGCTGACAAACTCTATCTCCAAGCTGCGGCGCGCCTTTAACGATAATGCGCGCAACCCGAGCGTCATCGAGACCTTGCCGAAGACCGGCTACCGTTTGATTGACAATGTCGAGTGGGTCGAAAGTGAGCCTACTCGGCCAAGAGTGACATCGACTGCGTCAGCTCGGCGTCACTCCATGCCTGGTCGTTTGTGGGCGCCGCTGTTGCTGATCCTGCTTGCAGGTGTGGTCATCTGGTGGACGGTGATCCGGCAGCCAGGGCTTGATCCTGAATCCTCCATACAGAACGATGTGCCTTATGCGAAACCCTCGCTCGCGATCCTGCCATTCCAGAATCTTGGAGAGACACCGCAGCAGGACTATTTCGCAAATGGCATCACAACGAATCTGATCACAGATCTCTCCAGGGTTTCAGCGCTACGGGTGATTGCCTCCGGATCGGTGTTTTCATACAAAGATGCCTCAGGAACGAAAACGATCTCCCGGGAGCTTAATGTGGACTACGTGGTTCGCGGCAGCGTACAGCGCCAGGGCAATCGTGTACGGGTCAATACGCAGCTCATTGAGGCAGCCAGCGAACGCGCACTGTGGGCAGAGCGCTACGACACTGACATGAACGACATGTTCAAACTTCAAGATATGATCGCCATCGCGCTGGTGGAGGCGCTCAACGTCGAGCTTTCATCGGCAGAGCTCGATATTTTCAGCAACTTTCCTACCGCTAGCGGAGAGGCCTATGACCTGTTTTTACGCGGCATGGAGGAGTATGGCCATCGCACACCGGAGAGCAACAGATCTGCCCAGGGGTATTTTGAACAGGCAGTGGAACTCGATCCTCAATTTGCGCGTGCAATCGCCGGACAGGCGCTGGTGCATTCACGTTATGCGATAGACGGCTGGACGGCAACACCGAATCGCTCGCTCGATCGCGCCGCGCATTTCGCGGAAAGCGCAGCAGAGATCAATTATTCCATCCCTCAATTGCATTTTGTGGCGGGACAGGTCGCGCTATTCAGGGGGGAGCATGCGCAGGCTGTCGAAGCATTACAACGGGCGATCGACTTCAGTCCCAACTATGCCGATGCCTATGGCTTGCTGGCGTGGGTTTTGACCTATGACGGCAGGCTCGATGAAGCAGAAACGGCGCTGAAGACAGCCTCGCGTCTCAATCCGGTCATCCCTTCATCTTACTCGGAAATTCTTGGTGAGATCCGTTTTTTGCAGGGCAGATACGATGATGCTATCACCGCCTTCGAGCGGGCGTTGCTGATCAACCCGACTCACATGCGCGCTCGCATGTGGCTTATCGCCACACTTGTTCAGACCGGTTCGCAGGATGAAGCGCAATGGCAGGCGGATGTGCTGACGCTGTCAATCCCGGGGTTTTCTCTCGCACGCCTGCAATATGCCTTTCCCTTCCGTGATCAGACTGTCAGGGAAAAAGTGCTGCAGAGCCTTCGCCAAGCAGGTTTGCCAGAGTAGTCAAAGAGAGCATAATTCCTGCCTAACCGCAGTGGAATTGAAAGTAGAGTGAAATA
>JAQYVP010000173.1 GCA_030145485.1 Chromatiales bacterium
GCTGGTGAATATTTACACAAATTGCTGTTATCAGACGTTGAGGAGGTCTTCAGGGTTGCATGCGATAAAGACCGCCTGGCCGCCGTGATGGAAGTTGACGCATCTCTGAGCAGATATGAGAAATTCACGCACAAGACAACCACTGACATCATCCTGTTCGGCTTCGAAATAGGCAGCAGTTCTATCCTTGATGTCGACACCAGATTTGTTGAAAACAGGGATGGCAATCTCACCATTATTGGCAAGATGAGCTATGAAGAGGTGAGCAAGAGCCTGTTTGATACACGCCAATTCAACATCATCAATCTTCACCAACTCTCCAATGCCATGCAAACGGGCAGCGCCACACTCTCCTTCTCAGCCAGTCAATCAGGAGATGGCGTAGATGAAGATGCCATCAGGAAGTTCATCCGTGATGTCGTCAGGCTGGAGATGGTTGATCCCCACGATCTTGCCCTGCTTGACGGCGTATTCCAGCAGGCCAGGGAAACCGAAGGTGGCAGACACTCACGCTTCCTGTTTGGGTTAAGCCTGTCGGAAGCAGAACTCAAACAACTGCTGAGTTACGGCACTCCAGTGTGGAGTGATACCCGCATACCAGGGGTGATGCAGCAGATTTGTAGACCGTCTGCGCCACAGGCCGTATTGAAACCTGCACCGCCATGGGCAGGGGATGATGGCTTTGATATCTATACACACTCAACCCCTTCAACGCGCGTCCAAATTCGACCGCTGCGAAGGGGAGATACCATCAGCATAGCCTGTGACGCCATCGACAGCGCCTTGAAAGATGTTCCAAAAGTCTTTAAAACAAAGAAAAGGCTGGAGCGTCTGTTCAAACGTTTGCGCTATAAAGGGAGCATTGGAGACGCCATTCGAGACTACAAGCCTCAAAAGTTTATTCCTCCATCGCTTGATTACGAGGGGTTTCCCGGCTCTGCCGAGAACCGTGATGAGCAATGGCTCTATTTCCGCAACAAGGCCGTCATAGCCTTTGCAGACGAGGCGCTTCTGAACATGTGGGCCGTCTATCACTCCGCGCCATACAGCTGGAAGATCGAACGCTACCAGTACTGCCAGCGACGCACTGCTGAAGTGATCAGCTACTGGTTTGACCGCACGGAGACCCATGCATGGAAAATCCCGCTGCCCGGTATCCGCAGCGAAATGCGGCCCATGACCATTGCAATGCTGAAAATGCTGCTGGATCTCGCCGACACCAACGGAGATAGAATGCAGGGTCCGTTTCTTTCCATGGAACTGCAGATACTGGATGATCGGGCAAAGATCATCAAGCGGCTGCCAATCAGCAGTTAACATATAATGGTAATTTTTCAATAGCTCCGCGCAAACTCAAATAACGCACAGAGTTATTGAGGAGTTACAAAATAGATCACGGATGGTTGGCGATTATTTACTGGCATCAGGTTTCTCATTATGAAAAAACTGCACATTCAAGGCGTAGAAGAGACTAACAGCAACCCGGGCATCAGGCTTGAAGGTGTTGACAGCGCCATCAAGGTAAAAGCGAAATACGAGGTGTCAATCGCTTCAGCCCGAGATGGCGGGGCAGAGGAGACTCTCACCAATATCAAGCATGACGACCTCATGCTGCTGGAGTTTGAAGATGGGATTTTTATATGGACACGCGTCGATCAGTTTGAAGAGGATTTCCCCGAATCAACATCTCGTGGCGGAGATGCCAATACGCTGGAGATTCCCAGGCAACTGCAGCTAGGTGATCACAACCGGGGTGTATCCGAGTGGCTGCTGAAATCACTCAAGATTTTTGACATCGACCCGGTTGGCAAGACAGCAACAGCAATCGGAAAGATGGTGGAAAAAGGACTCGACCGTCCACCGGGTTTATACCGCTGCACCATTAACACGAATCCAGGAAAAGAGGCAAAACACCTCCTCAAGCTTGAAGTTCCCGAGGAGAAACTGGACGGTTCAAAACCGATGCTGCTGTTCATTCACGGCACAGCCTCCAGCTCATCCGGCAGTTTCGGTGATTTGTGGAGCACCTCCCCAAACAAGCACCTCGTCAGACTGCAGCACTATTTCGGCAAGCATATTTACGCCCTCGAGCATCGAACACTGACCGAGAGTCCGATAAAAAATGCTATCGATCTGGTAAAAGAGCTGCATACACTGGCAGATACATCTGCTTCCCCAAAACCGCTGCAAATCCACATGGCCTCACATTCACGCGGAGGTCTGGTTGCTGAATTGCTCGCACGTGTCGACGTTGGCAAGGATGAAGCGCCAATTTCAGACAAGGAACTCAAACAATATGTCATGGCTGGAACGAATTACACAAAGCAGGTCGCACAGTTAAAGCAGCTGTGCAAATTACTGGATGCCCGCATCGAGGAAGGAGAATTTAAAGGTGATCGTAAATTCAACATCCACCGCTTTGTGCGCACCGCCTGCCCTGCACGGGGAACCACGCTTGCTTCCGGTCGCCTCGACCGCTGGCTGACAGTTATCCTGAATGTCATTGGAACTATTCCGCTGTTGAAAGCCAGCAATGTTTACGACGCTTTCAGCACTTTTACCCTGGCCGTGGTGAAGGAGAGAACCGATCCCAAAGAACTCCCCGGCCTGGAAGCACAAATGCCAACGTCACCGTTGGTGCGCTTGCTGAATTTGAGCAATTCAGTGGTTAACGCTGATCTGAGCGTTATCTCGGGTGACGTTGAAGCAGACACCATGTGGGGAAAGTTAAAGTATCTGATTCCCGACCTCTATTACCGCCAGGACCACGACCTTGTTGTCAATACGCGCTCGATGACCGGTGGCACACGCAGAAAAGAGCAGCAGGCGCGCAAGTTTTTTGACCAGGGGCCCGACGTCAACCATTTCCAATACTTCTCCAATGACAAAACAGCGAAAATGCTTGTCGATGGACTGCTGCGCGCAGAGAAGGATACTGCCGGCTTTACGCCAATCCAGGAAAAACCGGGGCTGCTTCGTTCACGCTCCGCTCAAATAAAGGGAGACAAACCCATCGTATTCGTACTTCCGGGCATCATGGGCAGCCATCTTCAGGTCAACGAAAACAGGATATGGTTGGACATGCTGGACATCGCAAGCGGCGGCATGAGAAGACTCAAGATAGATTCCAACGACGTGAGCGCCGAATCCCTGATAAGCAGCGCCTATGCGGATCTGGTCAGGTTTCTTGAACAGCAGCACGACGTCATTCCCTACCCCTACGACTGGCGTCTGCCAATCAGCACGGAAGCCGGACGTTTTGCACATGATCTGGAAAAAAAGCTTCAGCTTGCCGAACAGCACAATCAACCGCTGCATATTATCGCACACTCCATGGGAGGGCTTGTTGCGCGTATGGCGTTTGCCATGAAGCCCGATCTGTGGGGCAGGCTGGTTGGCTGCAAAGGTCGGTTGCTGATGCTGGGAACACCTCACAAAGGGTCACATGTGATTACACGCGTCCTCGTCGGCCAGGAAAAGATGGTGAAATATCTCGCCCTTGCTGATTTCGGGCATAGTCAGAAAGGATTACTGAAAATCATTTCTGCTTTTCCGGGTATTCTGCAACTGCTGCCATTCAAACATGGAAGCCAGGATATGCTGGATATGGGCATCTGGAAGCAACTTGCCGATGCAGATGGATCGGGCTGGGTGGCGCCGACCAAAAAGGACCTGGATGAAGCAACATCATTCTGGGAAAAGATCAGTGAATTCAAAATGAATCACGCTCACATGCTCTATGTTGCCGGTAAGGCGCCGGCAACGCCAATGGATATCAAGCTTGTCACCTCCAGGAGCGGCGAGCAGAAAATCGTTTTCCCGGCAACGGCAAAAGGTGATGGCAGGGTCACCTGGGAATCCGGTATTCCCTCAAATATCCGTTGCTGGTATGCAAATGCCAGCCACGGCGACCTGGCAGATCACAACAAGGTATTTTCAGGCTACCTGGAGCTGCTGCAAAGTGGCAATACCGGCAATCAGCATTTATCGCCGGAGCCCATCATCGAACGTGGTGAAACAGACAAGCCTTTCCTTATGCCCATCGAAGAGCATGTCGACATGCTGCCCGACGAGGAGATGCTATTTGACAGCATCCTCGGCGCCGAGCGGAAAATAGAAACGACAGAAGTAACAACGCCATTGAAAATCGTTATTTCTCACGGCAATCTCTGTTATGCATCAAACACTCTCGCTCTCGGACATTACCGGGACGACCTGATCGTGAGTGCAGAGGGCTACGTCAATCAGCTGTTCGATAACCGGCTTCGCAAACGTATGCTGCTCGGACTCTATCCGGGGCCATTGAATACCGCTGAAATCATAAATAATCCCAAGCCATTCCCGGCCAGGCCTGAAGCAGTGCTCATCATTGGCCTGGGCGAAATGGGCGCTCTGACGCGAAGAAGCCTGGCAGAGACTTACTGTTATGCGGCACTTCAATATGCAATATCTGTCAGTGAAAAACATGCAGGCGAAGCCAATCTACCCTCTTCTGTACAGGAGTTGCGATTAAGCAGCCTGTTAATCGGCACAGGCGCGGGCGGCATCAGCATTGAAGATTCACTGCATGCGATGACCAGGGGACTGATCAAGGCAAACCAGCAACTGCAACAAATGGATTGTGATAACTTCCGCTTTGTAGAACTTGAATTTGTCGAAAGCTGGGAGGATATCGCCAACGCCGCCGCCCACGCTCTATGCATACTTGATGAGGATGCAAGCATTCACGGCCAGGTGGTGTTTGAAAAGGCATTGTCTCTGGGTCATGGCAAGGGAAATTCCGGCGCCAAAGTCAATAAAATAGCGGGCGCAAGAGCAAGGGTGACCTTCGACGAATCTGCTGGCTGGTGGCGCCGTCTGCAGATATCACATATCGATAAAGACAACTCCCTGCGCTTTAATACACTGACCGACAAAGCACGTACCGAAATCTCCCTGCAGGCGATTGATCTTGCCCAGGTCGACACCTTCATCGAGCAATCGATGCGTTCAACCTACGACGACCCGGATATATCAAAAACGCTGTTTGAAATGCTGCTGCCTCACCAGTTAAAGGAGCAGTCGCTGAATCTCAATGACCATGTGCTGGTTCTGAACGAAAAAGCCGCCCGTTATCCCTGGGAACTGCTGCAAAACCGGTGGGCGAATAAAAGTCAGACCTCGACAACCGCAGAGAGCCTGCCGATGTCAGTCGAGTTCGGCATGATTCGTCAACTTGAATCCGAAACCTTCAGAGCATCTCCGGTGACGCGTGGAAACAAGGCGCTTGTTATCGGAAACCCGTTGGGAAACAGCAATGATTTTCCTGAACTGCCGGGCGCAGAAAGTGAGGCTGCGACTGTGCGATCCATGCTGAATTCCAGAAACCAGCATGTCACCGAAGTGTTAGGCAGAGACAGCAAAACAGATGCACGCAGAGTCATCCTCGCATTACATGCAGATTCATACAGGATCATGCATTTTGCAGGCCATGGAGTTTACAACTATGCCCCCAATAGTGACAGTGAAAGCTGTGATCTGTGTGGTCAGAGAATCCCCTCATCATCAAGAGTTACCGGCATGGTCATCGGAGACAACAATTTTCTTACCCCAGCTAATATCAAGAGCATTCGCTTCGTCCCTGAACTGGTGTTCATCAACTGTTGCCACCTTGGCAGGGAAGAGGGCATACCCCGGCTTAAGAACCCGCATAAACTGGCGGCCAACCTCGCAACCGAATTTATTCGCATGGGTGTCAAGGCGGTCATTGCGGCAGGCTGGGCGGTCAATGACCGTGCGGCCGAGACCTTCGCCAATACCTTTTATAGCTTGATGCTGGACGGTAGGCATTTTGGCGAGGCAGTAAGAGACGCCAGGAAAGCAACGTTTCTGCAACATCGTGGCTGCAACACCTGGGGCGCTTATCAATGCTACGGGAATCCGGATTTCCAACTCAACCTGGCCGGCAGAGCGGAGAGTCACTCCTACAAAGAGGAGGCTGTGAGTGAAACGGAACTGGCATCAAAGATCAATAACATTGCTAATGATTCAAAAATCAGTGGTGCAGATATTCCCTGCCTTCGCAAAAAACTGGAATCCCTGCAGGAGAGGATTCCCGATCACTGGATGAACAAGGATGTACGCGAGGCTCTGGGGCTTGCATTTAGCGAACTCGGCGACCTACACAAGGCGACCGATCACTACAGGGCGGCACTGGATGACAAAAACAGCAGCGTTTCCCTGCAAACCATCGAGCAACTGGTCAACCTGCAAGCAAAATTGGCGGTTCGACAATGGCAGGATGGATCTCCTGAAACAGATCAGCACTCCCCCACGGAGCTGGTGAATGCATCCATCGGGATGATGAAAGATTTGCTCAAATTCGGAGAATCCAGTGAACGCCTGAGCATCCTCGCCAGCACCTACAAGCGCAAAGCATGGATCACCACCGGCAACACCCGCATTGCCGCTCTCAGGCGCATGCAGGAATACTATCGAATTGCCAGTGAATTAGCTCCCGGTGACAGCTACCCTCTGTATAATTATTTAACCGCAAAAATGGTCGTCGGCTGGCGTAAAAACGGGGGCAAATGCGAAAAACAGTTGCAGCAGGAGGTGGCGGCGCTTGCAGCCTCCGTTACAGGCAATGAAATTCAGAGGGATTTCTGGAGCCTGGTTAGATTTGCGGACTGCCAATTCCTAAAAAGGCTCGTTTGCGGTGAAATTACCACTCATCAAGCTGTCATCATTAGCTACTACAGTATTGCCAAAAAACGCGCCGGTAGTCCGGGGGAATTCAGCTGCGTCACCGAACACATCGATTTTCTGGCGCTGATGGCTCAGTCCCAGATCACGCATCGCGGCAGAAAGAGAAAAACCATGAATTCATTGAGAGAGATATTGAACAGTTTGACCAGCGAACACCAGGAGTCTGTCCGAGAATAGGGATCGTAGCCGTAAGGCGCAATGCACTGTCGCTTGTTGCGCCTTACAGATTAAAATCCAGCATAGAGTTAAAGAAAACTGCGATCAGGGCGCCTGCACGATGCCGTTGCCAATATCCTCCAGTTCTGCCCCCGGAGCCATTCCACTGCGTGTCGCCATCGCCAGAATCCTGGCCGTCATGTTCTGAGTGGTGATCCTGCCACTCTCCTGCAACTCTTTTTGCGCCCACAGAGCCGCAATCCCCGCCACATGGGGGGTTGCCATGCTGGTGCCGTTCCAGCTCACCAGGCCGCCTCCCAACTCCGCAGAAGAGACTGCAACTCCCGGCGCAGAGACATTGCACTGCGTATTGGAGAATGAGGCCACCGACAAGCCACTGCTTCCCTGCTGAAGTGCACCGACAGAGATCACGCCATTGCCGGCAGCAGGCGGCGCCACCGCAATTTCATACTGCGGACGGTTGCTCTCATTGCCTGACGCGGCCACGATAACCGCGCCATGGGCATAGGGGTTTCTCGCTTGCAACATGGTAGTCAAGGCGCTGTAGAGGTTGATGTTCGACCGGTAGGCTTCCAGCGCGATCGAGGTCGCAGGGTTGATATCCATACCCTGCTGATTGACGAGAAAGTCGACAAACCCCGGAAAATCGATGCCCAGCGACATGGAGATGACATTGGCGCCGTTCTCCACTGCCCAGTTGATGGCGTTTGCCAGAGTGGCGGACGAGCCCTGCCCTTCGCCAAGCACTTTGCCGATCAACGCATGAGATACGCCCCTGGCGACACCAATGCGGACACCGTTGACATCCTGGCCGAAAATGGTGCCTGCACAATGCGTACCATGACCGTGAATATCATCCTCACCCTCGGTGGTGAAGTTTTTGCGTGTAATTGCCGCACCGGAAAAAGCCGGGTGCGACAGATCGATTCCGGTATCGAGTACCGCCACGGATACGCCGCTGCCATCGTAGCTGCTAGCTTGCGCAGCCACTGCTTCAACACCCCAGGTGGTGGAGCCTGTATCAGCCGCATTGCTGTCGGCAGAGAGCTGTGGCTCGATCAGTTTCAGCGGCATCGGCGGAGCGATGGCCATGGTGTTCGGATCCCTTCGCAAATCCCCCATCTCCCGCTTGCTCAAACTGACTTCACTGATCTCTATCTCTTCAACCGGGCCTGCAGCAGGGGGAACTCCGGCAGATCCACGTGATGCCCCCAGGTTATCAAAGGTGGGAACAAAATTATCCCTGGCCCTGAGTACGATGTATTGACTGTCTGACATGATGTTCTCCTTTAGAAGTAAAGCGGAATATACACTCCCGAGATACATAGGATTTATGCAAATGCTTTATCCCTTAGGGATGAGGCAGAAATTAAAGTACCAAGATGTGCAGGATTTTTGTTTGTGGTTTTTGTTGCCGCGTCGGGCGCATAGTGAACTATGTAACCAAAGTGGCGGCGAAAGCCACGGACAAAAAGACAAGCGAGATTGGTATTTTAATAAATGCA
>JAQYVP010000203.1 GCA_030145485.1 Chromatiales bacterium
CCCTTTGCGCTGCAGGTAGGGCTCTATGCCAAATGTGATATCGCTGCGCTCGCGCCAGCCGACAGCCAGCCAGGGGTTGGACGGCACAAACTGGAAATAGTCACGCTCATTGATCACTGTGATTTTATGCTCGGCGCCGAACTCGGCACGCAATTCATAAGCAGCCGGCATGCCGCCGGTGCCGGCTCCCAGTACAACGATATGTGCCATTAAATCCTCCTTTAAGAATAAGCTCAGGCAGATAAATTATTGCCTCAGGTAGATTGAAAATCCTGAGTGCATTGAATCGAAGCAAGATACTCTGATAAATGATAATAATCAATGTAATTTCAATGTAATTAGAATAGTGATATATGGCATCCGTAATATCCCAATAACCCCGTGCAGGTCAACACTTGCAGGCAAGATGCTACGGTGCGCCGAACGGTGACAGTCATTGCGAGGAGTGGAACGACGCGGCAATCTGCTTGAGATTATCAATGACATCCTTGTCATTGACCCTTCGGGTCGCACAAGACGCGTTCAATTTTGCTCCAGGCAAAATTAGTGCCACGGTCGCTTAGGCTCCCTCGCAATGAAGGCATTCTCACGGTAGAGCACTCCAACATCTGCCGACACACAGAACTGCAGGAGCATCTACCGGTTGACCGTGATGACGCACAGGATTACTGAGGACTTAATATTCAAAAAAATTTCGCAAAAAATTGTACACACATGAAAATCGTGATGGCATGATTGACCCTGAGTCATTGTCATCACGGAATTGCATACTATGTCGCACCTCTCTCAAACAGTTATGATCCAGGGAGATCGAGAGATCTTTTCCGAAGATATCGATCACATCCGCACCATCCTGGAAAGATTCCCCAACTTATCACGCCAGGAGACCATCTACACTCTATGTGAGACACTCGAGTGGATGACGCCGGCCGGCCAGCCGAAGATCGATGCCTGCACCAAACTGCTCAATCGGCTGCAGGATGACGGCATCATCCGCTTACCTGTGCTACAAGATGCCTACAGCCACCCTGGCAAGCGTCAGCGTCGCTCGCCCGTTACACCGGACAGGCGCAGCGCCCCGCAGCCACCATTGGAAACATCGTTGGCCGAGCTTGGGCCGGTCATGTTGAATCCTCCTGCCGACAAAACAGATCAGTCGTTGTGGAACGAGTATGTCCAACGCTATCACTACCTGGGTTACAAGAAACCGTTTGGCTATCGCCAGCGCTATTTTATCGAGGCCGAAGAACACCGACTGGGCTGCATTTTGATCAGCGGAGCCGCCAAATCCCTGGGAGCGCGTGATCACTGGATCGGCTGGAATGAACGGCAACGACTGAAGAACCTGCCATGGGTGCTCAACAACAGCCGCTTTCTCATCTTTCCCTGGGTAAAAATTCCCAATCTGGCCAGCCATGTACTTGGAAAGCTGGCGCGGCAGGTCGGTGACGACTGGATGCAGCGCTGGGGATTTCGCCCCGTGCTGCTGGAGACCTTTGTCGACCCGGAGCGATTCCATGGTGGCTGCTACCGAGCCGCGGGCTGGGAATTGCCGGGGCGCACCACCGGCGCCGGATTGGTACGCAAAGGAAAGCAATATCAAACAAGCCCGAAACTGATTTTCACCAAACCGCTGCAGACGGATTTCCGCCGCCTACTCTGTTCAGAGCAACTCAAAGGGAGAATCGAATAGTAAAGTTTGTCCAGAAATAACTTCCCGATATCGCGTCAACTCAGACTGCCAAAAGTGGCGTTTTTTCCGCTATCGCTCCAAACAAACACCACTTTTTGCAGCTGGTTACGCGAAGCGTTAGATGCCGGTAACTAGAAAATCGAGTGCTGAGATGATTTCATCTCGTAAATGCTGCAAGGAACCTACTGGTGAGTGAAGAGCGGAAACAGGTACATTCGTCATTTGCTGTGTAAGCAGAATAAATGGATCATCATTTACAGTTGTTGTTGGGCATAGTTTGGTAATATTCTCTGTCAAAAATTTTGCTGGAGTAAGAGGTATCACTAGCCGGGTATTTAATCAGTCAAGCAGGCCATTCTGAACATCAACAAGATATGGGTAGGCATCTTTTGAATCCGGGCTTGTATTTTCATAGAGAGTAAATTGGTTCATTAAAACTGGTTCATTAAATTATCTTGTATGAATTAGCAAATAAGCCATTTTTGGTGGCAAGCTTATTTGAGGCGGCAATGGCATCCTGGTTCTCTTCAAGCCATTGTGAGCGTTCCAGTTTCCGTACTTTTTCCGCAAGCGCACTTTCCAGGGTTGCAGAGAGATTTAGTTTCAGCGACTTTGCCTTTGCAAGTAAACTACTGTTAATACTGAAGTTGGCTGGCTTTTTGGGAGCAAGATCATCATAGGCTTGGTTCATATTTATGGCACCTTATTGCGTAAAGAGAATGCGCATTCTAAATGCGCATATTTATATTGTAGAGCAAGAGAAAGCATCTAACAGGGCAGTTTTACGCGGTCAGCCAAAAATCGCCTTCAAACCATCCTCAAGAGTCGCATAACGCAGCTCTAATCCCGGCAGGTCAAGCAGCTTACGATTGGAGATGCGGCGTGATTCCCGCAGATAACTCATCATCCCGGTACTCAGCTCGCTGTGCGCCTGTCGCATATCGATTTCAGGCGGCTTGGGCAACCCCGCATAACGGGCAACAGTCAGAAAATATTCGCTCATGGTTCCCGGATGGCCGTCGGTGACATTGTAAATCTCTCCACTGCCCCCCTTCTGCAGCAAACCGAGGCTGACATTCGCAAGGTCATCTTCATGAATACGATTGGTAAACGGCGCCAACTCAGCACGCAACACCGGCTGTCGCTCTTTGATGCGCTGCAGCGGCAGGCGCTGAGCACCATAGATGCCGGCAACTCGCATGATGACATAGCGCCAGCCATGCCTGCCGGCCGCTTGAATCAGCTGCTGTTCCGCATGCAAACGCCGCCAGGCGCGATCAGCCAGTGGCGCTACAGGCCGGGTTTCATCCACCCACTCGCCGTTGCAGTCGCCATACACCCCGGTGGTACTGAGATAGAGAAAGCTTCCCGGACTGCCTGACATGGCGTTCAACAGATGTTCCATGCGCTGGTCTTTCGTTCCTGTTTGGGGCGGCGGAGCCAGATAGACAACCATGATACCATCGACATCCAGTGCTTCTATTTCACCGTCCAGATCAGCTTGAAAGACATGAATTCCCAGCTTCTGCAGCTCGGAACGACTCTGTTCGCTACGCACCAGCGCGCTGACACTGTCGCCCCTGCTTTGTGCAATGCGGGCGATGCGGCGACCGATGTCACCGCATCCAATGATTAACATCTTTCTCATGGAGGTTTTAATAATGTATAAAATGCGGGACAATCTCGCAGGTTCTTATAAGATATGCAAGCTATGAGTAATTATCAGGTCAAAGTACAACCCCAGGGAAAGGCGTTTTCCGTGCAGCAGGATGAAACCGTTCTCGATGCCGCCTTACGCCAGAATATCGGTTTAGAATATGGCTGCCGCAGTGGTAACTGCGGCACCTGCGAAGTGACTCTACTCGAAGGTCAGGTCAACTACCCTGATGACGACATTCCCGCCGGGCTGGCAGACCCGGACTATAATTGCCTGCCCTGCCAGGCGATAGCCGCCAGCGATCTCGTCATCGAAGCCGATCTTGTCGAACAGGCGCTTGAAATCCAGTCACATACGATGCCATGCAAAGTACAGCATCATGAGCAGCTCTCTCATGATGTCATGCGCCTGATGTTAAAACTGCCGGAAAATCAACGCCTGCAATTTCTGGCGGGGCAGTACCTGGATTTCATACTGCCCGGAGGAGAACACCGCGCCTTCTCGATTGCCAATGCTCCGCATGATGACGAGTTGATCGAACTGCACATCCGCCGCATCGATGGTGGAAAATTCACGGATTATGTATTTGACTCGATGCAGGATAAAACCGTGCTGCGCATCGAAGCGCCCCTCGGCACATTCACCCTGCGTGAAGAGTCCATCCGCCCTATTCTGATGATCGGCGGCGGCACCGGTTTCGCCCCGCTAAAGGGCATGATCGAGCACGCCTTTCATGTCGGTATCAGCCGCCCTATCACGCTTTACTGGGGTGTGCGCACAGAACGCGATCTCTATCTCCCTGACCTGCCTCAAAAGTGGCAGCGGCAGCATGACAACTTCGCATTTATCCCGGTGCTCTCCGAAGCCGATTCCTCATGGCAGGGCCGCAGTGGCTTTGTGCATGAAGCAGTGATGCAGGACACCGCGAATATCAGCGACTACGATGTGTATATGACCGGACCTCCGGTAATGATCAACGCAGCTGCCGCTGCTTTTGAAGAGGCTGGACTCAGCCGCGAGCAGATGTTTTCAGACTCATTTGAATATGGCGCCCAGAATGACAAATCATAATCAGAACAGCATGACGAACTTCAGAGGGACCACCATTCTGTCGGTGCGTCGCAACGGCCAGGTCGTCATCGGCGGCGATGGCCAGGTAACGCTTGGGCAAACTGTCATGAAGGGAAATGCGCGCAAGGTGCGCAGGCTCTATAAGAACCAGGTTCTGGCCGGATTTGCGGGCGCCACTGCAGATGCTTTCACACTGTTCGAACGCTTCGAAGGCAAGCTGGAGAAACACAGCGGCCACCTGGTTCGCGCTGCCGTGGAGATGGCCAAGGACTGGCGCACCGATCGCATGTTGAGGCGCCTCGAGGCGCTGCTGTGCATCGCCGACAAGCAAGCATCGCTGATCATCTCCGGCACCGGTGATGTCATCGAGCCTGAAAACAGCCTCATGGCGATTGGCTCCGGCGGGGCCTATGCCCAGGCAGCGGCTGCCGCGTTACTGGAAAACAGCGACCTCTCTGCCAGCGAAATCGTCGAAAAAGGGCTGCATATCGCTGCCGATATTTGTGTTTACACCAATCACAACCTTGTCATCGAAAAACTTGAAACGGAAGATTGATGTCTGAAATCACCCCCAAAGAGATCGTCAAAGAGCTCGATAAACACATCATTGCACAACAGGACGCCAAAAGGGCTGTCGCAATTGCATTGCGCAACCGCTGGCGACGCATGCAGGTTGACGAATCCCTGCGCAACGAGATCACCCCCAAGAACATCCTCATGATCGGCCCCACAGGTGTCGGAAAAACCGAGATTGCTCGTCGCCTTGCAACGCTTGCCAATGCGCCTTTCATCAAGGTAGAAGCGACAAAATTCACCGAAGTTGGCTATGTCGGTCGTGAAGTTGACTCGATCATTCGTGATCTAGCAGACTCTGCCGTCAAAATGGCTCGTATCGTCGAGATGGAGAAAGTACGTAGCCAGGCGCACCTGGCCGCACAGGAGCGCGTGCTGGATGTACTGCTGCCAGCCCCCTCAGCCGCAACCTGGGAGCAGGATAGCGAACCACAAGAGCAACAGGAGTCATCCACGCGCACCAAATTCCGCGAAAAACTGCGCAATGGCGAGCTCGATGAAAGAGAGATAGAAATCGAAGTCAGCGCACCCCAGGTGGGTGTTGAAATCATGGCGCCTCCCGGCATGGAGGAGATGACCAACCAGTTGCAAGATTTGTTCAAGAGCAATGCAGGTGGACGCACCCGCAAGCGCAAACTGTCGGTCAAGGAGGCGCTCAAACTGCTCGAAGATGAAGAGGCAGCAAAACGCATCAACGAAGAGGAACTCAAGCTCAACGCCATCGACAATGTCGAGCAAAACGGCATTGTGTTTCTAGACGAGATCGACAAGGTGTGCGCCCGTGGTGGCCAGGGAGGCGGGGCTGATGTCTCCCGTGAAGGCGTGCAGCGCGACCTGCTGCCCCTGGTCGAAGGCAGCACCATCTCCACCCGCCACGGCATGGTCAAAACCGACCACATCCTGTTTATTGCTTCAGGCGCTTTCCACCTCAGCAAACCGTCCGATCTCATTCCGGAACTTCAGGGACGGCTGCCGATTCGCGTTGAGTTACGCGCGCTTACAGCAGAGGATTTCATCCGCATCCTGACCGAACCGGATGCCTCTCTGACTGAACAATATCAGGCATTGATGAAGACAGAGGGTTTGAACCTGCACTTTGACGAGGATGGCATCAAACGCATTGCGGAGATTGCCTGGCAGGTAAATGAACGCACCGAGAACATTGGTGCGCGTCGCCTGCACACGGTGCTGGAACGTCTGCTTGAAGAGATCTCTTACGAAGCATCCGGGATGCAGGGTGAGCACATCACCATCGACGCGGCCTACGTCAACGCACATCTCAATGAACTCGCCGACGATGAAGATCTGACGCGCTATATTCTCTAATAAGTTGCAGGGGTGCCGGCGTTCGGGGTCGGTGGCGCAATAGGCGGCTGGCTCCGCCAGCGAAGAGGCAGGAAAAGTGAAGCAGACTACTCCTTCAGCTTCACTTTCAGCTGGCCATCTTCGACATGAATATCTTCGACGCCGTCGGCAAAACTTTTCCAGAAACCCTGCTCATCGCCGAACTCAGTAATCAAATCAATATTTTTCAGGCCACCGATCCAGGCATTTGGGATTGGCACACCCATGATGGTTACACCTTTCAGGACCACCCGCGGCCGGCCATTTTTGTAGGACATTTCCACACCGGTGGAGAGACGCAGGGTTTTACCGCCAAGTAGCGGAAAGTCCCTGTCGACGGGAACGAGAAGCCTGACGCTAACCAGGTCCCGGGAAAGATCGATCGCGAGTTTTTTCGCCATGTCGGTGTTGCTCGCGAGCAGAGCATTCAACTCTTTTTCGCTGAAGCTCAAATCACGCTTGCCACCCTTTTCACTATATTTCTGAGGTTTCAGGCGACCACTTGCATCCAGTTCGCTTGCATCGTCTGCCTGTTTTTGAGTGACTGCAGCTGTTGCCTCCGGCTGATAGCCGAGCGCCACGAGCTTGCCATCAAGTTGCAGTTGTTCAGTCTGATTGAGTACGACGGGCTCGAAATCTTTCGCATAGATATATGTGCGTACTGCCCAGTAGGTAACAGCTGCTGTTAATATTATGGTTCCAAGGACGATCCACAGGACATGAATGCCACGGAAGCCAGCTGTTTTTTTGCGCGCCTCAATATTTGTCACTTCGTCCATCATCTTCGCCTGCTTACGCACTCTTCTGATTCCACCAGACAGAACTTTAAAGCCATATGGAAAGGAAGGCAAGGCGTAAGAAACCTGCCCGGAGCCGACCCACAGACAAAGCAGCCTGGAGCAATTCCCCTAATGCCTGCAAACCGATGCATGCCGGGCAACCTTCATCAGTTGCCTGAAAGCATCGCCATTCAAGTGAACAAGTTGTTCGTGATTACCCGTTTCAAAATAGATGTCTCTGCACGCATCGAGGTCGTTGTCGACGATGGTCTGTAAACCATAGGCCTGCCCTACTGGTGGAATCGCTCCCGGCTCACAATCTGTAAACAGCGCCGGAATTTCATCTTCGGTAGCCAACCCCATGTTGCGATCCAGCAGCCTGTTGATTTCCCCAATCTTCACATGATTATCCGCCGGAATCACAACCATGAGGTAGCCCTTGTCATCTTCCAGAATGACTGGCTTGGCCAACTGCCCCTCCGGGATATGGGCCGCATGTGCACTGTTGACGCTCGAATCGGTGTGACGGTGCATAAGCACGTCATACTCGACACCATTCATCTCCAGGAAATTTTTTAATGTCTTTGCCATCTCCATGTTGCACCTCACAACAGAATGGATGAATAGTGGAAACTATGCACCCACGTAAGCCAATCTCGCAAAGAAAAAATTTTGCACTCTTGGCGAGAGAAGAGTGTTTTTTCATGCCCTGATCTCATTAGAGTATAGACCAAAACCTTCGAGCCTCTCGCAAACACTTAAAATTCCGAGCTATACAAGAGATTCCCACCAGGAGCCTGAATAATGAAGAGGAAGAGCCATAGTGGAATCATGCTGAATATTGACATGCAGGAGATATGTTCTATTCTTAAATTACCTGTTTAATACTGGATATTACTAAGGAGAACGGAGATGAATAGACTGATATTGATTGTTGCAGCCTCAGGTTTGCTTTTATCATCCGGCCTCTGGGCTGCCACCAGCGCACAGGACAATTACAATGCTCTCACGCTATTGCAAGGGGAGTGGATACTGGCGCCAGTAGATGCACAGGAAGACGGAGCAACTAAAAAAGGCCCTGCTGTCAAGTTACTCGGTACAGATATGACCGCGATGAGTTTCAAAGTCATTGGCAAGGGAAGCACCGTGCAGGAAAATCTCTTACCGGGCACAGGTAAAGAGATGGCTACGATGTACCACTGCAATGATTTCAAAAATTGCTCACAACTCCAGGCAAAGCATTATTGCGCGAAAAAAAAATCAACCGGAGCTTGTGTTTGACGAGACAGTTTCTTCTGCAACAGTTGTTTCGATGGCATGCGATATGACAAGCCCGTTATGTAATTCCAATGAAGGCCATGTACACAACATCACACATGAGTTATCTGAGAATAACAACCACCTCAAGACGACCTACACAATCTTCAAGGATGGTAAGTTTGAGAAAAATTCAATCTATCATTTCGTCAGAAAACAATAGCCATATAAAACAAATGCAGGGTGAAGGTCATGCAGAAATACAGCATTCAAAAAGCTGAAGAGGAATTAGCTGATTTGAACAGCAGCAATGATGCGCCCTGGAAGTTAAAAGAGGGGAAATTGAACAAAACCGTTATTTTCCCGGACTTTGTTCATGCCTTTGCATTTATGACAAAAGTCGCTCTACATGCAGAGAAACTGGATCATCACCCCGAGTGGTGTAATGTGTATAACAAGGTTGAAATTGATCTGACCACGCATGAAGCGGGCGGGCTGTCAGCAAAAGATTTTGAACTTGCCAATCTTATTAACAAGGCTGCAGTCTAAAAAGTCACAAAGAAAGAATTGACAGGATTGTCACGCTGCGCTCGCAATGACGGGGTTTTCTCAATCGCTTATATAACGCGGATACATTCATGGTTCCTTGCGGTCGCCGGTTTGTCTAGTACATCAATGCATTAATATCTAGCAGTAGAAATCATTCCGT
>JAQYVP010000003.1 GCA_030145485.1 Chromatiales bacterium
CAAAAATGCCCCCTGCCAGCAGACTGTATTCGAGGGCGAAGATGTCGACCTGTCAACAATACCGGTGCAAACCTGTTGGCCGGGAGATGCCGCACCCTTGATCACATGGGGTCTGGTGGTGACACGTGGGCCGCGAAAATCCCGTCAGAACCTGGGTATTTACCGCATGCAGGTGCTTGGACGCAATCGCGTCATCATGCGCTGGCTGGCGCACCGCGGCGGAGCGCTCGATTATCGTGACTGGCAGCAGAAGCACCCGGGCGAGCCTTTTCCCATCTCTGTGGCGCTGGGGGCGGATCCGGCAACGATCCTGGGCGCTGTAACCCCTGTTCCTGACTCACTCTCTGAATATGCTTTCGCCGGGTTGCTGCGCGGCAGTCGCACGGAGGTCACGCAGAGTATTGGCAATGAGTTGCAGGTACCCGCCAGCGCTGAGATCATTCTCGAAGGTCATCTGCATGCCGATGATATGGCGGCGGAAGGGCCATTTGGGGATCACACCGGCTATTACAACGAGGTTGAGAGCTTTCCTGTGCTCACCATCGATCGGATTAGCATGCGTCGGGATCCTATCTATCACAGCACCTATACTGGACGTCCGCCGGATGAGCCGGCGATTCTCGGGGTGGCGCTTAACGAGGTGTTTGTGCCAATTCTGCAGAAACAGTTTCCTGAGATCACTGATTTTTATCTGCCGCCGGAGGGGTGCTCATATCGCATGGCCGTGGTGAGTATGAAAAAAGAGTATCCCGGACATGCCAAGCGGGTGATGTTTGGTGTGTGGTCATTTCTGCGGCAGTTCATGTATACCAAGTTCGTGATCGTCACGGATGATGATGTCGATGTACGCAACTGGGATGATGTGATTTGGGCCATGACCACGCGCATGGATCCGGTGCGGGATATGACACTGGTTGAAAATACCCCTATCGATTATCTCGATTTTGCCTCGCCTGTCTCTGGGCTCGGCTCAAAGGTTGGCTTTGACGCCACCAACAAGTGGAAAGGAGAGACTGACAGGGAGTGGGGCGTGCCGATCGAGATGGACGCAGCCGTCAAGGAGCGTATTGACAGCATCTGGGAAGAGTTGGGAGTCGGATGACGAGGAGAGAGGGATGAATTTGTAGGATGCCGGTGAGGTACGAACCGCATCAATCATCAGTAATCTTAATGTAGAAAGATACTCACCACGAAAGACACGAAGAGCACGAAGTTTTTTTGTATCCAGTTGATTCTTCGTGGTCTTCGTGAGCTTCGTGGTAAAAGTCTTTTAAAATGTCGGCACTCTATCTAGCGAGACCATGTCTCAGACTGACAAAGCATGAAAAAAAATTTCTCTCGCTAAGACGCCAAGTTCGCCAAGAAAAACCTTTGCGTCCTTTGCGTTCTTAGCGAGAGATTCTTTTAAAACTTGACTCATTTGCAAGCATTTTAGTGAATCAAGGATTCTAGTACATTGAGAACTGAGTATTACCGAATCAGCTGAAATATTTCGTTTAGCTGCTGATACCTTGCGTCGAGCCATGCCGGGGCCTGTGGAGGTGCACTCAAGGGAGACTGTCTGGGATCTGTCGGGGCGATATAGACACGTACCTTTTCGACGCCGATGCGCTGCACCAGGCTATAGATCTCCTCGATGGCCGGGTCACCGATTGCAATGCAGCCGATAGAGACATCCTTTCCATGAATGAAGATATCGCCTCCAGGATCTTTGCGCCCCTCTTTGCGGGCATGCTTGCGATCTTCCGCATTCGGGTAGTCGAGTTTCATGGAGAGGTGAAAGCGGCTCTTCGGGTTGAGCCACAAGATATTGTAGCTGCCTTCAGGAACCTGTTTGTCGCCCTGGCGCAGCTTGGGCCCGGCCGTTCCACTGGCTCCCAGGATGGGGTAGATGTGAATCAAGAGCCATTCGTCATGCAGCGAGGCCCAGAGTTCGAGCCGACGCTCCTGCTTCAGCGCCAATAGCACAATCTCCTCTGGAGGCCAGGCTGCTTGCGCCTGTTTGAAACGCAGCTTGATACGCTGCTGCGCTTTACTCTGCCAGTTGGCTGGCTGCATCTGTGGTGTTTTCTCTCCGCCAAAGCTGTACTGAGAGAGGATGGATAAAAGCAGCAAAACGTAGAACGTAAAGCATTGTCGCCACATCACGCAGGGTTGTCGATCTCGATATAACGGTGGCTGATGCCGAATTCTGATGCAATGGCATCACCCAGCGCCTGCACGCCATAGCGTTCGCTGGCATGGTGGCCTGCTGCATAATAGTGAATATTTCGTTCACGCGCAGTATGCACGGTTGATTCCGAGATCTCTCCGCTGATGAAGGCGTCCAGGCCGAGGTCTGCAGCCAGGTCAATATAGTGTTGTGCGCCCCCGGTACACCAGCCTATACGCTGGATCTGCAGTTTTGCGGCGGTGATATGCAGAGGCTTGCGCTCAAGGGCTTGCGTGATAATTTCCGATAGCTGTGCGGGCGTCACCGGATGCTGGAATTCAGCACTCCACAGCAGTCCATCGCTTGAGTCTATGGCTGCTGCATTGCGCAGTTGCAGGCGCTTCCCCAGTTGTACATTGTTGCCGAACTGAGGGTGTGCATCGAGCGGAAGATGATAGGCGAACAATGTCATGTCGTTTTTCATGAGGGTGCGGATGCGATTTCCCTTGATGCCGGTCAGAGGCTGCGCTTCTCCCTTCCAGAAGTAGCCATGGTGGACCAGGATGGCATCAGCACCCCATTCAATAGCTGCATCCAGCAGCGCCTGGCAGGCAGTGACTCCGCTGGCAAGGCGTTGTATCTCCCTGCTGCCTTCAACCTGTATGCCGTTGGGGCAGTAATCAGAAAAATTCTCAGGCTGTAGTTGCTGATTGCACCAGCTCTCCAGTGTATGAATTTGGATCATTTGTTTGCGAGCCGCTATGATAGCGTTGTTATTCCGAACCATAGATGCAGTATATGCGAAATCAATTCCATGCCTCCCTTTTTCTGGTTGCCTTTGTCACTCTGGTGGCGATGCCGCAATCACCGTTGCATTTCTTATTCTCGGATGCGCATGCATCGGGGGCGCACGTTTCCGGCCCTGTTTCCTATGCAGATGCTGTTGAGCGCGTGGCGCCGGCGGTGGTCAATGTTTTTGCCGGCAGAGTATCGGAGCGGCAGTTTGTGCCGCACTCTAATGCCCCGTCGCGCATGCGTTTTGATCGCCACCTGCATGAAGAAAATCATGGCTCCGGGGTTATCGTAGATGCAAAAGGCTATGTCGTGACGAGCAGCCATGTGGTTCAGGGGGCGGATAGCATCGAAGTGGTTCTGCATAGCGGTGAACGCCTGCAGGCAACCATAATCGGTTCTGATCCGGATTCAGATGTGGCTGTACTGCAGGTCAATTTGAGTGATCGCAGCGTCAAAGCCGCACCTTTGCCAGTGAGTACGCTGGGAGAGTCATCAGGCCTGCGTGTGGGGGATGTGGTGCTGGCGATTGGCAATCCTTTCGGTGTCGGCCAGACTGTTACCATGGGGATTATCTCCGCTACCGGACGCAGCCACCTCGGCATCAGCAAGTATGAAAATTTCATTCAAACGGATGCTTCGATCAACCCGGGGAATTCAGGTGGCGCCCTGATCGATGCGAAGGGTGAACTGATTGCTATCAACGCAGCAATTTTTTCCCGTGACAGGGGATCACATGGAGTTGGTTTTGCCATTCCTGTGGATATGGTCAAAGGAATCGTGCGGCAACTGCTTGACAGCGGCAGCGCCAGCCATGGTTGGCTGGGAATCGGAGGAGAGAATATGACCGCAGTGCTGGCAAATTCCTTCGGGCTGAGAACGGATCTGCGAGGTGTACTGATCACCCAGGTCTACAGTAAGGGCGCCGCCGGTGAAGCAGGTTTGCGTCCGGGGGATGTGATTACCCGCATCGATGAAACGCCGATCAACTCCTCTTTTGATATCGTCAACACGGTGGCATCGAAAGCAGTGGGCAGCGATGTCCG
>JAQYVP010000024.1 GCA_030145485.1 Chromatiales bacterium
AACCAAATTTTCTTCTGAGAGATACCGGTATAGTTACCTGGCCTTTGACTGTGATAGCTGACTGATGCATTACATTTTCCTCTCATGTATTACTTTTATTATTATTGTAACACATGAGATAAGGAAGTCAATCAGGGGATAAGAAGTATGATGGCAAAGGAAAGTATGGCTTATATGCAGACGGAATGAATGAGCTGGATGACAATGTGGGCGAATGGCTCTCTTTGCTTGATGAGTTAAACGTAGCAGACAACACTATTGTTATGTTCTCTACAGACAATGGTGCGGCATCCAACTCGTGGCCGGATGGCGGTAATCAACCTTTTCATGGTGAAAAAGGTGCAGGTGGTTGGGAAGGCGGCTATAGAGTGCCTGTACTGGTGAAGTGGAATAATCACATCCCAGCAGGGGTATCGACGGGTGAATTCATGACCCATGAAGACTGGATGCCTACATTGCTGTCAATGGTGGGCGAGAAAGATATAAAAGAGGATTTACTCAAAGGTAAACAAGTTGGAGAGATGATGTACAAAGTACATCTGGACGGTTATGATCAGAGCGATCTGCTGCTCAATAATGGCAAAACCAAACGCATGGATTTTTACTACTTCACCGAGGCCAAGTTTCACGGCCTGCGCTATGGGGACTGGAAGTTGTTATTCACCGATCAGGAAAAATGGTTCAGAGCAGAACAAACGCCCTTATCTTCCCCTTTTATTACCAATTTGAAACTCGACCCGTTCGAACGCTTTTCTAAAGCCAGAGGTTATGATGAATGGGCTGAAAACAGATCATGGTTATTTGGTCCTGCCGGGGGCATGATGGCTGAATTTGTGCGATCTTTTCAGGAATTTCCACCCAGCCAAAGAAGTATATCTGTGGAAGTGGTTAATGTATCCAAGCTATTAACCGTTGGTATGGATCAATGATTTATTTTACGTAGCGGAGAATTATATGAAGAACACCAGATCTAAATTTTTTTCAGCAACTCTTATCGTTCTAATTGTCAACGTATTGACATCGGCGTATGCCCAGGATGTCCTGCCTTTTCCGCCAACGCCTTCGGCGTCCCAGGCGGGAGTTACGATTGAGAGTTCAACCTACAAGAAACGTGTGGAACCAAAGCGGCTGCCTGACAATGCCCCGAACATCCTGGTTATTTTGATCGATGATGTAGGGCCGGGCACCCCTTCAACTTATGGCGGTGAAATCAACACGCCGGCCCTGGACAAGGTTGCCAAAGCTGGAATTTCCTATAACCGCTTCCATTCCACCGCCATGTGCTCGCCAACGCGCGCCGCTTTGTTGACCGGGCGCAACCATACACGCGTAGGCAACGGCCAGATCGCGGCGATTGCCAATGACTTTGACGGTTTTAGCGGCATCATTCCCAAATCGTCTGCGACGGTAGCCGAAGTGCTGAAAGACTACGGCTACAACACCGCCGCATTCGGCAAGTGGCACAACACGCCCGAGGAACAGATCACCTCCAAGGGTCCCTTCGACTACTGGCCCACTGGCTATGGTTTTGAATATTTCTATGGTTTCCTGGCGGGTGAGGCATCACAGTATGAACCGACGCTGGTGTGCAATACGACCTACGTGGATACCCCGCATACATCGGGTGGTCACGATTACTACCATCTGTCTGAAGACATCGCCGATGATGCCATCCACTGGCTGCGTGAGCAGAAAGCCTACGCGCCGGACAAGCCCTTTTTCATGTACTGGGCACCAGGCGCTTCACATGGCCCTCACCAGGTTCCGAAGGAGTGGGCCGACAAGTACAAGGGTAAATTCGACGATGGCTGGGACAAGTATCGCGAGCGCGTCTTTGCCCGCAAGCAGTCGCTGGGCTGGATTCCGGCGGACGCCAAGCTCACCCCACGGGCCGAATCGATGGCATCCTGGGACTCCATTCCCGAAGACGAAAAACCCTTTCAGCGTCGCCTGATGGAGGTGTTTGCCGGATTCACCGAGCATGCCGACTTCAATGCCGGGCGCGTTATTGCCGAGATCGAAAAGGAAGGGAGGCTGGATAACACCCTCATCTTCTACATCTGGGGTGACAACGGCTCCTCTTCCGAAGGCTTGTACGGCACCATCAGTGAACAACTGGCGCAAAACGGCATTCCAACCAAAATCTCGCAGCATCTTGCCGCACTGCAGGACCTTGGCGGCATGGATGTGCTGGGTGGCCCCAAGACCGACAACATGTATCATGCCGGTTGGGCCTGGGCCGGCAGTACGCCTTACCAGGGCACCAAACTTCAGGGTGCTTATTTTGGCGGCACCCGTCAGCCGATGGCCGTCTCCTGGCCCAAGGGGATCAAACACGACACCCGGCCACGGCCACAGTTTCACCACGTCAATGACCTTGCGCCGACCCTCTATGAAGTGCTAGACATCAAACCACCGCTGTTTGTCAACGGCGTGGCGCAGGATCCGTTCGACGGCGTGAGCATGGTGTATACCTTTGCGGATGCCAATGCTGATGATCGCAAGACCACCCAGTTTTTCGACATCATGGCCAGCCGTGGCGTATATCAGAACGGCTGGTTCGCCAGCGCCCGTGGACCACGCGAACCCTGGGTGGGCGGCATACCCAAGGGTATCAGGGAATGGTCACCGCTGACCGATACCTGGGAGCTTTACCATATCGATGAAGACTGGAGTCAGGCGAACGACCTGGCAGCCAACGAGCCGGCAAAGCTGGAGGAAATGAAGGCGCTGTTCCTGACCGAATCGGCGAAAAACAAGAATCTGCCCATCGGCGGCGGCCTGTGGTCAACGGTGCTCTACCATCCGGAAGACGCCCCGGCATCACCACTCACCGAATGGACCTTTGATCAGCCGATTACCGGCATGCCGGAATCTGCGGCGCCCAAGCTGGGGAAAGTCAGCTCGCTGGTGTCCATGCAGGTCGATGTACCAGAAAATGCCAATGGCGTGCTCTATGCGCTGGCCGGATTCTCTGGTGGTTTGACGTGCTACATCAAGGATGGTGTGCTGTCCTATGAGTTTAACCTGTTTGAGGTTCAACGTACCAAGATCCACTCGGAAAGTGCACTACAGCCTGGCAAGGCAACTATCGAAGTCGAGTCCAGACTCGTTGACAAAATCGGCGGCGCGATGGACGTCACCTTGCGTGTGAATGGTGACGTGGTAGGCCAGAGCACCGTGCCGACGGCCATGTCGCTGCACTTCACGTCAAACGCGACCTTTGACATTGGCACCGACAAGGATTCGCCAGTGTCGCTCGACTACTACGATCAGGCACCGTTTACGTTCAACGGTTCCATCGGCAAGATCACAATAAAATATTTATAAGGGGAATACCGTGAAACAATTTATCTCTTCGAAACCGCCGGCTGCTTCAATAGTGGTCTGCGTATTCACCCTATTGCTAACTATGGCAGATACAGCGCCTGCAGGCGCAGGAACAATAGCAGATGACGGCTCTGTCCTGCCCTTCCCGACACCGCCGTCAGAGAGTGTGGCCAAACCGAGGCTGCAGGACTCTACAATGAAATGGGCAACTGAACCGCAGCGGTTGCCTGAAGATGCACCTAATATTCTGATCATCTTGATAGACGATGTCGGCTTCGGCATCGCCGATACCTTTGGCGGCGAGGTGCATACCCCCACATTAAGCAAGCTGGCCGATGAGGGCATCCGCTACAACGCCTTCCACACCACCTCGATCTGCTCGCCGACCCGTGCGGCGCTGCTCACCGGGAGAAATCACACCCGAGTCGGCTCCGGCACCATCGCCGAACGTGCCGTAGCCTTTGATGGCTACACCGGGATCATGCCGAGGACGGCCGCGACCATGGCCGAGGTGTTGAGGGAATACGGCTACAAAACCTCCGCTTTCGGCAAGTGGCATAACACTCCAGCCACCGAGATCACTGACATGGGTCCGAAAGACCGCTGGCCCAACGGGTACGGTTTTGATTACTTTTACGGATTCCTGGGTGGCGAAACCTCTCAGTGGGAACCCCGTCTGTTTGAGAACTACAACACCGTAGAGCCGCCACATGACGACCCCAGGTATCACCTGACAGTGGATATGAAGGACAAGGCGCTGGCCTGGATTGATAAGCATCAGGCATTTTCACCCGACAAACCATTTTTCATGTACTGGGCACCGGGCGCGGTACATGGACCTCACCACATCTTCAAAGAGTGGGCGGACAAGTACAAGGGAAAGTTTGATAACGGCTGGGATGCCTATCGGGAGCGTACCTTCAAGCGGCAGCTCGAGATGAGCATTATTCCGCCGGACACTAAACTCACAAAACGTGATCCCACCATGGCTTCCTGGGAGAGTATCCCCGAGGAGCAGCGCGCTTTCCAGAGAAGGTTGATGGAGATCTTTGCAGGATTCATGGAACATACGGATCAGCAGATTGGAGAGTTGATAGAAGGTCTGGAGACCCGCGGTCTTAAGGAAAATACCCTTGTCTTCTACATCGTCGGCGACAACGGTTCAAGCGCGGAAGGTCAGGAAGGCTCGATCAGTGAGCTGCTTGCACAGAACGGGATTCCGAACACTATTGATCAACAGATCTCAACCATGAACAAGTTAGGTGGTCTGGAGGCACTGGGTGGCCCGGAGATGGATAACATGTATCACGCAGGCTGGGCCTGGGCAGGTGACACACCATTTAAGAGTACCAAACTTGTTGCTGCTCATTTCGGTGGTACCCGCAACCCACTGGTTGTATCATGGCCGAAAGGGATCAAAGCCGATAAAACCATGCGTTCTCAGTTCCACCACGTGGTGGATATTGCTCCCACAGTGTACGATATTCTTGGCATCCCCCATCCAAAAGTTGTTAATGGTTACGAGCAGATGGCTGTCGATGGCATCAGCCTTGCCTACACTTTTGCTGATGGTACAGCCAAAGGGCGCAAAGAGACCCAGTTCTTTGACAACAACGGCAGTCGCGGCCTCTATCACGACGGCTGGTTCGCCAGCGCCTTCGGTCCATTTACTCCCTGGAATGCTGCCAAGGGTGGATTCGACAAGAGCTGGGATTCCGCCACCGATGCGTGGCAGCTGTATGATCTACGCAACGACTTCTCCCAGGCTGAAGATGTTTCAAAGGAGAATCCGGAGAAGCTTGAGGAGATGAAAAAGTTCTTTCTCGAAGTGGCTGAGGAGAACAAGGACTTCCCGATCGGCGCTGGCAACTGGCTGAGAATACACCCAAAAGACATCCACCAGTCACACTACACCCACTGGACCTTCAACCAGAACACGCAGAGAATGCCGGAGTTCACCGCCCCCGGCCTTGGCAAACAGAGCAATACGGTAATCCTGGATGTTGAAGTGGGAGACGGTGCAAGCGGTGTGCTCTATGCGATGGGCGGAGCCAGTGGCGGGCTTACTTTCTACATGGATAAAGGTCACCTGGTGTATGAGTACAACATGATGATCATCGAGCAGTATTCCGCCAGAAGCAAAACACCGCTCGCTGCCGGCAAACACGCCATTAAAGTGGACACCACCATTGACAGGCCCGGCGCACCGGGAACGGTGATCATCTCCGTGGACGGCCAGGAAGTTGCCAGGGCCGATGTGAAACGGACGGTACCGCTGGCCTTTACCGCCACCGAGACCTTTGATGTCGGCATTGACCTGGGTTCACCGGTGTCGATCAATTATGCCAATCGGCGACCGTTTGAATTTGACGGAAAAATCAATTTGGTGTCAGTGAAATTGAACTGATTTCGGTATCACGAAAATTGCCTACACGGGCTGGCCAGGTCTCTATTCTGTGACAGTCCGTGCTTACTGACTACACCACAAACTTGAAAGAGGAAATCGCAATGGGAATCGGTAAAAAACATTGAAACGTAAAGTGAAAAAGACGGTCAACAATGGTGTCGACGAACTACTGGGAGATGGAGATGATAAAAAACTAAAAGAAACTGGTAAAAAGAAGAAAAAAATTCGCCGATAACCGATAGCTTGTACTATTTAAGGTATGTTACATGAAAGCATATAGCGGTGCCGGACATTGATGGAACTCCAGTCGCCCTACACTAATATCTCAAGGGGTATGTGCCTCACTTACATTGACACAGAGGAATAACGAGATAATGAGGAAACACACATGCTCCGATTGATCAAAATCATATGTATCACAGGCATGGGCTTGCTGCTCATTGCTCCAGGTGTCCATGCAGAAGAAGGCGGTTCCGGGCATTATATGCCAGGCTCCATGGCCTCTTTTATAGACGGTGTACCAAACAGATCCAACCTTTATCAACCGGCTCAACTACATCCACTATGACGGCAGTATCGATGCGAACCGAAGCATACCTATTGCCGGAATGAGTGTACTGAATGCCAACGCAAAATCTGATGCCTATGGTTTGACTTTGCTGTGGGCACCTGACTGGAATATGGGTGAAAAGTGGAGTTATGCTATGTCGGCAACCATTCCCTGGGTTTCGATTAAAGTAGAAGCCGGTGGAGAAACCTCTCCTTCAGGGAAGACCCTGACAGGCAGTCTCAGTGACAAAGAAAACGGTTTTGGAGACATCGTTCTGATGCCGCTGATGTTCAATTATAATGTAAATGCAGACCTGAATACAAATTTCCGTCTCGGCATTCATGCACCAACCGGAGAGTATGAAGTGGGTCGTCTTGCCAATACCGGAAAAAATTTCTGGACCATTGAACCGACTGCTGCCATCATCTATTTCGGACAGAAAAACGGTAGAGAAGCATCACTTTTCTTTGGTGTCGATTTCAACACAGAAAACGATGACACCAATTACACATCAGGCATTCAGGCCCATCTGGAAGGGACTCTGGCCCAGCATTTCCCCCTTTGGGGTGGCTTCGCCGGTGGTGGGCTTACCGGCTTCTGGTACCAGCAGCTATCGGGTGACAGTGGTGAAGGCGCCAGTTTTGGTGATTTCAAAGCCAGGGCACATGGTATAGGTCCGGTCTTGTCTTACGCAAGTAAATTAGCTGACAAGGATATAATTGCCGAATTGAAATGGCTCCACGAATTTGATAACAAAAACCGTCTTGAAGGTGACACTGTCTTTTTTAAGATACTGGCAAAATTTTAAAATTCATATCATTTATATGCATCTTAACCTCCAGCAATGTTTCTTAGAAAACAGTACCAATTCGTGAATAAAGATGGTAATGAATAATCTTCCTAAATCATTTTGAATCTACATTCGGACTGCCTCAGGTAGACTTTACCACGAGTCAGAAATTTTTATTCACGAACTTGCATACACAAAGGAGTAGAAAATGAAATTAACAAAGAAGCTTGGTGCCGAGTTTATTGGTACATTCTGGCTGGTACTCGGAGGATGCGGCAGTGCTGTTATAGCTGCCGCATTTCCAGATGTAGGTATTGGTTTACTGGGCGTTGCCTTTGCTTTCGGGCTGACTGTATTAACAATGGCTTTTGCTATTGGCCATATATCCGGTTGCCATCTTAATCCTGCTGTTTCATTAGGTTTGTGGTCGGGTGGAAGGTTTTCGATCACCGAACTTGGTCCATATATA
>JAQYVP010000080.1 GCA_030145485.1 Chromatiales bacterium
AGGGGGAATCTCTTTTTAATGAAATGCTTGCAAATATCATGATAACGGTATGGTCTATTACGAAAGAATAGAAGTATATGGTTTATTGGGTCATGTCAGGTTCGACTGAATGGCTCAAAAATGCGCCGCTTACTCTCTGGCGCAACCAAGTCACCTGCAATTTGGGTTAGGCGGCATGTATTCCTCGATTTCAGAATTCCCTTGCACCAGTGCGCGCCAGCTGGTGACATTAACAGTGGAGCCTCTGGCAGCTTGCCTCTTGCCAACTCCTTGAATAGCCTCACACCATCACTCGACAGGTAGCAGTCTCTATCACCTGTCTTGCCTGACAGGAACAGAACACCTTTGATCCGGTCGAAGTCGCTGACCTTTGCCGCCGTCAACTCGCCGTATCTCGCACCTGTGAGCACTGCTGCTTTAACCAGCGCATGAAATGCACCCTCGATATTCTCTAGCAGCCTGTCAATCTGCGCGTCAGTCAGAAACAGTGGCCTCGCCGCGTTTGCATTTGAAAACTTACTCACGCGCCGCCACGCCTGATCGCTGTCAACGATGCCGCTCTTGAATGCCAAGTTGAGCGCCGCCTTGATCATCGCGAATGTGCGGTTAGCGCTGTTCTTACTCTTGCGGATCGCCTCTGGGTCATTCCCCGATACCATGCCATCGCGCCACTGGTTCAATGCACCCGTGGTGAGCCTGGACAGCTGCGTAGTAAGTAGCGTGTCATCGAGGTGTTTGCCCAGCCTTTCTCTTGTGTCGTCGGCTGTCTGCTGGCTTCTGTTGAGAGCAAGGCTGGTTATATAATCGGCCACGCACTCGCTGAGCAGATACTTCCTGTTACCGCCAACATCTTCACGATCGCACCATGCGATTACAGCCTTAAGCGCTGCCTCGTAGTCCATCTGAGCATCTGAGCCAATGGTGACTCGCTTACTACCCAACCGCGATACCCATGAACCGGAATTCTTGCCTTTGCGGTAGCCGATGAATCGCCCCTTGCCGATCTTGAACCAGTAGGGTTCCCCCGACTGTTCCAGCCGCTTGCACTTCGCCGCTGTGTTGAACGATGCTGTCGCCATAGCTCACCTGATTTGTGGAGGAAATGTGGAGTTATTGTGTGGACTCACACAGATCATCATACACGAGCATGGATTTTATATTGGTATTACAGATAGTTATGGACCACTAAAAACTAGCATGGACTACAGCTACTGCACTCCGAAGGCGGGGGTCACTGGTTCGAATCCAGTCGGGCGCGCCATTTTTTTCAATGACTTAGCAATCCAGCAAGACCATCAAAACCCCCTCTAGGCGATATTCTAGGCGAAAATAGCAACACCCTCCCCGTCCATATGCACCTGATCGACAGGGAGTGATCGAGATGGCTTTCTTGAGTTAGTGGAGGGTTTTCTCTAGCTACAGTCAAGCGATTGGCGTGTATAAGCAATACATCGCTAGATAGCCTGTTCTATGATCAACATGCAACTAGTGCTTCTAGAGAGGTCATTGCAATACCAAGGCAGTAAAGCACCAACCGCGCCACGGACGGTGCACAACAGAGAGAGCAGCAATGAGACTAAAAAGCGGATCAACGCCAACCACTAAGATCGGATACACCAACAGCAACAACCAGATGTGTCGTGGACACCGCGATAAGTCAGGCAACCTTGAAGGACAGACTGCCTACAAGATGTATTGCAGGGACTGTGGTGCTGAGTACGGAGTAAATGGAGCAGATATCCACCTCCGTAAGTGTCCTGCCTGTCAGGGCGGCGCAAGTGGCATAGAGTATTAATCCAAAAAGGAGATAGCAATGAGTACCAACAAAACACTGACTATCAAATCGAAATTTCGAGGTGGCGCACAGATCAATCTTACTGGAGGTCAGTTAGATACAAAGTTCAGTATCGTTGAAAACCCAACCAGTTGCCGTGCTACCGCAAAGGACAGCAATAAACCACTGACCGACCTCCTTGACGGTCTGCTTGGTAGCGAAAGGTATGAGTCTACTGGTTACTGGTGGTGGGATGTCCCTCGCAATCAAGTGATCTCAACCATCACCGCAGTGATCGATGAATTTGGGGAATGATGACTCTGCACTGAACCTCAACAACCGTTACAGTTATTAGGAAATAAAAAGTGCACGAAGAAGAACTTAAAAAACAGTTACTGACCTTGGTTGATGAGTTGAACGAGAACCTTGGGAGTCTGAAGATGAAGTTCAACCAGCAACAGGTATCAACTGGCAACATGAGCCTGTCAGGTGGCAATGGCAGGTTATGGATAACACCATGCTCATCCGGCTGTGATGTGTCACTCAGCGGGAAACCCCTTGAGAGTGAGCTGAGCCATACAGGGAGCTATTCGGCAGGGAGTGTGATGGTTACAAGCAGACGAATCGGAAGACAGGAAAGGAGAATGCTCCGTTTTGGCGAACAGATAACTTGAGTCAGGTGGAGCAGGCCGCAAGGTTATACTCACAAACAACGCGATAAACCACAATCCCAGCAATATGCGGGATATGTTCAACGCTGTCTCGCTTTGATGTACCATAACCACTGCGCCGATTTATTCCAATTGCAGGGCGCACCACAAATACTGCTAAATTCTGGAGACAACATCATGAAGAAGATCGACCTTCTAAAAGAGCAACTTGAACGAACGCTGGAGAGGCATGGGAAGAACTCACTGTCCGCAAAGGAACTGAGGCGGCAGATCCGCGCTGAAGAGTACAGTGAGGCAACAGGACTGTATACGTCCAGAGCCATCTACATGGGGAGGCCGATGGAATGAACGGACTACCGACAATCCTCAAACTCAACCATCCCTGCACTCAGAGATTTGTCGCTCCTGATGACGATCCGATGAAGGGAGCGGTGGATGCGTATGAGAGGGCAGTCTGTACCATGTGCCGTGAAAGACGGATAGTGAGGAATGCAGCGTCTTCAGGGTTGAGGGATTAGATGCTGGATTTCTGGAAACAGGCTCCGGCAAGCCTGCCCTGCCCTCGGCGCATCACCACCACACAAACGCCGCACCACGAATGAATACCACATGAGCTACAGAGAGATTGCTGACGTACTGGGATGCATCCGACAGACCGTGGTGAATATCGAGAAACGTGTGCTTGAGAAGCTGGCTTTGTTGGTGCATAAAAAACCGCCTCAGTGGCCGTGCCGTATGCAGCAGATTAAGCAAGTTCAAGTTCCTCCATGACCCTCTGATAAACCTCCCCTCGATGCAGGAACCTCCTGCGGAGCGTCGATTCCGGTCCCGACCTGATTTCCAGTGACGGCCTGTACAGTTACCTCGATGTCATCAACAATGCGGATGGATTCGTCGTTTCTTCGCGTGAGTATCATCAAGATCTTTTAAATGAGTATACTGATGATGAAAGGCGCTATATCTGTTGAAAGCAAATTTCTATTCTGAAATCTATAGGAGGTCGTAATGCGAGAGTGCGAAAAACACCATCAGCAATGCGACACTGCTTACGTGCGCTCATGACTGTCAGAACACTCGGCTCCTCACCGGCAGAGACGCGCGTTCGGCGCTCCCGTAGAGCATTGCTCCGCACAAGCACATCTTGGATAATCCTCACACTATCTTTCACGATGGCGGTCGTGGCTGTCGGCGTGGCGGTATTCTACGGCGTGGGCCTTGCATGGGACAGTCTGTTCGGGGAAGAACCATCTGGAGCCATCGACCGAATTTTCGCCAACGTCATGGGAAAAGTCGTGCTAACGATTGTGATCATGAGCTACGTCGCAATCTACATTGCACCTGTCTTGCTGACACTACCCATCCTCGCTCCCGTGATTGTCCACTGGACGTCTCCACGGCGGTTTCTGCTCCTGCGCACATTCAATCGAGGGTGGCCGAACCGAGCCCTACGACGCATCGCACGACGTAACGTTGGACCACTCGGACACGCCTATACTCTGGCGGATGCCGACATCAAACGACCGTGGACAACAAAGACTCCCTATCTGCTGGGTCAGTTCTCGCTGTTCTCATTTCGGCTACGGACGATCCGAACGCCAGAGCAGGTGCCGAGGCTGGAAAGATCACTCCATCGAACATGGCTGCGAAACCTCAACTGGTGTCTGTCCTTTAACAAGCTGTTTCCGGTCATAAGCACGGACGCAGCCTGGAAAGGATGTGTCGGTTGCCTGATCACGACGGCCGATGCGATTTTGATCGACGTGAGCGAACTACGGCAGAGCGTAGTCTGGGAGATTGAGGAATGCGTGACTCGCGGTGCGGCAGCACGGATTCTCTTCCTCGTCAGGTCAGGGACATCGCTCGATAAGGTTCGACTGGAAGGGATTCTCGGCACACCGGTGGACCCGCGGCGGGTCTTCGTATTTAACGATGGTGGCGTGCTAGATCGCACGGCGTTCCGTACAGCAGTGGCCGATATCGTGGGTCCAACCAGGTCGCCGGCGCAGAACACCCTGTCACGGGGCCTTTCGTTCATCGGCACGCTGGGTTTCTCGCTCGGGTTCATCCCGCTCCTGCCGCTCATGCTTTATCCTGACTTCGGAGAGGAGCCCTGGCTGCCCATGTGGAGCCCTTGGGACGGCCGCTGGCCGACGCTCCAGGAGGTTATAAACCCTGGAGCCTTGGCTATCTACGGCTTCGGCATTGCCACCCTGCTCGCGCTCCTAGCGGCCATACGGACTCTGCCTAACCTTCGCTTGCTCGTGGTGGTCCAGGTGTTTCTATTAGGTCTCGGCGCCTTCGGTTACTTTCCGTCAGCTTTCTTGATCGCGTGGAGTGCCTTCGAATAGGTGCGGAGCCCACAGGCCACCTTAGAACTACTAGCACACCTAAGCAAGGCACAAGCGCCATCACTTGCACGATCATGGCGCAGCCATTCTTCACACACGTGCTGTACAACGCCACCATTTCATTGTTTCCTGGCTTGAACTCGCCATTCGTCATATCTCTCAAAATCTGCTCAGACCGCTGATTCAGAAATTGGCCGCAATTGCTCCATTCCGGACGGTCACTTCGGTCGGGGAATAAGACTGCAACCGGCCAGAAGCGAACACACACGCAGCTATTTCGAGAAGAAACCTTAACCCTCCAGCCACGTCTCGGCTTCTTCTTTTGCGTCTCGATCAAACGCCTTAATCTCTAAACCAGGCATGAAGAATCCTTCGATCTCACTGACCTTTTGTACCCAGCGTTGATTGGCCAGAACGGCCACCCGATCAAATTTGCGTATGAGACCGAA